>JAJFTY010000062.1 GCA_021372695.1 Deltaproteobacteria bacterium
CCCTACCGCATGCTGCCCAAGGATCTGGAGGAACTCTACGTCCGGAATACGCAGGGAAAGATGGTCCCCTTCTCCTCCTTTGCCGCCGGCCACTGGACTTCGGGTTCTCCCCAGTTGAATCGTTTCAACGGCTTTCCCTCCATCAACATCTGGGGAGAACCGGCACCGGGAAGAAGCACGGGAGAGGCGATGCAGGCCATGGAAGAAGCGGTGGCCAAGTTGCCCCAGGGGTTCGGCTTTGACTGGACCGGGCTTTCCTACCAGGAGCGTATGTCGGGTTCCCAGGCGCCTCTTCTGTACGCTTTTTCGATTTTCGTGATCTTCCTGTGCCTGGCGGCGCTCTATGAGAGTTGGACGATCCCTGTTTCAATCCTGCTGGTCCTTCCCCTGGGAGTCATCGGCGGTATCATCGCCTCGAGCTCGCGGGGGATGGCCAATGACGTCTATTTTCAGATCGCTCTTTTGACCACGCTGGGCTTGACCACCAAGAACGCCATCCTGATCGTCCAGTTCGCCAAGGCCGGGCTGGAACAGGGGCTGAGTCTTCTCGACGCCACCCTTCAGGGTGTCAAGTTGCGTTTCCGTCCGATCGTCATGACCTCGCTGGCCTTCGGTTTCGGGATCCTGCCTCTGGTCATCACCACCGGTGCCGGTGCCGGCGCTCAGAACGCCATCGGTACCGGCGTATTAGGGGGGATGGTCACCGCCACCGTTCTGGTGCTCATTTTCGCTCCCCTCTTCTATGTGCTGGTCGAAAAGATCTTTGGAAAGCGCAAGAAGTTCGAGGCCGTCAAAGCGGATGACGGCCATCCGGCGAAAGGATCGACCATATGAAAGGTCACGATATGAAGAGAAACCTGTTTCTTCTCACTGTGCTGACCGCCGCTCTTCTGGGCGGGTGTACGCTGGCGCCGGAATACACGCGACCTGCCGCGCCCGTCCCCGTACAGTGGCCGACGGGCGAAGCCTACGGAGACGCCGCGTCCACGTCGTCGACGGCAGCGGATCTGCCGTGGCGGGAGGTTTTCACCGATCAGCGGCTTCAACAGGTCATTTCCATTGCGCTGGCCAACAACCGGGATCTGCGTCTGGCGGCTTTGAACGTCGAAAGAGCGTGGGCCTATTACGGCATCCAACGGGCCGAGTTGTTCCCGACCGTGAATGCGGTCGGCAGCGGGAGCAAATCCCGCGTGCCGGCGGATCTCTCGTCCACCGGCAGCGCGATGACCTCTGAACGATACGATGTCAATCTGGGCGTCAGCTCCTGGGAGATCGATTTCTTCGGCCGCATCCGAAGCCTGAAGGATCGGGCGCTGGAAGAATACCTCGCCACGGACCAGGCCCGCCGCAGTGCGCAAATTTCGCTGATCTCCGCCGTGGCCAACACCTACCTCACCCTTGCCGCGGACCGGGAAGCCCTGAAGCTTGTGGCCTCAACCCTTGAAACGCAGGAGTCCTCATACAGAATGATCCGGAAACTTCAGGATGTCGGACTCGCATCCGATGTGGACCTCCGTCAGGCGCAAAGCCAGGTGGATGTCGCCCGGGGAGACGTCGCCCGTTACACGCAACTGGCCGCACTGGACGAAAACGCCTTGAATCTTCTGGTCGGATCTCCCCTGCCACCGGCGCTCCTGCCAGCGGATCTGGAAAGCGTTCGCCCTCCCAAAGAGATCGACCCGGGCCTCTCCTCCGAGGTTATCCTGCGTCGGCCGGACGTGCTGGCGGCCGAACATCTGCTCAGGGCAGCCAACGCCAATATCGGCGCCGCGCGTGCGGCGTTTTTCCCCCGCATCGCCCTGACCGCAGCCATCGGAACCGCCAGCGCCGACCTCTCCGGCCTCTTCAAGGGCGGTTCGGGCACCTGGGCTTTTTCCCCGCAGATCGTCATGCCGATCTTCGATGCCCGGACCTGGTCCGCCTACGATGTGACGAAGGCGGATCGGGAAATATCCGTCACCCAGTATGAAAAAGCGATCCAGGCAGCTTTTCGGGAGGTGGCCGATGCTCTGGCCGTCCGGGGGACGGTGGACCGGCGGATCGCGGCGCAGCAGTCGCTGATCGAGGCCGTGGCGGAAGCCTATCGCCTCTCCAATGCCCGTTACACCCGCGGGATCGACAGCTATCTTGGCGTCCTCGACGCGCAACGCGCCCTCTACGCGGCGCAGCAGGGGCTCATCATGCTCCATCTGGTCCGGCTCGCGAACCGCGTGACGCTCTACTCGGTTCTGGGCGGGGGTGCCTGAAGAAGGCGGGAACGGAGGAGCCTCAACGAGGGATGCTGTGTCATGAAAATCAAACGCTTTCCGATGATCGCCCTGTTTTCGCCGCGTCCCGCATGCTGATCTATTCGCAACTCAGTTGTCGTACCATAAAGAAACCATCGTATATAATTGTTCCCCACTCGCAACGTAGCTTTGTTTGATGGTTTTTACGGTAATGTAGGGATTCTTCTTGAGCCACTCGTTTAATTCACCTTCCAGCATCGAGGCATCGCCCTTGCCGGTGAATATCTTCATTCTCATGTGGACCGCCTCAAACTCTTTCAGGTTTCCTGGCTCGTTCGGAGGTGTGTGATCTATTTTCACGGCTGTTGCTGCTCAATTTCCGTGATCTTGACATCCTTGGTCCAGCCGGATTTCCCCGTGCTGACATTCCTGCATGACGTGCTGTGCTGGAGTTTGAAGATAATCTTTCCCGGATATTCCCCATCCGGATCGAGCCTGTATCCGAGGATGGTTCCTCCGTAAAAAGAGGGTTCCTGCCGCTTCTTGTGGAAATAGATCTCGCCCCCCACCAGTTTCTTGGCCTGGTCCTCATCCAGATTCCACCAGCCGCTTTCCCACACGTTATCCTTCAGCTTCACGAAATGATTCAAAGGTTCAACCAGGTGTATATTCATGTCTGTCCTCTTTCATTGAAATTCGATGACCGTCGTCCGCTGATCTTCCCTTTTTGCCGCCCTGAAACAAAAAAGCCCTGTCACATCATAATAGACAGAGCCGGGGGATATTTCCCTCCCTATATGGGAAGGAGAGCTATTCAATTTTCCTAAGTCGATCAGTATGTTGGTTGTAGCCTACGCTCATTCGCCCCAAAGTCAAGGCATATTTGATCCCGAAAACGAAGAGATGCTTGAAAGCGGCCATGATCTGTGATAGCCTCCTCCGCTATTTAATTCGATATGTCATCTTGAGGAGTGTTGAATGGATTACAAGGATACGTTGAATCTGCCGAAGACCGATTTCCCCATGAAGGCCAATCTGACGAAGCGTGAGCCCGAGATGCTTGACCGCTGGAATGCGATGCGCATCTACGACCGGATCCGCAAGGACGCCAAGGGGCGGAAGCCCTACATCCTCCATGACGGCCCCCCGTACGCCAACGGGAACATCCACCTGGGCACCGCGCTCAACAAGATCATCAAGGACATCCTGATCAAGGCGAAAAACATGGCGGGCCGCGACAGCGTCTACGTCCCCGGCTGGGACTGCCACGGCCTTCCGATCGAGCACCAGGTGGACAAAGAACTCGGCGAAAAGAAGGCCGCCATGTCCCAGACCGACAAGCGCCGCGTCTGCCGGACCTATGCGGAGAAATATGTCGGGATCCAGCGCGAACAGTTCAAGCGCCTCGGGGTCTTCGGAGAATGGGAAAACCCGTACCTCACGATGACCTACGGCTACGAGGCGACGACAGTCGAGGAGTTCGGCAAGCTCTATCTGGGCGGGAGCGTCTACAAGGGGAAGAAGCCGGTCTACTGGTGCGCCTCCTGCAAGACGGCCCTGGCGGAGGCCGAGGTCGAATACCAGGACCACACGACGCCCTCGATCTACGTGAAGTTCGTCCTCATCTCCGATATTGCCGAGCGCCTTCCCAAATTGGCCGGCGAGAAAGTCTCGGTCGTCATCTGGACGACGACCCCCTGGACGATCCCGGCGAACCTGGCGATCGCCCTGCACGAGGATTTCCGGTACGTGGCCGTGAAGGTCAGGGGCGAGGTGCTGATCGTGGCCAGGGAGCTCCTCGATTACTGCTTGGACGCCTTCGGCCTGCGGAACGAACCTTACGAGATCCTCGACGAGTTTCCCGGCTCGGTCATCGAGGGGCTCAAGTGCCGCCATCCCCTGATCGACCGGGAGAGCCTGCTGATCCTCGCCCCCTTCGTCACCCTCGACGCAGGAACGGGCTGCGTTCACATCGCCCCGGGCCACGGGCAGGAGGACTACGAGATCGGGATGAAGTATGGGTTGGAGAACTATGCGCCGGTGGACGACGACGGGCGGTTCACCCGCGACGTCAAATACTTCGCCGGACAGTTCGTCTTCGACGCCAACGAGGCGGTGAACGCCAAACTGGCCGAGGTGGGTGCCCTCCTGGGACAGATCGCCATCCAGCACACCTACCCCCACTGCTGGCGCTGCAAGCAGCCGATCATCTTCCGCTCGACGGAGCAGTGGTTCATCTCCATGGAGAAAAACGACCTCCGGAAGAAGGCCCTGGCGGCCATCGACGGCGTGGCCTGGATCCCCGCCTGGGGGCGGGACCGGATTTACGGGATGGTCGAGAACCGGCCCGACTGGTGTATCTCGCGGCAGCGCCTCTGGGGCGTGCCGATCACGATGTTCTACTGCAAGGCCTGCGACAGCGAACTCATGACGCAGGAAATCCTCGACCACGTGGTCGCCCTGGTGCGCGAAAACGGCGCCGACGTCTGGTTCGAACGCGGTCCCCAGGAACTGATGCCCTCAGGCACGCGCTGCCCGAAATGCGGTGGGGGGGAGTTCCGGAAGGAGACGAACATCCTCGACGTCTGGTTCGACTCCGGCGTGAGCCACGCCGCGGTCCTCGAACACCGGTCGGACCTCTACTCTCCGGCGGACATGTACCTCGAGGGGAACGACCAGCACCGGGGCTGGTTCCTCTCCTGGCTCCTCGAATCGGTGGGCACCCGGGGGCGGGCGCCCTACCGGAACGTCCTGACCCACGGTTTCGTCGTGGACGGCGAAGGCAAGAAGATGTCCAAGTCGGTGGGGAATGTCATCGACTCCCAGACGATCATCGACCAGCACGGCGCAGAGATCCTCCGGCTCTGGGTGGCCGCTGAGGACTACACGGAAGACATCCGGATCTCCGAGGAGATCCTTAAGCGCCTCGTCGAGGCTTACCGGCGGATCCGCAACACCAGCCGGTTCATCCTGGGGAACCTCTACGACTTCAACCCGGAAACGGATGCTGTGCCCTATGCCGAGATGGCGGAGATGGACCGCTGGATCCTCCATCGGCTTCAGGAGGTGATCCGGCGCGTGCGGGAGGCCTACGAGCAGTACCAGTTCCATGCCGTCTACACCGCGCTCTACAACTTCTGTACCGTCGATCTCTCCGCGCTCTACCTCGACGTTCTCAAGGACCGCCTCTACACGTCGAAGGCCGCGTCGAAGGCACGCCGGTCCGCCCAGACGGCAATGAAGGAGGTCCTGGAGGCGATGGTCCGGCTTTTGGCTCCGATCCTCAGCTTCACGGCGGAGGAGGTGTGGCTTGCGCTGCCCGCGTGCCCGGGAAAGGCCGAAAGCGTGCATCTGACGCAGTTTCCGGAAGTGAACCCGACCTGGCTCCAGGCGGAACTGGCCGAGAAGTGGAAAACCCTCATCGACCTCAAGGGGGAGGTGGCCAAGGCGATCGAGGCGGCCCGGCAGAACAAGGTCGTCGGCCATTCCCTCGATGCCGCCGTGAGTATCGCCGCGCCGGACGCGCTCAGGCCCCTGCTGGAGACGCATCTGGACGACCTCCGGGCGCTTCTGATCGTCTCCGGCATCCGGATCGCGGAGGAGGGGGCAATCGCCGAGCCCTTCCGGAGTGTGGAAATGCCGGGGCTGCTGGTCGGCGTGACCCGGGCTGGCGGAGAAAAGTGCAATCGCTGCTGGAACTACAGCGAGACGGTAGGTGCAAACGCGGAACATCCGACGATCTGTGCCCGGTGTCTGGGCAACCTCTAGTCAGCTGTTGAACCGTCTGAACCGGCGGGTCATCGTGCCGCGGGACGGACGTTTTCCGGGAATCCGATTCCGGAAACAGTCACGGGATCTTCAAACGAAACGATGGAGCGGGGCTTGAAGAAGAATATCCTGTTTCTGGCGATCACGGGGCTCGTGGTTCTGCTGGATCAATTATCCAAGGCCTGGATCCTCGCGTCGCTCAAACTGCATGAGGGATTTCCGCTGATCGACGGATTCTTCAACATCGTCCACTTGCGGAACCCAGGCGCCGCCTTCGGTTTCCTGGCTTCGGCCCCGCCTCTGTTCCGCTCCATTTTCTTCACGGCCGTCACGGTGGCGGCAATCCTGCTCATCCTCCGCTACCTCCGCGTCAGCCGAATCGATGGGACCCCCCTGGTCTGTGCGCTCGCGTTCATCCTGGCCGGGGCCGTCGGCAACCTCATCGACCGGATCCGCTTCGGAGAGGTGGTCGATTTCCTGGACGTCTATATCGGCACTCACCACTGGCCGGCGTTCAACGTGGCCGATTCCGCGATCAGCGTCGGCGCGGTGCTCCTGGCCGGGATTCTCTTCATGAAGCGGGGATGATCGTGGCGTCGACCGCGACGGCCCCCTCGTCCCCGCAGATCAGTGGGTTGATATCGATCTCCCGGATCTGCGGGAAGGCGCAGCCGACCTCTCCGATGCGGACGAGGATCCGGGCGATCTCCTCGCGGTCGACCGGGGGTACCCCGCGGAATCCGTCGAGCATCTTCTGACCGCGGATGCGACCGATGAGCTCCAGGGCCTCCCGGCGGTTCAAGGGCGCCACGGCGAATGCCGCATCCCCGTGAAGCTCAGCCGTCACCCCGCCCAGGCCGAACATCACGCACGGGCCGAACTGGGGATCGCGGAGGAACCCCAGAATCAGCTCCACCTTCCCCGGGATCCGCTTCTGGATGAGCACCCGCCCTCTGCCCTCCATCCGTGCCATCAGCGCCGCAAAGGTCCGTAGCGCGGCCGGCCCGTCCGGAACGTCCAGCCGCACGAGACCTCGCTCCGTCTTGTGGATGCCTCCCGGCAGCACTCCCTTCATGACGAGCGGGTAGCCGAGATCGGCAGCGGCTTCGACCTGGTTGGGATCGGCGGCGATCCGCTCGGCAACGGTCGGGATGCCCCAGGCCCGCAGGAGCTCCTTCGAAAGGTGCTCGTCGAGAGCGCCCGGGCCGGCCGAGGAGAGAAGATTCTTCAGGTCATCCGGAAGATCCGGCAAGACATCCCCGGAGGGCACGATCGGTTCGGACCGGGATCGACCGCGCAGGGCCTCGGCCAGACATTCCGCGGCTCTGCCGATCTCGCCGAGGACGGGGATGCCGGCCGCGAGAGCCTCCTTCTGGAATATAAACGCCTCCTCCCGGCGGCCGACCTGCCAGATCACGACCGGCTTTCCCGAGGCCCTGATGCGATGGGCGAGGTCGGCGACGTTCATGCGGATGTGGGGGTTGCCGGCAAAGGTGTGGAGGAAGACGGCATCGACCCCCGGATCGGCCAGGACCGCGGTCAGGGCGCGTCCGTAGACATCGGTGTTTCCGCCGATATGGCTCTCCAGGGCCGGCCAGAGATCGATCGGGTCCGCAACCGGCATCCAGGCCGGGAAGAGTTCCCGCAGAGAGGCCCGGGTGGATTCGGCGAGGTCGGCGAGCACGAGTCTCTCCTCTTCGAGGAAGTCGGTGGAGATGATGCCCGCACCGCCGCTAAAGGTCAGGACGGCCACCCGTTCCTTGCGCTCCTCGGGGGGATTCGTCATGGCCAGCGTGCGGCAAAAGTCCATCATCTGATGGAAATCGCGGGCCTCGATCACCCCCACCTGCGCCAGGGCGCCTTCGATGATCCGGCGGTTGCCGGCAAGCGAGGCCGTGTGGCTCATCGCCGCCTCCGCACCCTTCCGGCTCCTCCCTCCTTTGAGGACGACGATGGGTTTCTCCGAACGCCGGCAGATCTCCAGAAAGCGCCTGCCGTCGGGAAACGATTCGAGGTAGAGGCCGATCACCCGTGTATCGGAATCGTCGAGGAAATACTCCAGCAGATCGCATTCGTTGACATCGACCTTGTTGCCCACGGAACAGACCTTGCTGACGCCCATGGTCGCATTGCTCATGAGGTCGACGAGGAAGGTGGCGGAGAGCAAGCCGCTCTGGACCACGAGAGAAATGTTGCCGGGAATGAATCCCAACTGCTGGGCCTTCGAGTCCATGAAGGAGAAGATGCGGCTGTGGACCACATCGACGAGCCCCATGCAGTTCGGCCCCCAGATGCGGATCCCCGTCCGGGCCGCGATCGAGGCGAGTTCATCCTGGAGTCGGGCTCCGTCGGGACCGGTCTCGGCAAAGCCACCCGATTCGATCATGACCCCCGGGACGCCCCTTTCCGCGCAGGCCGCGACCGCAGCCGGCACCAGCGGGGCGGGGACGAAGATGATGGCGAGATCCATCGGCCCGGGAACGGCGGCGACATCGGGATAGCAGCTGAGGCCGTCAATCTCGGCGTAGCGCGGGTTGACGGGATAGATCCCCCCGCGGTACGCGAAGAGGAGGTTCTTCAGGATGGCGTTTCCACCCTTGAGGGGATTCGGGGTGGCGCCGATCACGGCAACCCCCCGGGGATCGAAGAAATAATCCATGGTCGCGGGCGCCCCTATTTCATCAGGAGGTTCGGCAGGAACGTGGCCAGTTGAGGAAACAAAAACAGGATCGCAGCGCAGACCACCATGGCCATCAAGAAAGGATAGATCCCCCGATAGATCGTGTTGAACGGTACTTTGGTGATGTTCTTGACCACGAACACATTCATCGCCACCGGGGGGATGACGACCCCGATCATCACCGTGATCGCGATGATGATGCCGAACCAGATGGGGTCGAACCCCAGTTTGATGATGACGGGATAGAAGATGGGCGTCGCGAGGATCATGAAGGCCAGGTCGTCGATGAACGACCCTCCCGTCTGGTAGATCAGACTGATGATCACCATGATGGCGTATTTGTTCAGCGGGAGCCCCACAACCCAATCGGCCGCCAGCATGGGTATCTTCGTGACGGCCAGAAAATGGCCCAGGATGGTCGAACCGGCGATCAGCATCAGGACCATGCAGGCTGTCCTCAGGGATTCGGCCATCGACTTGATGAATCTCCGCCAGTCGAGGTCCCTTCTGACGACGGAGATCAGCAGAACCAGGCCGGTTCCGACGCTGCCCGCCTCTGTCGGGGTGAAGAGCCCTTTCATCAGTCCGAAGATCATCATCAGGAAGATCATGACCACCAGGCCGATCTCCGGGAGCGAGGCAAACCTCTCCCCCCAGGTCGATCGTTCGCCTTTCGGGCCCAACTGGGGGTCGATCGTGCACCACCCGTAGATGATCATGACGAAAAAGGCGGCGATCATCAGCCCGGGGATGAGCCCGGCCAGGAACAGCTTGCCGATGGACTGTCCGGTGATGATCCCGAAGACGACCAGGGTGACGCTCGGCGGCATCAGAACGCCCAGCGTGCCGACAGAGGCGACGATCCCCGTGGAGAGTCTCTTGTCGTAGCCATAGCGGTCCATCTCCGGGACGGCGACGCTGGCAAACGTGGCGGCCGTGGCAGGCGACGAACCGCAAATGGCCTTGAATGCTGTCGCCCCCGCCACCGTGGCCATCGCCATCCCTCCCGGAACATGGCCGATGAATTTATAGGAGGCGTTGTACAACCGCTTGGCGATGCCGGCGTTGAAGGCGATCTGCCCCATCAGGATGAAGAGGGGGATGACCGTGAATCCGTACGACGAAAAGACGTCGAAGATGTCCTTGGCCAGCAGGTTCATCGCCGCCTGCGGGGAGACGATCAGGGAGAATCCGATGAAGCCGACCAGAGCCATGGCAAAGCCGAGCTCTATCCCGGTCAGAAAGAGAACCAGCAGCGACGCCAGTCCCAGGAGCCCCAGCATGACCTCATTCATCGAAATTCCCTCCGCGGATCTTGACGAGATCGCCAATCGTCACCAGGCACTGGACGAAGCAGCAGAGGCCGATTCCATAGGCAACCGGATAGAAAGGCATCTGGAGCGTGAGAGAGACCTCGCCCGACTTCTGCAGGTCCCATCCGTACTTCCACAGGTTCCACCCGGCAATGGCAAAGATCACGAAAACGCAGATGCGGGTGGCGATGTTGAAGAGAGCCCGCCCCGTCCGGGGAAGCTTTGCGATCAGAAAGTCGACGTAGATGTGGCCCCGTTGCAGGGCGGTCTGCGGCATCGACAATCCGATCGCGATCGCCCCGGAGAAGGCCACCAGTTCGTAGGTGCCCACGATGGGTTTTCCGAAACCCCGCAAAACTACGTCGATGATCGTGAGCACGATCAGGAAGACCAGACTGATGCCGGCCACGACGTTCAGGTACTTGCTGATCTGCGAGACTGCTTTCAGAAATGAATTCACGGACGACTCCTTCGTGGCCTCCTCCTTCGATCTGCAAGGAGGGGGCGCTGTCACAGCTGCATTGTCTACTGAAGTTTCTTCAGCCGGTCCATGCAGAACTTCAGCACCTGATCGCCGGGCAGCCCCTTGGCCTTCATGTTGCTCACGTATTCGTCCAGGAGGGGACGGACCTTCTGGGCCCAGCGCTCGTTCTCATCCTTCGAAAGCGGAATGACCTTGTTCCCCAGTTTGAGCGTGGTTTCCCGCCCCAATTTATCGATGTCGTCCCATCCCTTCCCCGACTTGGCGATCCACTCATCGTTCAGCTTCTCGATGGTCTTCTGGATATCCGGGGGGAGTGAGTTCCATTTGGCCTTGTTCATGACGACGAACATCCCGGTCGAGTAGGAGGCGCCGAAGTCTTCCGTCGTATACTTGACCACTTCACCCCATTTCCAGGTGTTCAGCGACTCCTGCGGCGCCATGGAGGCGTCGACGACCCCCCGGCTCAGGGCGTCATAGGTTTCCCCCATGGGCATCGCCACGGGCGTTCCCCCGAGGGCGGTGACGATTTTCGTGGCCAGTCCTGTGCAGCGGACCTTCAGCCCCTTCATGTCCTCGAGCCGGTTGACCGGGGTCTTGCTGTGGAGAAGACCGGGTCCGTGGGCGTGGAGGAACATCACCTTCGCCCCGTCCAACTCCTTCGGCGTGAATTTCTTGTAGTAATCGTTGATCAGTCTCGTGGCGACGGTCCCGTTCTTGATTCCGAGGGGGAGGTCGATGACCTCCGTCAGGGGGAACTTCCCTCTCGTATAGGCGAAGACCGACATGCCGAGGTCGGAAATCCCCTTCTCAACGCCGTCATAACATTTGTCGGCGGGGGTCAGCGTCCCGCCGGGCAGCACATCCACCTTCACCATCCCCTTGGTTCTCTTCTCCAGCTCCTTGCCCCATTCGACGGCCAGCACGCTGTGGACATGGGGTGCGGGGAAGAAGACCGAGTAGTTGAGCTTGATCGGCGCAGCCGCTGAAGCACAAGAGGCGGAAGCCGCCAGTCCGACCGTAAACAGAGACGCGATGATCATCGCAATGGGCCATTTGTTCCTCATTTTTTCTCCTTTTCATGACGATTCCGCAACTCGGGAATCGGAAAGCCTTCTTTTCAACCCCTGCTCCGGGTCCGAACGCCGGTTCGGCATTCATCCGGTTCAAGGGCATCCAGGGTCAGTTGCGGCGTCGCAGCGGGCGTCGGTCTCCTGTCCTTCCCCGCCGCAGGGAAGAGACAGGCTGCGATAGGCGTAGATGGAAGAGGGAATATGATAAAAATCGTCAATGCTGTAAAACATATTACGGATCTCCCTTCCGGGGGAACTCGACCGCTCACGCGGTTCATTCAAGAATAATAAATACGGGGGTGTTTGTTTCGAGGAAAGCCTGCTTGCCCGTCTGCGAGGCGGACAGCAGGCATCAATACATGTAAGGATGGACGTGGATATGGGCGATGCCGTATCTATGGCTGTGTGTACGCACTCTCTGCTCCATTCGTTTCTTTAAAAACGCGTTGTTACCTATTCGATTTCGGCGATCCTGTCAAGCGGAATTTTTTTTCGCCTGCTCCTTGAGTCTCTCGATCTCTTCCCGGTACTGCTCCGCCTGGGCCTTGACCTGCTCGATCTCCTCCCGGGTCTTGTCCAGTTTCTCTTCCTGCTTCCGTCTCTCCTCTTTCATACGGTCCTGCATCGCGTCGAGGCCGACATAGACGGCCAGGATGCCAAACAGGATCAGCATGATCGGAATGCCGCCCTTCAGAATGATGACGAAATCATTCCACCAAAAGATGAAGCCGATCACACCCACGATGACGGATACGATACCACTGATGAGCAGGGACATCGCCATAACCTCCTGATCGTCCGGAACTGCCGGGGGCGCTCGGGCCCGTCCGGGGAAAGGGAGCCGGCGGACTTCAGCCGGGATCCGACCGCTGCGGGACAAACTGTCGAGCAAGTTTCTACCATGGAAAGGGAGGGTTGGCAAGATGAAACTCTTTGCAGATGAAGCCTTTCGCGGGTGTTCCGCGGACGGATACCCGCGGGAGAATCCCGGCTCCCGTTCTCCCTCCGGCCGCAGGCACGGGAGGACGTCCGTAAAAAATGCTTGATTAATGGTACTGCTCAAACTATGATCGCTCCTCATCTTTCCGGGAGAGACGCGTCTCTCCTGAAATCAAATCATCCCTCAAGGAGGATCATGACAGAACCGGATTTTGAAAAAGGGGGAGGGCTGTTGCCGGCGGTCGTCCAGGACCATGAGACGGGCGAAATCCTGATGCTGGCCTATATGAACAGGGACTCCTGGCAAAAGACCCTTGAAACGGGGAAGGCCCACTTCTGGAGCCGCTCCCGCAAAAGCCTCTGGCTGAAGGGGGAGACCTCCGGCCATGTGCAGTTGGTCCGGGAGATCCGGCTCGACTGCGACGCAGACACCATCCTGCTCCGGGTGGAGCAGCTGGGCGGGGCCGCCTGCCACACCGGCCACCGCTCCTGTTTCTATCGCAAGTGGGCCGGCCGGGACTTTGTCACCGTCGGGCAGCCGATCTTCGATCCAAAGGAAGTGTACAAATGAACAAGTTGAAACTGGGGATCCCCAAGGGGAGCCTGGAAGCCAATACGGTAGAGCTGTTCAAGCATGCAGGCTGGCGCATCACCTACGACAGCCGGAGTTATTTCCCCGATATCGACGATGAGGAGATCTCCTGCATCCTGGTCCGCGCCCAGGAGATGCCCCGCTATGTTGCGGACGGCACCATCGATCTGGGGCTGACCGGCCATGACTGGATCATCGAAAACGAATCGGATGTCGTGACGGTTCAGGACCTGATCTACTCCAAGGCCTCGATGAGGCAGGCGAGATGGGTGCTGGTCGTCCGGCAGGACTCCCCGATCCTTTCGATCGAGGATCTGGAGGGGAAGCGGATATCGACGGAGCTGGTGAACTTCACGAAGTGCTACTTCGCCGAGCGGGGCATCCACGTCCAAGTCGAATTCTCGTGGGGGGCGACGGAGGCCAAGGTGGTCGAAGGGCTCGTGGATGCGATCGTCGAAGTGACGGAGACGGGGAGCACCATCCGGGCCAACAAGCTCAAAATCATCCATGAGCTGATGAAGACCAACACCAAGCTGATCGCCAACCACGGGGCGTGGGCGGACCCATGGAAGAGACAGAAGATCGAACAGATCCGGCTCCTGCTGAACGGTTCCCTCCAGGCGATGGGGAAGGTGGGGCTGAAGATGAATGTGGCGCGGGAGAATCTCGACCGGCTGGTGGCCCTGCTCCCCTCCCTGAAGGCGCCGACGATCTCCCACCTCCATTCCAACGACTGGCTGGCCGTGGAGACGATCGTGAGCGGCAGCGTCGTCCGGGATCTGATCCCGCAGCTCAAGGATGCGGGTGCCGAGGGGATCATCGAATACCCTCTGAACAAGGTGATCTGACGATTGAGGAGCGGGCCATGCGGAATGCGACCGTGAAGAGAAAGACCGCGGAGACGGAGATCTCGGTGAAGATCGGTTTAGACGGGAAGGGGGAGGGGCGGATCGACACCTCGATTCCCTTTCTCGATCACATGCTGAACCTCTTTGCCCGGCACAGTTTCACGGATCTCGAGATCCGGGGACGCGGCGATACGGCCGTAGACGATCATCACCTGGTGGAGGATGTGGGGATCTGCCTGGGGCAGGTCGTCCGGAAGGCGCTGGGGGAGAGGGAGGGGATCTGCCGCTACGGCTCCGCCTGGGTCCCGATGGATGAAAGCCTCTGCTCTGTGGTGATGGATCTTTCCGGCCGGCCATACCTTGTCTGGAAGGCTGAACTCGGAGAGGGGAGGATCGGGGGGTTCGATCCTGCCCTGTTCAGAGAATTCTTCAAGTCGTTTTCAGACCATAGCGGAATAACGTTGCACGTGAACCTCATCTATGGTACAAATGCCCACCATATGGCGGAGGCGATTTTCAAGGCCTTTGCACGCGCCTTCCGTGATGCGGTCGCGATCGACGGCAGGATCGAGGGTGTCTTGTCCACGAAGGGCTCCCTGGAAGGCTGAGGCCCGTAAGGAGAGATCCCGGATCGGCCGCCGGGGCCTTCATCCCTGAGAAACCATAACGGCTTGCCTCGACAAGGGGGTTCCCGACCATCGAAAAATCATCCTTCTCCCGAATCCTCTTATCCTCCCTCCTGCTCGCCGCTCTTCTGCTGTCGATCGCTGGCTGTCACGCGCGCCCGGACGCGGGAACCCCGGCTCCGGAAGGCAGGGTCGTTTTCGACCGGATCGCCGTACTCCCCTTCGAGCAGATCCGCCCGGAAGAGCTGCACAGCGGCACGGTGCGCTGCCCCCTTTGCGGGGGGATCTTCAGCGCCACGGCGGCCAGCGGAAGACCGGAGGCGGTGGTAGAGGCCCTCTTCCTGGAACAGCTGCAGAAAAGCAAACCGAAATTCACCGTCATGTCGGGGGAGCGTGTGGCAGGGGTCCACCGGCGGGTTTCCGCGGAGTCCCTCAAGACCCCGTTCCGTCAAGTGGTGCGTGAAGTGGGAAGCGAACTGGGCGCGGAGGGAATCGTGGTCGGATATCTCTTCCGCTTCCGGGAGAGGAAGGGGGAGCCATATGCGGTCCAGCAGCCGGCTTCGGTCTCTTTCGAGATCCATCTGTTCCGGGTCGAGGATGGCGCCCTCGTATGGCGCGGCTCCTTCGACAAGACTCAGAGCGCCCTGATGGACAATATCCTCCAGGCACCTGCCTTCTACCGGGAAAAGGGAAGATGGGTCACGGCGGAGGAACTGGCGGGAGAGGGGCTGGAACAGGTGCTGAAGACCTTTCCCGGCCTGCAGTAACGGCTGTTGACGGAGTGAAGGGCATTTTTCGAGTTTTTGATGGAATTTCCGTCACGGCGGAAATTCCTTTGTTTTTAATCGGATATATTCGATGATTGTCATTCCTGCCATCGATCTGAAGGGGGGGCGGTGTGTCCGCCTCGCCCAGGGTGACTTCGCGCGGGTCACCATTTATGCGGATGATCCGGCGGCCATGGCCGAGGTCTGGAGAGAGCAGGGGGCCGAACGGCTGCACGTGGTCGATCTGGATGGATCTCTCGCGGGTGTGCCCTGCCATGAGACAGCCATCCGTCGGATCGTCGGAGAGACGGGATTGCCCGTCCAGGTTGGCGGCGGCATCCGGACCCTGAAGACGGCGGAGGCTTACCTTCGGCTCGGCGTCAGGTGGGTGATCATCGGCACGGCGGCGCTCAGCGACCCCAAATTTGTGCGTGAAGCCTGCCAGGCGTTTCCGGGTCAGGTGATCCTGGGGATCGACGCGGCCAAAGGAAAGGTCGCCGTCCGCGGCTGGACGGAGGTGACCGAGGAAACGGCTGCGGCTCTGGCGCTTCGGTTTGCCGAGGAGCGCCCCGCCGCGCTGGTCTATACCGACATCGCCCGGGACGGCATGGAGACGGGCGTCAATGTTCAGGCGACCGGGGCGATGGCCGATGCGGCCGGGATCCCGGTGATCGCATCCGGCGGGGTCTCCGGGATTCGGGACATCGAGAACCTCCTGCCCCTGGAGAAGCGGGGCGTCATCGGCGTGATTGTGGGAAAGGCGCTCTACAGCGGTGCGTTGAGCCTTGCTCGGGCCATGGCCTGTGCAAAGGGCCGGCATGAAGGCGAGGCGAGGGGAGGTGCGCGCTGATCCATGCGATCGGGCGGTGATCTGTTTTGGCCTTAAGGAAGGAGGCGTCTATGGAACAGTGCATATTCTGCAGGATCGTGGCGGGAGGGATCCCCGCCGCGAAGGTCTATGAAGACGAAAAGGTCCTGGCGTTCGAGGACATCCACCCCATGGCGCCGGTCCACGTCATCATCATCCCCAAAAGACACATCGCCACCCTGATGGACGTGGATGCCGAAGGGGCGGAGGATCTCAAGGCGATGATGTCCGCGGCCCAGGCCGTGGCCCGTCTGAAGGGGGTGGACCAAAAGGGGTTCCGGGTGGTGATCAACTGCAATGAGGAGGGGGGCCAGGTGGTCTTCCATCTCCACATGCACCTGTTGGGCGGGCGGAGGCTCCGGGACGATCTGACCTGATTGTGACCCGCCATTGACAAAACGCGAAGATGACTTATGTTGTGGCAACGGAGGACCATGGAGCATGGCATTCAAGAGCAAGATTGAGCAGGAGATGATCCTGGCGGCGAAGGCGGGCGACAAGATCCGGCTTTCGGCCCTGCGCCTGATGAAAAACGGGCTGCACAACCGGGAAATCGATCTGAAGCGGGAACTCAACGAAGCAGAATTCCTCCAACTCCTCTCCGGGATGGTGAAGCAGCGGAAGGACTCCATCGAACAGTTCGAAAAGGGCGGCCGGCCTGATCTCGTGGAGAAGGAAAGCGCAGAGCTCAAGGTGATCCGGGAGTTCCTGCCGGCGCAGATGCCGGAAGCGGACCTCGATGCACTCATCGCCGAGACGATCCGGGAAGCCGGCGCCGCGGGCGTCCGGGACATGGGAAAGGTGATGAAAGCCCTGATGCCGAAGATCGCCGGGAAGGCTGACGGCAAGGCGGTCGGCGAAAAGGTGAAGCTCATACTGTCCGCCTAGGGAGAATGCATTTGAGGGGGCCCATTCCCGATCATCCCGATCATAAGGAGGAGATCCGCAGGCGAACCGACATCGTTTCCCTGATCGGAGAGTACGTGACCCTCAGGAAGGCGGGGAGAAATTATCTCGGGCTGTGTCCCTTTCACCAGGAGAAAACACCCTCCTTCAATGTGAGTCCCGATAAACAGATTTTTTATTGTTATGGTTGCGGCGAAGGGGGAGATGTTTTTTCTTTCCTGATGAAGCTCAACCATCTGACCTTTCCGGAGGCTCTGCGCCAGCTCGCCGGCAAGGTGGGGGTTGTCATCCCCGAGCGGAGCATGAGCCCGGAAGAGAAGGATCGCTACTCCCTGGGGGAGCAGATCCGCCGGGTCAACGGACTGGCCGCGGATTATTATTCCAGGATGCTCCAGTCGCCCGCGGGAGAGGGGGCCAGGGAGTATCTCAAGAAGCGGGGAATCGGGGAAGAGGCGATCGGCACATTCCGGATCGGTCTGGCCCCGGAGGGGTGGCGGAACCTGTGCGATTTTCTGGAGCGGAAGGGAATTCCACCGAAACTCGTCGAGCAGGCAGGGTTGGCGATTCCGCGGGCCGGAGAGGGGGCGAAAGGCCACTATGACCGGTTCCGGGGGAGGCTGATGATCCCCATCGAGGATGTCGACGGGCGCGTGATCGCCTTCGGCGGCCGCGTCATGGGGGCGGCCGAGCCCAAGTACATGAATTCCCCCGAGTCGCCGGTCTACACCAAGGGGGCCAACCTCTACGGGCTTTCCCGGACCCGGGAAGCGATACGGCAGGCCGGTTTCTCGCTGCTGGTCGAGGGTTACTTCGACCTGATCGCGCTCTGGGGCGCGGGCATCCAGAATGTCGTGGCCACGCTGGGAACGGCCCTGACCAGGCCCCAGGTCGATCTGCTCAGGCGGTACGCTCCCCGCGTTGCCGCGGTCTTCGATCCGGACGAGGCAGGCCGGAAGGCTCTCAGCCGGAGTCTGGAGCTCTTTCTGGCGGGGAATGTCCATGCCAAGGCGGTCATCCTGCCCGATGGCCAGGACCCGGACGATTTCGTCAGGACCCGGGGGCGGGAAGAGATGGAAGCCCTGCTGGCCCGGGCTGTGCCGATGGTCGATTACTACGTCGACGAGATCCTCGGCGGCAGGGGGACCCTTGAGGAGGATCGGGACAAACTGAGGGAGGCTGTTGCCTTCCTTTGCCGGATCGGGGACGCTGTCGAGAGAAACCTCTTCATCAAGAAGGTGGCCGAGAGGCTGAACGTCGATGAGGGGGTGCTGAAGGATGAGGTCCGGCGGGTCCTCGCCCATGAGGCTGCACCGCCCCCCGCGCCGGCCAGGAAGGGAACGGCCCGGGAGCCGGACGCTCTGGAACTGAGCCTGATCCACATGATGCTGGAGTGCCCGGACCGGACTTCGGCGGTGGCAGCATCCGGCGTGCTCGAGTGCTTCAGCTCGAAAGAGCTGCGGTCGCTGGGGGAGCGGCTTTTGGCCGCGGAGGGGCAGGGCGAAGCGATGACGGACATCTTCGCCATGGTCAACGGCCTGGAAGCGGGACCGGCCAGGGCGAAGCTCCTCGATCTGATGATGGGGGAGAACCCCTATCGGGCAGAGCTGGTCGATCGTGTCATGGCGGATATGGTCCGGCGGGTCCGCGAGCGCTACAGCAGGGAGAGGAGCAGGACTCTGACGCGCCAGATCAAGGAGGCGGAGAGGGTCAAGGATCAGGAGTTGTATGACCGTCTCGTGGCGGAAAAGAACCGGATCCTTCTGCAAGAGAGGGGACCGGCCTGAAGTTTTGCGATTCATAAATCAGGATTGGCGGCCGGCCGGGAAACGAGAAGGGCTGCCGACCATTCTGGGATGGAATACCGGGAGAAACCGATATGGCAAAAGAGATTGAATCAGATGAATTCAAGAAGTTGATCACCCTGGGAGAGGAGAAGGGGTTCCTGACCTACGACGACGTCAACGACCTGCTCCCCTCCGACGTAATCTCCTCCGATCAGATCGACGATATCATCATGCTCTTCGGCGAGAAGAATATCGATATCATCGATTCGGACAAAGGGGAGAAACTGGTCGTCAAGAAGGCGGCGGATGACCGGGTGGAGAGCAAACGGGACGATGTCCTCGGTCTGCTGCCCGCCGTCGGCCGGACCGGCGATCCGGTGAAGATGTACCTGCGGGAGATGGGGCTGGTCTCCCTGCTCAGCCGGGAGGGTGAGGTCGAGATCGCCAAGGTGATCGAAGAGGGGGCTCAGGAGAGCATGGAGGCCGTCTTCAGCGTGACCGCCTCCCTCAAGGAGGTCGTCAATATCGGCGCCCAGTTGAAAAGCGGCGCGATCCGCATCAAGAGCGTGGTGGACAACCTCGAGGATGAGGATGGGGTCCTGGAAGAGGATATGCATCGGGATCGGGTGGTCAAACTCCTTGACAAGGTGACCGTTCTCGACACCAAGAACGATCAGATCCGCAAACGGCTGGGCGCGAAGAATGTCGACGCCGACGAGCGGCAGAAACTCAAGGGGGATCTGGAAAAGAATCTCCGGAACATCGCCAAGCACTGCCGCAAGGTGCGGTTCAGCAAGCGGCAGATCGACCGGATGGTGGCCAACCTCCGGGTCTATTTGAATGAGGTGGAGCAGGCGGAAGAGTCGGTTCGCCGCTGCAAGAAGGAGACCGGCCTCTCTCTGGCCCAGATGGAAGAGGCCTGGGCCAAGATGGGAAAGTCCGTCCGCAGCGCGGAGCAGGCGGCGAAAAAGGCGAAGGTTTCCGTAGAGAAGTTGAAGTCCTGCGAAAGGGTCATCCATGAGGCCAACCGCAGAATCAAGAAGATCACCCAGGAGACGGGGCTCTCCGTGACGTCGCTGAAGAAGGCGATGGTGGCCATCGAGGAGGGAGAGCGGAAGGCGGAGATCGCGAAACGGAAGCTCGTGGAAGCGAACCTGCGCCTGGTCGTGAGCATTGCGAAGAAGTACACCAACCGCGGGCTCCAGTTCCTGGACCTGATCCAGGAGGGCAATATCGGGCTCATGAAGGCGGTCGACAAGTTCGAGTACCAGCGCGGCTACAAGTTCTCCACCTACGCCACCTGGTGGATCAGGCAGGCGATCACCCGCGCCATTGCCGACCAGGCGAGGACCATCCGGATCCCGGTGCACATGATCGAGACCATCAACAAGCTGATTCGTACCTCCCGTTATCTTGTGCAGGAGTTGGGAAGAGAGCCCAACCCTGAAGAGATTGCCAACAAGATGGAGTATCCCCTGGAGAAGGTCCGCAAGGTCCTCAAGATCGCCAAGGAGCCCATCTCCCTCGAGACCCCGATCGGCGAGGAAGAGGACAGCCACCTCGGGGATTTCATCGAGGACAAGAAGATCATGTCGCCGTCAGAGGCGACGATCAGCATGGATCTGGCCGAACAGACGAGGAAGATCCTCTCGACCCTGACGCCCCGAGAGGAGAAGGTGCTCCGCATGCGGTTCGGGATCAGCGAACGGGGGGATTATTCGGCCGAGGAGTCCCGGGAATCGCTGGAGATGAGCCGGGAGAGGGCAAAGCAGATCGAGTCGGGCGCGACTCGGAAACTGCGAAACCCCTCCCGGAGGCGTCTGCTGAAGCCCGCTGTCAAATAAACGGTTGACAAGATAGGACGAAGGGTATTAAGAAAGCTGTTCGATAAGAGACACGTTCATCCCGGGACGGAAAGGGCCCATAGCTCAATTGGTAGAGCCACCGGCTCATAACCGGTCGGTCCCTGGTTCGAACCCAGGTGGGCCCACCAGGGATGAGGAAGAGGAAACGGGGCATGCGGCGAGTGTTTTTTTTGACAATGACAGATGAGGCGAAGCGGGGAAGAGGCAGGTCTTCCTGAAAATGCACCAGAGGCTGGTGCATTTTTTTTTGGGGGAGAGCCCCGGTGAATCTTTTGTGGAAAGGGGTAGGCAGTTGAAGAAACAGTTGGCAAGCCTGATCGAACTGCAAAAAATGGAAACGGCGGCCGGCAGGATTCACGCGAAGAAGCGGAATCTGCCGGTCCAGATCAATAGACTGGAAGAGGAGTTCAAGGCATTCTGCGCTGTGGTGGAGCAAGAGCGGGAGCAACTGGAAGATATACGGAAACGCAGAAAGGAAAAGGATGCCCAGTTGCTGGCGGGTCAGCAGAACCTGAAACGGACGAGGGAGAGACTCTTTGAGGTCAAGACGAACAAGGAGTATCAGTCGATGTTGAAGGAGATCGAGGCCTTCGAGGGGAAGAACAGCCGGATGGAGGACGAGGTCATTGTCCTCCTGGATGAGCTGGACCATCTCGAAACCGCCCTGAAAACCAAGGATGAGGAGCTGAAAGCCCGTCGGATGAGCTATGAGGAAGAAAGGGCGAAGATCGAAGCAGAGCTGAACACCCTCGACGCGGAGCTCGGCGACTACGTCCGGAAAGGCATGGAAATCAGGAAGGATATCCCTGCCGAGTTGATCCGGAAATACGAACAGATCAAAGGGGCCGGACGAGGCGTTGCGGTGGTCGCGGTCTGGAAGGAGATCTGCGATGGCTGTCACATGGCCATTCCCCCCCAGATGTACAATGAACTGCAGAAGGAGAAGGTCTTGATCACCTGTCCGAACTGCAACCGGATCATCTACTGGGAGAACCGGAACAACTCGGAAGCTCATTGAAAAAGGTGTTGGAGCGGATCAGATGATCGCCGGTCCGGTATAGCTGGATCGGAGGAAAGTCCGAACTCCGCAGGGCAGGATGGTCGCTAACGGCGACTGGGGGCGACCCTAAGGAAAGTGCCACAGAAAAAATACCGCCTCTCCGGAAGGAGAGGTAAGGGTGAAAAGGCGAGGTAAGAGCTCACCAGTTTCCCGGGTGACCGGGAAAGCTTGGTAAACCCCATCCGGAGCAAGACCAAATAGGAGAACGGGGCGGCCCGCCCCGAAGTTCTCGGGTTGTGTCGCTGAAGGCGTCCGGCAACGGCCGTCTTAGAGGAATGATCATCGCCGTCTTCCGGGTGACCGGGAGGCGGAACAAAATTCGGCTTACGATCCGCTCGAACACCTCTTTGTCACGGCCCCCCTGAAGGAAAACTTCCTTCAGGGGCTTATTTCATATGGCAGACCGAGCTCCAATGGGAACCGCGATTCCTCCGCTGGGAACCATGATCCCGCCGCGCGGTTCTATTTCCCGACCCTGCCCTTCGGCAAGCTCATGAGGGGCTGTGGTTTGGCATCTGTCATGGTGAGCCTGTCGAACCACTCGCGCTTCACGCTCAGACAGTCGTCTTTGCCGGCGCTCCGCTGAGAGAGCAGGGTGCCCCAGAAAATCTCCAATACGCGCTTCCGGGATCCCATTCCCACGTCGCGCAAGGCTAGATCCTTAACCAGCCTGAAGTTGCCTACCGGCGGCGCTTCCAGATACAGGGAAAACATCTGCTTGGATCGCGGCTCTGATCCAGACGTCGGAGACGTCTGGATGTGTCACCGGTCCAAAGCGCTCCCGGTTCCTGTTCATCAACGACGTTCTCTCCGCATTCACAAAAAAGGGGCCGGAAGTTTCCTCCCGGCCCCGCGCCTTCACTGCGAGTTGCTATTTATCGGTCTGTTACTTGTCGTCCTCTTCTTCGTCTTCGTAAAGCTTTGCCGCTTCCTGTGCCTCTGCCGGCACTTCCGCTTCGATCGAGCGGGTGATGCCCCGTGCCAGGAGTGCCAGGATGAGGAACAGCAGGATGACGGACAGAATCAGGATCACGATGATCGTCGTGGTCCAGGATTTCGCCTCCTTCTCGATCTTCTGGGAGGTTTTGACGGCCAGCTCGTTGTATTTCTCGACATCCAGCCCCATGCCGACCCATCCGAAACCGGCCGGCTGCGGATACGCCGGCGAGTTGAACTTCACGGGAGCGTAGGCCACGAATTTCGTGTGGCCTCCGAATTTGTACATCTTCACACCCGGATTTCCGGCTGCCGCGTCCTTTGCGATTTCAGGGAGGTTGGGATCCATGTAGCCAAGGAGGTTCAGGTTCAGGACCGCCCACCCTTTCTTGGTCATCTCCGCGGAATTCTCCTTGGTCAACGCGGGAACCGGGGTTCCGTCGGGTGCCAATCCCGCGATGTGGTAGTCATAGGGATGGGAGATGACGAAGCCCCTGTCGTCCACGAGGTAGGCATAATTTCCCGTGGAGGCGTCGGCCTCGAAGATGCGGCCGGACTGGGTGGGGACGATCTGGTCCGTGAAAGCGGCCAGATGGCGGTAGTCCATGGCCAGGGTCAGAACCCCGGCAAACCCCTGCTGGTCGAAGATGGGTGTGGCAAACCGGATGATTCCGGAAAAACGCTTCCCCTTCTCGAACTCGGTGCGGTCCACATACCAGCCGGTCACATGCGAGACATAGACCTCACCGCGCTTCAGCGCCTTGGCCGCCGCGAAGTAACCCTCCGCCTTGTACAGCGTACTGGCGGGGTTGCTCACATTCGCCAGCTTCGCTTTCGGCGCCGCTTCGCCGTTCATGATCCGGATCAGTTCGTTTCCGCTCCGGTCCGTGAGCGCCATCTCGATGTACAGGTTGGCCAGGATCTGGCGAATCTTGCCGTCCTCCTTGACCCAGAGGGGCTTCATGTTTTCGTGGACGAACTGTTTGAAAGCGGAATCGGTCGGCGGAATGATGGTCGCAATCAGGATATCCTTCTTCCTCTCGTTGAGGAAGCCGGCAATCTCATCCGCCGTATTGATGGCGCGTATTTTAATCTCTTCCTGGGACTTCTGGTCGAGTACAGCGACCGCCCCTTCCTTGACAGTGACCCCCAATTTGAAGATTCCATTGGCGATCAGGATGGCCATCAGGGACAAGGGGATTACGATAAGCAGGAAGAAAACCCTCGCTACGGTGAACAACTGCTTACCCTTATTTGTCTCTGCCATGCCGTTTCCCCCTAACCATAGTTGGATGGATCGTTCTTTCCGACGAACTAGCCCGCCAGGAAATATTTCATGTAGGGGTTGGCGTACAGCAGCACGAGGGATACGACAAGGGCGTAGATGGCGATCGACTCCGCCATGGCCATGCCGACCAGCATCGTCATCATGATTTTACCCTGAACGCCCGGGTTACGCCCCACGGCCGAACAGGCGCCGCTTGCCGCCGTTCCGATTCCCAGCCCGGCGCCGACGGCCCCGACTCCAATTGCGAATCCCGCTGCGATCATCGCTCCGACCGCAAACAAGACCTTGGTGTAGGATTCGCCGCCCGCCGGCAGCGCTTCCGCCGCAAATGCAACCGTAGAACCGACCAGGAGGACCGCCGCAGAGAAGACCAGGGTGAACAAACCTTTTTCAAATTTCTGAACCATTGCCTTTCCCCTTTCCCAAAGTAATAAGATTTTTGCCCTTTTCCGATACCACAGATGTGGTCGCGAGAAAAGGATTTCTTGTTTCAGCCCGGAATTCTGCAACAGATGTGCCATCAGCCGGCACTCGGAGGATATTGCGTAAATGATCACAAGCATTGACCTATTCTTGATCGCTTCCCGAACAGGCCATCGGCGGGAGCCCGATTCCGTTGAACATTTCTTGGAATGAACCCTCGGGACTTGAACGAAAGATGGAATGGACGCGGCAAGGAGTACCTTTGGCTGGCCGTGGTCCCGCCAGCCACGGCAGGGGTGTGAAATTTCTATTGATATTTTTCCAACGGGCCGTTAGGATGACGCGGAATCAGCGAAGTCACTGTCGGGAGAAGGGCCGTGAGCTCCCTACCCCGATCATCTGAAGAGCATTTTACAACAGCCTGCTGGCGAGGTTTCGATGCCGGAGCTATTGACCGCTGCGACCTATCTCATTGTATGGCTCATCTGCTGGCGGGTGATCGGCATCGAGAACGGTTTGACCAAGTTGATCATATCCCTGGGAGCGGCGATATTGGTGTTCGTCCTCCTGTCGGTCAGAGACCATCGGCGCAAAAAGAGGGGCGGCAGATAGCATTCGGCCCGATTTCGGGAGATACCGAGCTCTGTGCGGCCGGAAGGGTTGAATGGAGTCCAGCGGCATTCGGAACAGAGATCATCTGAACAGAGTCACCTTTTCCGTGGGATTGACGGCGCTGGCCGTCATCATTCTGATCCTGGTGCTGGCGCTGACGGTCTATCATGCGCGGGAAAAGGAGATGGTCAGGCAGTTCGGAGCGCAGCAGGTCTCCGTAGCCCAGGGGATGGCGGCTCGTGTGGAGGATCTGAGTCTCGACGTGAGAAAAAGCCTGACGGGGCTTGCCGGCGAGACGAACCGGTCCCTTCTCGATCATCGGAAAATGGCCGCAGTCTATGCCGGCATGGAAGGGAAGATCTCCTTCACGGCCGTCATGGACGCAGCTGGTGCCATCCAGATTTATTATCCCCCTTCCGTCGCCGGACGGCTCGGCGGCGCCGGAGCCTCTCCCCTCTTCCGCCAGGTCCGGGAGACGCGACAGCCGGCCGTCGGCCTCCTCTCCTGGCCGGACGATCGGGGAAACGTCATTCGGGTGGTCGCGGTCGGGGTGCCGAGATCCCTTGCGGGAGGCGGATTCAACGGGATGATCCTTGCGGCATTTCCGCTGATCGCCTCCGACGGGGATTCGCCCCGTCCGGCCGTCGAGATCCATTCGACCTGGCTCGTGAACGATCGCGGCACGGTTCTGCTGCATCCCCGGGAGGGCGCGATCGGCCGTGACGTGGGATCGCTGGAGTTCCGGCCAGACGCCGATTCATCCCCCCTCCGTGAGGCCCTCCTGGCCGGGAAGGAGGGATACGGCGAGTACCGGCTGCAAGGGGAGAAGGGCCGGCCGGAGCGGTCGATCGTGGCCTGTGCCCCGGTCCATTTCGCGTCCGAGGTGTGGACCGTCGCCGTCGTGACGCCCTATGACAGCGCCACGGCCCTTGTCCGGAAAATCTTCCTCAACATCATGATCGGGGCCGCCGGTCTCATCCTGGCGGTGATCATGGCCGCTGTGGCCATCGTCTATGCAGGCCGGAGGAGAATCCGCGCCCACGAGGCCCGGGAGAGGCTCCGGGAGAGGGAGAAATGGCAGGAGAGGCTCGTCCGCGAGAAGAAGACCATCGAGGGAATCATCGAGGGATCTCCCATCCCCACCTTCGTGCTGGACCGCGACCACAAAATCATCCTCTGGAACAGGGCCTGCACCGAACTCACGGGATTCGCGGCCGGAGAGATGATCGGAACCGAGAAGCAGTACATTCCCTTTTACAACGAAAAGAGGCCGGTCATCGCCGACCTGATCATCGAACGGGATTTCGAGAGCCTGGAGAAGTTTTACGGAACCAAGAAGATCCGGAAATCGGCCACCGTCCACGGGGCATACGAGGCGAGGGACTTCTACCGGAACCTGGGGGGAAAAAACAGACACCTCTTCTTTCTCGCCGCACCCATCTACGATGAGAACGGCGAGATCATCGCGGCCATCGAAACCCTCCAGGATGTTTCGAAGGAAGAGGAGATGGCCGCCGAACTCAGGGGATCCGCGGAAACCCTCCGGAACCGGCTTCAGGAAAACATTCATCTCCGCGAGGAGATCGAGTCTCTCTACAACTATCTCCAGTCCATCGTGGACAGCCTGCCCGACAGGCTCTTTGTCCTGAGCAGCGACGGAACCATCCATTACATGAGCCGGGATGTGAAGGACGGGATCGGGATGATCTCCCGGCAGGCAAAGGGGAAGCATTTCCTGGAGATCGTTCCGCCGGAGCAGCACGATTTCATGAAGGCGCGATGGGAGGAGGCGAAAAAAGGAATCTTTGCCCCGTACGAAATCGAAGTCAAGGCGAAGGATGGTTCCAAGCGGACGCTCCTCATCTCTCTGGGGCCGGTCCGGGGGAGCGATCGCTACGTGATCGTCCAGCGCGACATCACCGAGCTCAAGAATCTCGAGGAGAGGTTCTATGAGAGCCAGAAGATGGCGGCGGTGGGCCAGCTCTCGGCGGGGATCGCCCACGAGGTCAGGAATCCCCTGTCGTCGATCAAGATGAGCCTCCAGATCCTGGAAAAAAGGCTGCATCCGGCCGGCAACGACCAGAAGCGGTTCGAGATCGCCCTCCGGGAGGTGGAGCACCTGGAAGAGCTTGTCAACGACGTCCTGATCTTCGCCAAGCCTGCGGTGCCGCACAAGGAGCAGACCGATATCCGGAAGGTCCTCCGAAACGCCCTGGCGCTGGGGGAGAAGGGAATCGCAGACAAGGGGATCCGGGTTCAGACCCGGTTCGCCGATGCTCTCCCGCTCCTCTCGGTCGATGCCGTCATGCTGGCGCAGGCCTTTCTGAACCTGATCCTGAACGCAGTCGACGCGATGAGTGCTGGAGGGCTGCTGACCGTTTCCGCAGCAATGGTCGGCGACAGGGTGCCTCAGATGGAGGTGGAAATCGGTGACGATGGCTGCGGCATCGACGAAGAGGACATGCGCCATCTCTTCAACCCGTTCTTCACCCGGAAGAAGCATGGGACGGGGCTCGGCCTGACCCAGGTGAAAAAGATCATTGATCTTCACCAGGGAATCGTGGATATCTTCAGTTCCAAGGGAGAGGGGACCCGGGTGCGGATCCGGTTCCCCGGATCACCGGATGATCCGGCCAGCGGCCGGATCGATGAATCGAACCGAGGTGGGAATTGAGATCGAAAATTCTCGTGATCGATGACGACCGTTCCATCTGCGAGACGCTTGAACTGTATCTCACCGAAGAAGGCTATGAGGTGGTTACGGCGGCGACCGGGACGGAAGGGCTGAACAAATACGTCGAATCTCCGCCGGATGTGGTCATCCTGGACATCCGGCTTCCCGATGTGGACGGATTTACGGTTCTCGAAGACCTGCGCGAGGAGGACGAGAATGTCAAGGTGATCATGATCACCGCCCACCACGACATGGATTCGACGATCACCGCCATGAAGAGCGGCGCTTTCGACTACATCCACAAGCCGGTCAACGTCGACGAACTGGATATGGCCATCCGCAAGGCCCTCAAATCCCGCGAGATGGAAAAGAAAATCGACGGCCTGCTGATGGAACCCTCCCGCCACTTCAAGGTCGGCGACATCATCGGAAGCGGGAAGGAGATGCGCGACATCTTCAAGATGATCGGCACCGTTTCCCAGAGCCGGACCACGGTCCTCATCCAGGGAGAGAGCGGCACGGGAAAAGAGCTGATCGCCAAGGTGATCCACCACAACACTTCACCGGACGAACCTTACATCGCGGTGAACTGCTCGGCCATCGTCGAGACGCTGCTGGAGTCGGAGCTGTTCGGCCACGAGAAGGGCTCCTTCACCGGAGCGATTTCCCGGAAGCAGGGGAAATTCGAGCTCGCCCGCTATGGATCGGTTTTCCTGGATGAGATCAGCGAGATGTCCATCAACCTCCAGGCGAAGCTCCTGCGCGTGCTGCAGGAGATGGAATTCGAACGGGTCGGCGGCAAGGACCGGATTCGTGTCAATGCCCGGATCATTGCGGCGACCAACAAGGATCTGAGGACGCTCGTGCGGGAGGGGAAGTTCCGCGACGATCTCTTCTACCGGCTGAACATCGTCGCCATCACCATTCCCCCGCTGCGGGAGCGGACGGAGGACATCCCGGCCCTGATCGAGTACCTCCTGGCCAAGATCAACATCGACCTGCACAAACGGATCTTGGGGGTCTCGGACGAGATGATGAGGATCTTCCTCGCCTACCGGTGGCCGGGGAACGTCCGGGAGTTGGAGAACCTTCTCGTTCGGGCGACCGTCGTGGCCAAGGGGCAGGTCCTCATCCGGGGCGACTTCCCCGAGCTGATGGAGGAGCCCGGGGCGGTTCAACCGGAGAGGGCCGACGGAAGAAAAACGGACGGCTCGCTCCCGACGCTCGACGATGTCGAGGAGCAGTACATCCGGAAGGTGATCCGCGAGAGCGGAAAGAACAAGGGGGAGATCTGCGAAATTCTCGGCATCTCCCGCCCGACCTTCGAGAGGAAACTGGAGAAATACGGCATCGTCTTCGAGAAGGGAGAGGGGTGAGGGGGCGGTGGGAACGGGTCCGCCGGTCGGGTCGGCTCGCGGATCTTTTTTCGACCCCGCACATCCTCGCTCCGCTGTCGGGAAACCAATTAGCTGCGCTTCGCTCCGCTGATTCTTCGAATTCGCGCCCAGAGGCGCTCAAACATGTTTTCCGGCGGGCGCTCCGCTGCGGTGGTGGGGTACCCCGAAAAAATTTGAAGCCGCCCGCCCCGGCGGCGGGCAGCTTCCCGGCAGGGAAGAAGTGTGTTGTTTGATTGCGCCCCGAAATCCCTGCTAAAAGAGGCGGGATTTCGGGATGCGCTCCCGGTCCAAATGCGAGCCGACTCCGCCCGGCCAACCCCGTTCCTGTGGGATGATCGGAGGGCGGAAAAAGATCATTGTCGGAAAAGACTGTTATAGGAATAAGGTTATCGAATGAAGATACTGTCCGCTGAATTCGTCCTCTCCGCCAAGGAGCCGGCCCACTATCCGCCGGCCTCGCTGCCCGAGATCGCCTTTGCCGGCCGGTCCAACGTGGGAAAATCCTCTCTCATCAACGCCCTCCTGAACCGGAAGGGGCTTGCACGGACCAGCAACACCCCCGGCAGGACGCAGGAAATCAATTTCTTCCGGGTCAATGAGAGGTTCAACTTCGTCGATCTCCCCGGCTATGGCTATGCCAAAGTGCCCGAGTCGATCCGGCGGCAGTGGGGACCCATGGTCGAAACCTATCTCCGGGTGCGAGAGACCCTACATCTGGTCGTGCTGATCCTCGACGTCCGCCGGGACCCCTCGGAGGAGGATCGGCAACTCATCCAATGGCTCACCTTCTATCGACTGCCGTTTCTGCTGGTGTTGACGAAGAGGGACAAGGTGTCGAACAACGAGTTCGCCAGGCAGAGGAACCGGATCGCCGCAAAGATCACCATGTCGCCCGAAACGCCGCTCCTGTCCTTCTCTGCAAGAAACGGCACAGGAAAGGAGTCGCTCTGGCGGGAGGTCCGGAAGGCCCTGGAGGCGGCGCGGGAGTGAAGAAGAGAGACCGATGAAAAGGATTGTGAGGAACACCCTCTGGATGGCGCTTGGCGCCGTGCTCGTGGCCGGGTTGATGTTTCTGTCCCAGCAGCGTGGGGGCGATGCGAGGACCCATGAGGCGCAGCGGGAGCTCATGGGGACGATCGTCAAGATCAAGGCGTACGGGAAGGCTCTTTCGCGGGAACGGTTCGATGAGGTGAGCGCCAGCGCCTTCAATGAGATCGCCCGGCTGGAGAAGGAGATGAGCGAATGGCTCCCGGAAAGCCCGATCTCCCAGGCCGCCCGTTTTGCCGGAAAGAAGGCGGTCCCCATCTCGGCGGAGATCGCTCATGTGATCGACCTGTCGCTCTCCGTCTCAAAGCAGACGGGCGGTGTATTCGACATCAGCTTCAAGCCGCTCGGCCGCCTCTGGCAGGTGGAGAAGCGTAAGGAGCCGCCGCCGGCAGAGGCGATCCGGGCGGCACGACTTCTGGTCGATTACCGGAATATCGTCCTGGACCAGGAACACCGGACCCTTTTCCTGAAACGTCCGGGGATGGCCATCGGTCTGGGGGCGATCGCCAAGGGGTATGCCGCGGGCCGGGCCGCGGAGAAGATGGCTGCGGGCGGCATCCGGGACTTGATCATCGATGCGGGCGGCGATCTCTACATTTCCGGAAGCAAGGGCGGGCACGCCTGGACCTGCGGGATTCAAGACCCGGACCGGAGGGGCGAGCAGGTTCTCCGCCTCAAGGTCAGGAGGGAGTGCGCCGTCGTGACGAGCGGCGATTACGAACGCTATTTCGAATTCCAGGGGAGGCGCTACCACCACATCATCGACCCCCGCACCGGTTACCCGGCCACGGGGAGCCGGAGTGTGACGGTCATGGCGCAGGATCCCGCCGTCGCGGACGGCTATGCAACCGCTTTTTTCATCCTCGGGCCCGCGAAGGCGGCGGAAATCGCAGGGCGGACGCCGGGCGTGGCCTTCATCCTGATCGATGACCGGGGCAAGATCTGGCGGGGTGGGCCGGTGGCCGATTTCGTCGAAGAGGAGGCATCCTGATACGGACGCCGCTGCCATCCATTCCTCCCGGTTATGTTTTTTGGAAAGCCAATGGATATTGAGGCTTTCCATTTTTGCCTTCGTCGAAAAATTGTCACTTGCCTCTTGACATGCCGACGGAATGTGGTATGAGTCACGCCGTTCTTGAAAATACAGGCGGGATGCCTGCCTGCCGGCGCAAGGGGAAGGCGGTTCGGTCAGTCGCATCGAGGCCGGTCTTTCTACCGTTTCTCCGGACCGCTGCGAAAAGGGGGTGACGGCATGTTTGAACGGGGTGTCGTGACCCGGATCATTCCGCCGGACGGTGTCGAGATCTCCCTGCAGGCGACCGAGGCCTGCGGCAGGTGCGGTGCCTGTCATCCCGCTTCGGAAGGCAGGGTCTGCATCGAAGCCGTGAGCATGGCCGGGGTGAAGGCCGGGGACACGGTCGAAATCGAGATATCGACCGGAGGGGTGGTGGCGACCAGTTTCATCGTCTATCTCCTGCCGGTTTTTTTCTTGATCGCCGGTTACGTTCTGGGCTCCCTGCTGGCCGGTCTGATTCCCATCGGGATTTCGGACGAAAAGGCCGGCATCGCAGGCGCAATCCTCCTGTGCGCCGTCAGCTTCTGGGTCGTCCGCTGGTATGACCGGGATGTCCGCAAGAGCGGAGCGCTCCGGGCGAAGGTGGTCCGGATCCTGCCGACAGCTTGAGGATGATTCCCTCGACCGAATCGGTTTATGACATAAACATATGACAAAAACATTTCCCCGCGGTATCCATATCGGTCACCGGAAGGAGTTGACCCAGTCCCTTCCGATTCAAAAAGCCGCCCTCCCCAAACGCGTGATTCTCCCCCTTCAGCAGAACCTTGGCGCACCGGCCGAGGCGATCGTCAAGGTGGGCGACGTCGTGGCCGAGGGGCAGAAGGTCGCCGATTCCGGGAAATTCGTCTCCGCTCCCATCCATGCCCCCATCGCCGGAAAAGTGACCCGGATCGAAAAGCACCTGACCGCCGCCGGGATTGCCGTTCCGTCGATCGTCATCGAAGCGGCCGAAGAGGTTCCGGCCGTGATGCCCTTGGAAGCCGCGCGCTCCTGGAAGGAGATGGACCGGGACGCGATCCGGAAAGCCATCCGCGAAGCGGGGATCGTCGGGCTCGGGGGGGCGACCTTTCCCGCCCATGTCAAACTCAGCCCGCCGGCGGAAAAGAAGATCGAGGCGGTGATCATCAACGGCTGCGAATGCGAGCCATACCTCACGGTCGATCACCGTCTGATGCTGGAGAGGCCCCGGGAGATCCTCTCCGGGGCCGGGGCCATCGCCCGCGCCGTCGGTGCCGAGCGGATCATCCTGGGGATCGAAAACAACAAACCCGATGCCATCGAATCCCTCCGGGCCGAAGCCGCTAAAGAGGATCTCTCACATGTCGAGATCGTCCCCCTGGCGACGAAATATCCCCAGGGCGGCGAGAAGATGCTGATCAAGGCGATCATGGGCCGTGAGGTGCCTTCGGGCGGCCTGCCCATGGATGTGGGCGTCGTCGTCCACAACGTGGGAACGACGGTCGCCATCGCCGAAGCCCTGGAGACGGGGAAGCCGCTCATCGAGCGTGTCGTGACCGTCACCGGGAGCGGCATCCGGGAGCCGAAAAACCTTCTGGTGAGGATCGGGACCCCCTTTGCAGAGGTGATCGCGCAGTGCGGCGGCCTGACCGAGGATGCTGCGAAGGTCATCATGGGTGGCCCGATGACGGGGACGGCCGTCTCGTCGCTGGATGTCCCGGTGGTCAAGGCGACCTCCTCGATCCTCGTTTTGAACAGGAAGGATGCGGCCACGTTCGTCGAAGGCGCCTGCATTCGATGCGGACGCTGCATCAAGGCCTGCCCGGTGGGCTTGATGCCCAGCCATATTGCGGAGGCCACCAAGCACAAGAACTGGGAAAAGGTGGCGGCGTGCCACGTGGCGGACTGCATCGAGTGCGGCTGCTGCGCCTATGGCTGTCCCGCCCGGATCTATCTGCTCCAGTACTGCAAGGTGGCCAAGAGGGAATTGCAGCTCAGGAAGGCTGTCGGCAAATGAACTTCGAAACCTCCGTTTCACCCCATATCCGGACCCGGGACGATGCCCAGAGCATCATGTGGTGGGTCGTCTTTGCGCTTCTCTTCCCGGTCCTGGCGGCGACCTGGTTCTTCGGTCTCAAGGCGCTGCTCCTGGTCCTCTTCACGACGATCGTGGCTGTCCTCGCGGAAGCCGCATTCCAGCGGATCCTCGGAAATCCGGTCACGATCCGGGACGGCAGCGCCGCGGTAACGGGAATCCTGCTTGCACTTGTCCTTCCCCCGACGCTGCCGCTCTGGATGGCGGGAATCGGCGCGATCGCGGCCGTCGTCCTGGTCAAGGGGCTCTTCGGGGGGCTGGGGTACAACATCTTCAACCCCGCGCTCGCGGCCCGCGCCATCCTGCTCGCCTCCTGGCCGGTCGCCATGACGACCTGGACCTCCCCCGTCGATTCCCTGACCACGGCCTCGCCCCTTTTTCTGGCGAAGATGCACCAGGCGGTCCCCGATTATCTCACGCTGTTCATGGGAAGCCGGGCCGGCTCCCTCGGGGAGACGTCGGTCGTCGCGATCCTGATCGGGGCGGCGATCCTCTACTGGAAGAAGATCATCGACTGGCCCGCGCCCGCGGCCTTTATCGGTTCCGTGGCGCTCATGACCGCGATTCTGGGGCAGGACCCCCTCTTCCATGTGCTGAGCGGCGGGCTGCTGCTCGGTGCCTTCTTCATGGCAACGGACTACGTGACCGCGCCCTTGACGACGAAGGGAAGGTTCATCTTCGGCCTCGGCTGCGGGATCATGACCGTTCTGATCCGCCTCTACGGCGGTTTTCCGGAGGGGGTCAACTATTCGATCCTGATCATGAACATGCTGACGCCGGTGATCGATACCTACGTGCAGCCCAGGCTCTTCGGCGGGGTGAAGAAACATGGGTAAGATCATCAAACTGGGGGTGACGCTGGCGGTCTTCTGCGTGATTTCGGCGGGGATGCTGGCCTACGTCTTCATGATGACCGGTCCCCGGATCGAGGCGAATGCCAAGGCCTCCTTCGAGGGCTCCCTGAAGGAGGTTCTTCCCGGGGCGGAGAGCTTCAAGAACGTTTCGACGCCCGGCGCCAAGAGCGAGGTCTATGAGGGGACGGCCGGGGGCCAGGCGGTCGGATTTGCGGTGAAGGTGGCGCCCCGGGGCTACGGCGGCGAGATCGTGATGCTCGTGGGCGTCGATCCGGAACTCCAGATCAAGGGAATGAAGATCCTGAGCCAGCGCGAGACGCCGGGACTGGGAACCAATGTCGAGAAGCCGAAGTTCCAGAAGCAGTTCATCGGCAAGGGCATCAAGGATGCGTTCGAACCCAAGAAGGATATCGATGCGATCACGGGTGCGACGATCTCCACCCGGGCCGTCTGCGAAGGGGTGAAGACCGTGCTCAAGGATTCCGAACAGTACAGGAAGGCGAAACCATGAATCTCTGGAAGGATTTCAATCAGGGGATCATCCGGGAAAACCCCGTCCTGCGGCTGATGATCGGCCTCTGCCCGGTGCTGGCCGTCTCCAACAATGCGACGAACGCTCTCGGCATGAGCGTTGCCGTGGCCTTCGTCCTGATCGGTTCGAACCTCGTCATCGCCCTGATCCGCAAGGTTACCCCGGACGAGATCCGGATCCCGATCTTCATCATCATCATCTCGACCTTCGTGACGGTCTGCGACTACGTGATGCAGGCCTACACGCCGGCCCTCTACCAGGCGCTCGGGGTCTTCGTGCCGCTGATCGTCGTCAACTGCATCATCCTCGGGCGGGCCGAGGCCTTTGCCTACAAGAATCCGGTCCTCAACTCCGTTCTCGACGGCGCGGGCATGAGCCTGGGATTCACCCTGGCCTTGGTGACCATCGGCGTGATCCGCGAAGTCCTCGGCGCGGGATCGCTTTTCGGTTTTCCTCTGTTCGACGAGAGGATCGCGGCGACGATCATGATCCTGCCGCCGGGCGCCTTCATCACGATTGGCTGCATCATGGCCTTTCTGAACAAGATGGAGAACAAGGTCCTCTGAGGCGGGCTGAAGGGTAGCGTGATATGAAACTATTTGGAATATTCTTTGCGGCGTTTCTGATCAACAACATCCTGTTGATCCGCTTCATCGCCCTTTGCGCCTTCTTCGGGGTCTCGACGAAGATCGGCACCTCCGTGGGGATGAGCTTCGCCGTCATCTTCGTCATGACGATCTCCTCGGTGGTCTCCTGGCTGATCTACCATTTCATCCTGGTGCCCTTTCACCTCGAATTCCTGCGGACGGCGGTCTTCATCATGACGATCGCGTCCCTCGTGCAGCTGGAGGAGCTCTACCTCAAGAAGATGATCCCCACCCTCTACCGGGCGATGGGGATCTATCTGCCGCTGATTACGACCAACTGCGCCATTCTCGCGGTGGCCTTCCTGGCGATCGACTACCAGTACAACTTCATCGAAGCGATGGTCTATTCGCTAGGGGTTTCGGCGGGCTATGCACTCGCGATCATCCTGTTCGCCTATGTCCGGGAGCGGATGGCCGCGGCGCCGATTCCGCGGTGGTTCCAGGGTTATCCGATCGCTTTTATCACGGCGGCTCTGATGTCGCTGGCGTTCCTCGGGTTTACGGGGATGTTCGGTCTCTAACGGACGGATGGGCGTTTTTCGACGGCCTTCTCAGGGTAGCGGGTTATGCTGATCATAAGTTCGATTCTGGTTCTGGGCATCATGGGTTTCATCTTCGCCGGGCTTCTCGGCTTTGCGGCGGATTACTTCCATGTGGAAGAGGATCCAAGGATCGGCCAGGTGCTCGCGGTCCTCCCGGGAGGAAACTGCGGCGCCTGCGGCATGGCCGGATGCCGGGACTTTTCTGAAAAGCTGATTCTCGGCGAGGCTGGCGTCGGCGGCTGCGTCGCCGGCGGCGCCAAAGTCTGTGAGGCGGTTGCCGCTGTCATGGGCGTTGAGGCGTCCGCGGTCGACCGGAAGATTGCGACCGTCCACTGCGGTGCGAAACTGGAGCAGCGCCAGCTCCGGGGCCGCTATTCCGGGGTCGAAACCTGTTTTGCGGTGAACATGGTTGACGGCGGCGGGCTCGCCTGCACCTATGGCTGTCTCGGTAGGGGCGATTGCTGCGTCTCCTGTCCGTTCGACGCCATCCGGATGGTGGAGGGGCTCCCGGTGATCGATCCGGAGAAGTGCACCGCCTGCGGAAATTGTGTCACCGCCTGCCCAAGAAAGATCATTTCCATCCGCCCAGTGGATTTCCCGGTCGCCGTGGCCTGCTCGTCGCGCGACGCGGGTGCGATCGTCCGGAAGATCTGCCCCGTTGGCTGCATCGGCTGCAAGATCTGCGTCAAGCAGGTCCCGGAGGTCTTTTCCGTCACGGACAACCTCGCGGCGATCGATTACGCCAAGGCCGGCGTCTCCTGCGATGCCGCGATCGAGAAATGCCCGACGAAGTGTATCGTCCGCCTCGGATGATCTCCTCCCTCTGAAAGGCTTCGCGCAGCGCACCCCGTTCCATTCTTTGACGGGGTGATATCTCCCCCGATGCGGGGCAAACCATCCCGCGGTACGACCTACCGCATTTTGCGACTCAGGCCCGGAGACGGAACGCCCCGGGAGAGTCACGATTGTCTTCTGGACAACGCGCCGCTCTGGGTCGGAAAACCTGGCGGCGGGGACGACGGCCGAATTTTTTTCCATCCGGTCTTGACAAATAAAAAAAAGAATACTATGGTCCGTTCCGCTTGAAATGGTCCTGCTTCTCGCGGTAGATCATCTGAAGGTAAGGGGGGAGCCTGAGGGCTCCTTTTTTTGTCCAAAGCCCACGGCGGGCGCGGGATCCCCTTGAACGAAACGCCGGGCCTCCAGCGGCTCTGCGGGACCGATTTCGGGCGCAATACTTTTCAGGAGAGGAAATCTGTGAACGCAATCATTGAGAAACAGGATTTGTCGGAAAATGTTGTCCGGATGGTCCTTTCGGCCCCGGACATCGCCCGGAAGAGGCGCGCCGGCCAGTTCATCATCCTGAAGATGGATGAACAGGGGGAAAGGATCCCGCTGACCATCGTCGATTCGGATGAGAAGACCGGGACGATCACGATCATCTTCCAGGTGGTGGGGAAGAGCACGGCGGCCCTGGCCCGGATGAAAGCCGGCGATGCGCTGACCGATCTCCAGGGGCCCCTCGGCAATCCGACGGAGATCGAGAACTTCGGACACGTGGTCTGCATCGGCGGCGGCGTCGGGGTGGGCGTGGTCTACCCGCTCGCGGCGGCGCTCAAGAAGGCGGGGAACAGGGTCACCTCGATCATCGGCGCCCGGAACAAGCCGCTTCTCATTCTCGAAGAGGAGATGAAGAAGGTGAGCGACCGCCTGATCGTGGCCACGGACGACGGGAGCTACGGCTTCCACGGCTTCGTCAGCGCCGTCCTCCAGAACCTGATCGACGCCAAGGAGAAGATCGACCGGGTCTACGCCATCGGCCCCGTGCCGATGATGCGCGTTCTGTGCAACGTCACGAAGCCGCACGGAATCCCGACGGTCGTCTCGCTCAATTCGATCATGGTCGATGCGACCGGGATGTGCGGCGCCTGCCGCGTGTCGGTCGGGGGCAAGACGAAATTCACCTGCGTGGATGGCCCCGAATTCGACGGCCATCAGGTCGATTTCGAACTTCTCGCCAATCGCCTGCGGATGTACCAGACCCAGGAAAAACAATCGATGGAAGCTTACAGGTGCCAATGCCATGGAAAATAACGAACTGAAACCGAAGAAGGAAAAGGTCGGCCGTCACAAGATGCCGGAGCAGGATCCGCAGGTCCGGATCCACAACTTCAATGAGGTCCCCACGGGATATACCGAAGAGCTCGCGATCGCCGAGGCGAAGCGCTGCATCCAGTGCAAAAAGCCCGGCTGCATCGGCGGCTGTCCCGTCGACGTCAATATCCCGGGATTCATCGCGCTGATCGCTGAGGGGAAGTTCATCGAGGCGGCGCTCAAACTCAAGGAGACCAACGCCCTCCCCGCGGTCTGCGGCCGTGTCTGCCCGCAGGAGGACCAGTGCGAGAAGCTTTGCATCCTCGGCAAGAAGGGCGAGCCCGTGGCCGTCGGCCGCCTGGAGCGCTTCGCCGCCGACACCGAGCGGCAGTCGGGCAAAATCTCCATCCCCGCGCCGGCGAAGCCGGTCGGGAAAAAGGTCGCAGTGGTCGGCGCCGGCCCCTCGGGGCTGACGATTGCCGGCGACCTGGTCAAGCTGGGCTATGACGTCACGATATACGAGGCGCTGCACAAGGCAGGCGGTGTTCTCGTCTACGGGATCCCCGAGTTCCGTCTGCCCAAGGCGATCGTGGAAGCCGAGGTCGACTACCTCAAGAAACTGGGGGCGAAGATCGAAACGAACTCCGTCATCGGACGGCTCAAGACCGTGGACGAACTCTTCGCCGAGGGGTTCGATGCGGTTTATCTCGGAGTCGGCGCCGGTGCGCCGGTCTTCATGAACATCCCCGGCGAGAACCTGAGCGGCATCTATTCGGCCAACGAATACCTCACCCGGTCGAACCTGATGAAGGCCTACCGTTTCCCGGAATACGACACCCCCATCGTCCGCGGGAAGAATGTCGCCGTGATCGGCGGCGGGAACGTGGCCATGGATTCGGTCCGGACCGCCCTTCGCCTGGGCGCCGAGAACGCCTTCATCATCTACCGGAGGACCGAGGTCGAGATGCCGGCCAGGAAAGAGGAGGTCCACCACGCCAAAGAGGAGGGGGTCCAGTTCAAAATGCTGACCAACCCGGTCGAATACATCGGAAGCAAGGAAGGCTGGGTGACGGGCGTGAAATGCCTGCAGATGGAGCTGGGCGAGCCCGATGACTCGGGGCGGCGCAGGCCGGTGCCTGTGAAGGGTTCGGAGTTCGTCATTCCGGTTGACACGGTGGTGGTGGCCGTCGGAACCATGGCGAACCCGATCGTCCCCGCGACGACGCCGGGGCTTCAGACCAACAAGTGGGGGTACATCGTGGCGAAGGACGAATCCGGCCAGACGAGCCGCGAAGGGGTCTATGCGGGCGGCGACATCGTCACCGGTTCAGCCACGGTCATCCTGGCGATGGGCGCAGGCCGGCAGGCCGCCAGGGCGATCCACAAGTTCCTTTCGAGCAAGTAGCGATTTCCAGCGGAAGCCAAAAAAACGGGCGGGGAACGAACCGGTTCTCCGCCCGTTTCTGTTTGCGTGGGGGAGGAGGTGCTATCCCCCGGTCTTGCCGTTCTTCGTCTTTTCCGGATGGGGCGCGATCACGGCCAGATTATCCCGGTGGATCACCTCGTCGTAATCCTTGTAGCCCAGCACCTGCTCGATGCGCGAACTCTTGAGCCCCATGATCTTCCGGACCTCGTCGGCGCTGTAATTGACGAGCCCCTTGGCGATGGCGTTGCCGGACTCGTCTATGCAGGTGACCGGGTCGCCGAGCACAAAATCGCCCTCAACCTGGGTCACGCCGGAGGGAAGCAGGCTCTTGCCTTCCCGGAGGACGGCCTCTCTGGCGCCGCTGTCGATGAAGAGGCGGCCCCGGGAGCGCAGCGTGAAGGCGATCCAGTATTTCCGGCTGTTCAGGTGCTCCGCGGGGGGGAGGAAGATGGTGCCCGTCTCCTTCCCGTCCATGATCTCCTGGAGGACATTGGGACGCCGTCCGGGGGCGATGATGTAAGGGATGCCCGAGGCGGTGACCTTCTTGGCCGCCTGGACCTTGCTCTTCATGCCGCCCATCCCGACGGGGGTAGCCTCTTCGGTCGCGCAGGCCTCGATTTCGGGGGTGATCTCCGTCACCACGGAGAGGAACTTCGCCTTCCTGCAGTCGGTGGCGGGGTTGCGGTCGTAGAGCCCTTCCGTGCTGGTCAGGTTGACGACCAGGTGCGCCTCGACCTCGTTCGCGACCATCGCGGCCAGGTTGTCGTTGTCGCCGAACTTGATCTCGTCGACCGCGACCGTGTCATTTTCGTTGATGATTGGGATGACCCCCCACTCCAGCAGGGTGAAGAGGGTGTTGCGGATGTTCAGAAAACGCTTGCGGTCGATGATGTCGCTCAGCGTCAGGAGAACCTGGCCGACGTAGAGGCTGTGTTTCCCGAAGGCGTTGGAGTAGACGCGCATCAGCCGCCCCTGGCCGACCGCGGCGGCCGCCTGCTTCTGCGGGATGCTCTTGAGCTTTCCCTCGATGCCCATCCGGTGCTTTCCGGAGGCGATGGCGCCGGAGCTGACTAGGATGACCTGGATGCCCCGTTCGCGCAGGCTTGCTATATCGGCCACCAGTTGCTCGACGATGTTCAGGTCGAGGCCGTCCTCGCCCGTCAGGACGGCGCTGCCGACCTTGACGAGGACCCTCCGGACGTTTGCGAGTTGTGCTTTTCGTGTCATGTCCTTTTTTCCTCCGGCAATTCTTCTTCCCCCTTTTCGTCCGCCGGGGGAAGTTGGGGGGGGATCAGCGTGATGAGTTCCCGGAGGACCTCCGGGACGCCCTCTCCCGTCGCAGCCGAAAAAGTGAGTAATTTTATTCCTTTTTGTGCAAAGATGTCAACGGCATCCTGTAATCTCTCCCGGGTCGCGGGAAGATCGATCTTGCTGATCGCCACCACCTGCCTTTTCATCAGCATATCGGGGCTGAAAAGAGAGAGTTCCCGGTTGATCAGCTCATAGTCGTGCCAGGCGCCTGGGTGGGATTCTGGCGAGATGTCGATGATATGGAGCAGCACGGAGGTCCGCTCGACGTGGCGGAGGAACTGCATCCCCATCCCCATCCCGTCATGCGCCCCTTCGATCAGCCCCGGAATGTCGGCGATGACGAAAGACTCGTTCCCCCCGTATTGGACGACGCCGAGGTGGGGCACGAGCGTCGTGAAGGGGTAATCCGCGATCTTGGGCCGGGCGGCGGAGACCCGGGAGATGAAGGTCGATTTGCCGACGTTCGGCAGACCCACGATTCCCACATCGGCCAGGAGCTTCAGCTCGAGGGTGATCCAGCGCTCCTCGCCCGGGATGCCGGGCTGGGCGAAACGCGGGGTCTGGCGGGTGGCCGTGGCGAACCTCGCGTTGCCGCGCCCCCCCATGCCGCCTTTGGCCGCAATCAGGGTGGCCCCGTCGGCGGCCAGATCGGCGAGAAGCGCTCCCGTTGCCGCGTCACGGATGACCGTTCCCACCGGGACGACGACCTCCACGTCCTTCGAATCCTTTCCCGTCCGCTTGCTTCCCTCACCATGACCGCCGTGCTTGGCGACGTGGTGCTGCTGGTATTTGAGGTCGAGCAGCGTCCTCCGGCTCAAGGAGGCGCGGATGACGACATCCCCCCCATGGCCGCCGTCGCCGCCGTCGGGTCCTCCTTTGGGAACGAACTTCTCCCGCCGGAAGCTGACGCAACCGCGCCCGCCGTCGCCTGCTTTGACGTAAATTTTTGCCTCGTCTATAAATTTCATAAGAACTGTCTAGGCCTTCTTTGCGGGAGGGCGTGTGGGATGGGGACGCATCGGCTGCCGGGGGGAGAATTCCGTTGCGTCGGTTGCGACGGCGTAGTACACTCCGTCGGCCCATCACTGGCGTGAGGACCTATTGATGTGGATTTCGATAAGAGGTGATTGCCCGCCCTGCGAAGACCGGTACGCTATACCTTGCGCACTTCCGCGGCGGCCTGGCCCTTCTGATCCTGCCTGATCTCGAACTCGACCTTGTCCCCCTCCGCCAGGCTGCGGAAACCTTCCGCGATGATGGCGGAATGATGGACAAAAACATCGTCTCCCGAGGCGCGGGAGATGAATCCGTATCCCTTTTTGTCGTTAAACCATTTGACCGTCCCGGTTTCGCGTCCGTTCTCGCCCATTCCCTGTTACCCCCCTTTGTTGAAAAAAGAAAAGATGCCTACGCCGTGGCGTAGACACTGACCTTCTTCCTCTTCTTGTCGAGCCGTTCGAATTTCACGAAGCCGTCAATCTTCGAAAAGATGGTGTAATCTTTCCCGAGCCCCACGTTGTTGCCGGGATGAAATACGGTGCCGACCTGGCGGACGATGATGGTGCCGGCATTGATCTTCTCACCGCCGAATGCCTTGACGCCCCGCCGCTGGGAATTGCTGTCTCTTCCATTCCGGGAGCTTCCCTGTCCCTTCTTGTGTGCCATAACGCCTCCGCTTAAATGGATATTTCCCTGATCTTCATGCTGGTCAACTGCTGGCGGTGACCGGTCTTCTTGTGGTAGCCCTTCCGCTTCTTCGTCTTGTAAATGATCAGCTTGTCGCCCAGGGTCTGGAGCAGGATTTCGCCCACCACCTTCGCCCCTTCGACAACGGGCCGGCCGATCCGGATGTCGCCCTCATTCTCCACCATCAGGACCTGGTCGAAAACGACCGACTCCCCCTTGTCGCCGCTGATCTTCTCGATGGCGATCACATCGCCCACGGAGACTCTGTGCTGTTTGCCGCCTGTTTTGATGACTGCGTACATGATTTTTATCCTCTTGAAAATTTTGAATCCGCACCATAGCGAAAATAAAATGCATTTGTCAAGCAAATTTATGGGGCGGTGGCCGGTGCGGGATTTTTGTCCCCGATAAAGATGGCCCGGTCGGCCGGGCCGGCGAAATCGGCCGAAAGGGTGGTCGTCTTGATCGTGCGGAAGGAGCGGGCCGACTCCGGGGAAAACCCGAAGAGAGCGGTCAGAAGCTCGCCCGGACGAACCGTCCCCTGGGGGCCGCAATGGACCGAGAGGATGATCCGGCGGGAACTCTTGTCCAGGGCGAGGCTCGCCACGAGGGGGCGGATCTCCTTGACCGCCGTCTTCCCGCCGGCCTCCCGCCGGACGGGGAAACTCTCTGCTTTGAGAAACCGCGCGATGTCGGCATCGATCTGCTCCATCTCCGCGTCGGTGATCCCGGGCGGGATCCAGAGTTCATACACGAACCCGGCGACCAGCTCCGCGAGGGAGGGGGGGTGCGGGGTGAGCTCCTGCATCGCCGTGACCGCCATGCCGGCAGGAAGGCCCGCATTGATCCGCACCATGAGGGTTTCCGGCTCTGCGCCGGGGTCCTCGATCCGGATGTCGGCGAATTCGCAGCGGCTCTCCATGCCCACCGCCGTCGCCCCGGCGAAGGAGATCCGCGGGTGCGGATGGAACCCTTGCGAATAGACGAAGAAGATGCCGCCCAGGAGCATGGCCCGGTGGAGGGCGGAAGAGAGCTCCAGATGGGAGAGAAACCGCGCGGGGCCCAATTTTGTGAACCGGAGCCGGAAGGCCCGCTCCCCTCCCGTCCCGCCTTCGCGGCGGCCGAAGGAGGAGACGATGGTCCCGACCGGGGCATCCGCAGGGGCGGTGACGACGCGGATCGTGCCGTCGCAGACGCCGCAGTCGCCGCACGCCCCGGTCCGGCAGTCGGGCGTCGCTTCGCCCCGCCCGGCCTTTTCGGCCTCGGCGATCAGAAATTCGCGCCGGACGCCGCAGTCGATCCGCTCCCAGGGGAGGGGCTCGTCGTGGTCGCGTTCCCGCAGGGAGGCCTCGGCGTCGATTCCCGTCCGGCGGAGCGCCTCCTCCCAGAGATCGAAACGGAAGCGGTCGCTCCAGCCGTCGAAACGGCAGCCGAGGCGGAAGGCGGTCTCGACGAGTTCGCCGGTCTCTGCCCCTCCGCGGGAGAAGATCCCCTCCAGGAGGCTCATCCGGGCGTCGTGCCACTTGACGCCGATGTTCCGGTTCTTCAGGCGCCCCTTGAAGAACGCCTGGCGGTCGAGAATCTCCCCGACGCCGATCTGGCGCTGCCACTGGAAGGGGGTGTGGGGTTTGGGGACGAAGGTCGAGAGGCTGACGGTCACCTGGCCCCGGTTCTTCGCCGTCCGGAGGACCCGATGGGCGAGCTCGGCAATCCCCTCCCGGTCCTCCTCTTGCTCGCCGGGAAGGCCGATCATGAAGTAGAGCTTCACGGCTTTCCATCCGGCTGCGAAGACCCTTTCGGTCGTGGTCAGAAGTTCCTCTTCCGTATTTCCCTTGTTGATCACGTCGCGGAGCCGCTGCGTCCCCGCCTCGGGGGCGAGCGTGAAGCTCGTCTTCCGGACCCGCCTGATCCCCTCGATCAGCGTCGGGGTGAGCGTCTCGGAGCGGAGCGACGGCAGCGCCAGGGCGACGCGCCGCGCGTAATAGCGGTCCATCAGCGTCGTCAGCAGGGGTTCGATCCGGGAGTGGTCGCCGGAGCTGAGCGACAGCAGCGAGAGTTCGTCGTGCCCCGTGGCCTTGAGCATCGCCTCTGCCATCTCCTCGAGCACGGCGGGGGTCCGTTCGCGCACCGGGCGCCAAACCATCCCCGCCTGGCAGAACCGGCAGCCCCGCGTACACCCGCGGGCGATTTCGAGCGTCACCCGGTCGTGGATCGTCTTCATCAGCGGGACGACGGGGCAGAGGGGTTCGCGCCAGAGGTCCATGTCGGCGATGATCCGCTTTCCGATCCGCTCGGGTCCGGTATGGAGGGCGGGGACATAGACGCCGCGGAGTGCGGCCAGGGCCTCGATCTGCTCCCGCCTTTTGCCGCCCCGCATCCGGACGGCCATCACGGCCTCGGCGATCTCGCCGACGACCTCCTCCCCCTCGCCGATCGCGAAGGCGTCGATGAAGGCGCTCATCGGCGCGGGGTTGAAGGCCGAGGGGCCCCCGGCGATGATCACGGGATGCTCCTCGCCGCGCGCCTCGCGGCGCAGCGGGATGCCGCCGAGTTCGAGCATCATCAGCACGTTCGTGTAGGAGAGCTCGTACTGGAGCGAGAAGCCGACGATGTCGAAGGCGTGGAGGGGCCGCTGCGATTCCAGGGAGCAGAGCGGCCGGTTGCGGCGGCGCAGTTCTCCCTCCATGTCCGGCCAAGGGGCGTAGCATCGCTCGCAGGCGACCTGGGGGATCCCGTTCAGGACGGCGTAGAGGATCTGGAGGCCGAGATGGGACATCCCGACCTCATAGGTGTCCGGAAAGGCGAGGGCAACGTGGAGACGGCAGCGCTCGGGCGCCTTCCGGACGGCGTTGACTTCGCCCCCGGTGTAGCGGCTGGGTCTTTCGACGGCGAGGAAGAGCTCGCCGGGATCTGCTGCGAATGGGTCGGCCATGTTCAATTCTCTTTCAGGAATTCCCGGTATTGGTAAGGATGGCTCTCGATATCCCGGTATTTCGCGAGGGCGAGCCGGCGGGGAAAATCGGGCCGGGAGAGGTAGGCGAGCATGTCCCGCCGAAAGGCATCGCGGAGTTCCCGGGAGACGGTCTCGATCTCCTCGCTGCGGACAAAGCTTCTGCCGGTCCGGTATTCGAACCGCAGCGGATCCCCGAAAACTCTCCGGACGGTCTCGCAATGAGCAGGGCAGGCCCAATCCCCCGGGTCCAGCGGAACCGCGATCCGGAAGAGCAGTTCCACCTTGGCCGTATCGGCCGCAACGGGGCGGGAGGCATCCCGCACCTCGACTGTCAGGCCATTTTCAAGCGGAATCGTTTCGATGAGTTTCATCGCCATGGCGCCCGTCTCTTTCATCCTTTCGGGCACTCCCTATCATCTTTACGCTTGACTGGCAATCCCCTTCCTCGATATAAGCTCTTCCCGCCCGTGCCGGGCAAATCATCCTTTGCCAAACGCCTTCCGTCGGCGGGAGCCATGAGTCAAATGTCGGATGAAGCGTTCTGCCACCTTTGTCAGCCGGACGCCGGCAAGTCCTGCGGGGCCTGCTGCGGGATCTACAACTACGCGGACAGCTCCCGGGAGGCCCTGACACGGCGGTTGAGAAACCGGACGGCCCGTTTTCGCCGCGGTGTCCGGACGGAGGCGGAGCTGCTCCGCTTCGGCCGGATGGTCCGCGAAACGGAGGATCAGACCCGGCGATTCGATGTGATCTACTGCTGCGAGTACGTCGGCTTCCTGGATGACGGAGAGAAACGGGTCGGCTGTCTTCTCCACCCGGGCCGGAACGACGGCATTGATCTCCGCGGCGTCTCCTTCTACGGCCGGGAACTCTGCGACGGCCACCTCTGCCCGAGCTACTCCTTCCTCAGCAGCGGTGAAAAGTGGGCCCTCATCGATCTTCTCGACGACTGGTATCTCTACGGCCTCTGCGTCACCGACATCGATCTGGTCAAGGGATACTTCCGCCATCTCGGCGACCTCCTGGGGGAGACGCCGCGCCCGGCGATGTTCCGGGATCCGTCCGTCCGCGGAATCGCCCGCCGTTTTTTCGAATACAAGCTCACATGGCCATTCCGCTCGACCGAGGTCAACCGTTTCGGCCGGTTCCACTTCGACGGCAGCCAGCACATGATCCGGCCGATCGATTATGAAGCTCTCGGCTGCGAGCACTCCCGGTACGACAGCATCCTCCTCAGTCTCTCCTCCGAGCTCAGAAACCGCCGAGAGCTTCAGGAGGCCGAAGAGATGATCCGGGGGAGTATCGCGGCCGCAGCCGCTCTATTGGCAGGTCCTGATTTTCGTTGACAGAGCGTCCGTGGTCGTCTAGTGTTCGAACGCTGGTTCTCTTTTTCCGGAGCGATCTCAATGGGTCCGGATCGGCGATCCCGGAATCTATCGGGCGGAGGGATTGATGGCGAAGACAAGAGTCCTCTTTTCGAAGGAGGTCATCGACGGTCGGGTCAGGGAACTCGCCGGAGAGATCTCGCGGGATTACGCGGGAAAAGAGCCGCTGGTCGTAGGCATCCTCAACGGCGCCTTCGTTTTCATGGCGGATCTGATCCGGGCACTCGACATCCGCTGCCGGGTCGACTTCGTCCGGATGGCCAGCTATGGGGCGGGATGCGTCACTTCGGGAGAGATCAGGATCGGCAAGGATCTGGAAACGCCGATCGCCGGACGCGACGTCCTGATCGTGGAGGATATCGTGGATACCGGCCTGACCCTCTCCCGGCTTGTGGAGATCCTGAGGAGCCGGCATCCGGCCTCGCTCAAGGTCTGCGCCCTTCTCGACAAGCGTGAGAAAAGACGGGTCCCCTTCACGGCGGACTATGTGGGCTTCTCCATTCCGGACCATTTCGTGGTCGGATATGGGCTGGACTATGATGATAAATTCCGTTTTCTTCCGGATGTTTGCGTGCTTGAGGAGATCGCCTGAGAGGAGGGCGTATGATTATCCAGTGCCGAAAATGCGAAACGCGGTTCCGGTTCGACGATAGCCTGATGGAGGGAGACGGTGTCTGGGTGCGGTGCAGCCGCTGCCAGCATGTCTTCTTCCAGGAGAGGCCTGCGGGCGATTTCCCCGCCGCCGGACCGGAGATCCCCTCCGTAAGGATCAGTGATGCCAGGCGCGCCCCGGATGATCGCTTTCCAGCAGCCGGTGGAGAAACGCCGGCGCCGGCCGCCGCGAAGGCGGAAATCCGTCCGCAGCGGGGGAACGGCGCGGAACCGGCGCGTGCGGTTGAGTTCGAGAAGGAGTCCTCGTTCGAGGGGCTCGAGGTGGACCTGGGAAGGGAACCCGTCGGCGGCCCCGACGCGGGCGTGGAAAAGGCAGAAGAGACTGCGGAGAGTGAAGACGAGGCAGCGCGGGGCGGGACCGGGCAGAGGCGATGGGGCCGAATGCTCCTGAAGCTCTTTGCCCTGCTGATTTTCATCGCGGTCGTTGCGGGCGCCGTCTATCTCTATCTCTTCCCAGAGGCCCGAACCCAGGCCCTCAACGCGGTCTCCCCCTGGCTGCGGCAGGTGCCCTATCTCGAAAATCTCGTGGGCACGGAAACGAAGGGAGGCGGGTCGGTCCTGACGCCGGTGCGCATCAAGGATCTCCGCCAGCGTTCCGTGAACAATCTCCTTACGGGGAACCTCCGCGTCATCGAGGGGATTGCGGTGAACCAGACATCCCACCCCTTGGCAAGGATCCGGGTGCGTCTGGTGGTTTCCGATGCCTATGACGTTGTTCTTGCCGAGAAGATCGTTTCCTGCGGAAACCTCCTGACGGATGTGGAACTGGGCGCCATGGCCGAGGCGGAAATCCAGCGGGAACTCTCCATTCCCCAGGGAAGCGACGTCTCCAACGAACGGATCGAACCAAACGGCGAGATACCCTTCATGATCGTCTTCAGCCAGGAGCAGGCCGGGGCGATCAAGACGACGGTGGTCCCTGCCGGCGCCGACCGGATCCCCTGACGATCAAAGGAGGTGCCCGCTCGGCGGTCCGTGCGGTTACAAGCCCGGATGAGCCGCGGTTCCGCCGCATCACGGGCTCTGATGCAGACCGTCCCGCACGATACGGCGGTAATGGGCGCGGTCCGTGTCGCCTTCGGTGCTGAAGCACAATACTTTTGACTCGGCGTCCAGGCGGAGCTTCTCCCGCATCCAGCCAAGGTCGGCGCGCGTCATGAGGGCGGCAACCAGACCCGCCGTCACGGCGCCGCTCTCGCCGGAGATGACCCTGGGGTCGCACCCTACCGGGTTCCCCAGCGTGCGCATCCCCTTTGCGGCCACCCAGTCGGGGCAGGATAGGGCAAAGTCTGCGGTCTCCCGGAGAACATCCCAGGCGATCCGGTTGGGCTCGCCGCAGGCGAGGCCGGCCATGATCGTATCCATCGGGCCGGTGACAAAATGGAGCTCGCCGTCTCGGGCTTCCGCGGTCTTGAAAATGCACGCGGCCCGGTTCGGCTCGACCACGGTCACGACCGGCCTGTCTGAGCCGAAATGGCCCGACAGATAGCCCGCCACGGCTCCGGCCATGGAACCGACGCCGGCCTGGAGGAACACGTGGGTCGGGATCTCACCATCCATCTGCCTGACCGCTTCACAGGCCATTGTGGCGTAACCCTGCATGATCAGGCGGGGAATCTCCTCATACCCCTCCCACGCGGTATCCTGCACCACGATCCACCCCCGCTCTTCGCCCATGCGCCGGGCGAGGCGGACGGCCCCGTCGTAGTTCATGTCGGCGATCGAGGCCTCGGCACCCTCGGCCCGGATATTTTCCAGGCGCTCTGCGACGCTGCCCTGCGGCATATAGATGACGGCCTTGTGGCCGAGCTCCCGTGCGGTCCACGCCAAACCCCGGCCGTGGTTGCCGTCGGTCGCCGTGACGAAGGTCATCCGCCCCAGCTTCTCCCTCGCTCCCGGAGTGCGCAGCCGATCGCAGGTGATCCGATCCGGTGAAAGCCCCAGGAGCCTTCCCAGATAAACGCCCATGGCATAGCTTGCGCCGAGCACCTTGAAGGCGTTCAGGCCAAACCGGTGCGACTCGTCCTTCACGAGAATACGGCCGACGCCGGTCTCCTTCGCCAGGTTCCGGAGATCGGCCAGCGGGGTCTCCCTGTAGGCCGGGAAACTCCGGTGGTAGCGAATGACGTTTGCCCCCGGCTCGACACCCAGAAAGTCCCGCACCCGGGAGCCATCCGGCGCCTTCTCGATCTCCGTCAACAGAAATGGCTCTTTCATGACGATTTTCTCCCCGGTTTGAGTCGTTTTGAACAAAGAGCGAAGATCAGCCTTCGGTCGGGGACAGGGCCTTCAGGATGAGGTCGCCGGCGATGGCGCCTGCGCGGAGAATGCGGGGGGGAAGGAGGGTGACGTCGAGGACGGTCGAACCTGCGCCCCCAGGCGTTTCCCCGCCGTCGACCACCGGACCGCTAAACGATTCCAGTGCGCGGATGACCGCATCGGCCGTCGTGCATTCCGGCCCGCCCGAACGGTTGGCGCTCGTGGCCGTGAGCGGCCCTCCCAGCCCCGAGGCGAGCAGCCGGGCGATGGGATGGCTGGAGACGCGAATGCCGATCTTTCCCGTGCCTGCCGTGAGACGGGGCAGGACGGCAGAAGAGGCCCGTAAAACGAGCGTGAGCGGGCCCGGCCAGAACCTCTTCATCAGGATCCGGGCCGCCTCCGGGATCTCCTCCGCGAGCGGAATGACCCCGCGTTCGTCTGCGACGATCAGCGCGATGGGGTTCCTAAAATCCCGTCCCTTGATCCGGAAGATCTGCTCCACGGCCGCTTCGTTCCGCGCATCGGCCCCCAAGCCGTAGAAGGTCTCCGTCGGAAAGGCGACGACCCCTCCCGAGCAGAGGACCCGGACGGCCTCGGCCATTTTCCCCGCATCGGGTTTTTCGGGAGCGAGCGTGAGCAGGAATGCCATATCATCTCTTCAGGTTTTCCTGCTTCCGTTCGACCTCCGCGGCCATCTTGCGGACATAGGCCTGGAGCTTCCTGAGAAGGCCGGCATCCTCCAGGGCCAGGGTCCTGACCGCGTGGAGAGCCGCATTCTTCGCCCCTGCCTTGCCGATGGCCATCGTCGCGACAGGGATCCCCCCGGGCATCTGGACCGTGGCCATGAGGGCGTCGAGTCCGTGGAGCGACGTGGCGTCGATGGGCACCCCGATCACCGGCAGCAGCGTCTGGGACGCGATCACGCCTGCCAGATGCGCGGCGGCACCGGCCCCGACGATGATGACCTTCACACCCCGGCCGGCCGCCCTGCGGGCGAACTGCGCCGTCCGTTCCGGCGTCCGATGGGCGGAGGTCAGATAGAGCTCATGGGGAATGACGAACGCCTCCAGGACCTTGGCGGCCTCCTCCATGACGGGAAGATCGGAATCGCTTCCCATGACGATGCTGACTAAAACTTCCGTTTTTTTATCCATATTTCACTCCCGAAAGGCTGCGTTCCTCATGCTGGGTTGGACTCCGCCTTGAGTCTCGCCATGTGTTGAATCCGTTTCCGGATGAGCCGATCCGTGCCGATGTCCGGCCGATGATCCACGGGCCCCTGGATGGCGCCCACGGCCTTTTCGGCGATTCGCTCCGCTGCGTCCAGCCGGTCGGCGATTCCGACCACCCCGATCGCTCGTGAAGAGGTCATATAGAGGCCGTCCGGCCGCTGGTCGATCGAGGAGTAGTAGAGCCGCGCTCCGTGCGTGTCGCCGATCTCGATCCGCGCAGAGGTGGAGGCGGCATCCGGGTGGTCTGGGGAGAGGCCGTAGCCCTTCGGGACGACATACTTGCATACCGTCGCCTTTTTTTCAAACGCGACATCCAGCCGGTCGAGATGGCCGTCGATGATCGCCCGGCACAGGTCGACGAAATCGGTCCGGAGAAGGGGCAGGATATTCATCGCCTCGGGGTCCCCGAAACGGGCGTTGTACTCGATCAGCTTCACCCCGGAACGGGTGGTCATGAAACCGCCGTACATGATCCCCTTGTAGGGGACACCGGTCTCCCGGAGGATAGCCGCGGCGACCTTCCGGGTGATGTCGAGCCCCTGGGCGACGGCCGCGGCATCCAGAAACGGGAGGAGATGGTCGGCAGCGGAATAGGAGCCCATCCCGCCCGTATTCGGTCCCCGGTCGTCGGCGAAACGCCGCTTGTGATCCTGAACCGGAGGCGTTGCGACAACGGTCCAGCCGTCGGAGAGGCACTGCAGGGAAAACTCCTCTCCCTCCAGCTTTTCTTCGACGGTCAGGCCGGGATGGCTCTTCAGGATGGTTCGGCAGAGGTCGAGGGCCTCTGCGCGCGTCTGAAAATGGTCCCCCTGGACGAGGACCCCCTTGCCGCCGGTCAGCCCATCCGGTTTGAGGACGACGCCGTCCAATTCATCGAGGAAGGCTTCGACGCCGGTGAGGGATGTGAAATTCCGGAAGCGGGGGTTCCCGGGGATGCCGTATCTCTGGAGCAGGTTCCGCGTGAAGGATTTCGAGGTCTCCAGGCGAGCCAGGGACTTCGTCGGTCCCACGGCCGGAATTCCCGCGGCCGCAAGGGCATCCACAACCCCGTGAGAGAGGGGGGCTTCGGGGCCGACCACGGCGAAGGCGGCGCCGGTCTCCTGGGCGAAAGCCACGATGGCCTCGGGCTCGTCGTACCGGCCGAGCCGGACCTTTTCCGACAGAGATGCGATGCCGGGATTGTTGGTTTTCATGAAGGAATAGAGCTGGGGATCCTGCCCCGAGCGCAGAATCGCCTCGGCGATTGCGTGTTCCCGGGCCCCGTTGCCGATGAGCAGGACATGGGTCATAAAAGGCCTCCTTCCGCCGCCGTTTTTCAGGGATGGTGTTCCCGCAAACAACCGTCAAGTATGGTCCTCATATCGGAAAAGGAGGGAGGAGTCAAACAAATCCGACTGGAAAGAAGCGGGACGGATAGCGATACGCATCCCGGTCGACGGCCTGACAGGGACGGTTCAAGGCCTGCGCTCCGGCCTCGATAAATCATCTATTTTTTCCATGCGAAATCTGATACGTTTCCGCCTCTCCGGCGCTTTGGACGCTCTTCACGCGACACGGGCGGAACGGCGGTTGCCGGGATCAGTAGGCGTCCCGGAAGGCAGGAGAGTAAACATCGAACATGGCGGAGCAAGAGATATGAGCGGCAAAAACGGCCCGGCAGAGCCGGGATTCTCGGCGATCATCCTGGCGGCGGGCAAAGGGAAAAGGATGCAGTCCGACCTAGCGAAGGTGCTGCACCCCATCTGCGGCGCGCCGATACTGACCTACCCGATCGCCACGGCCCGTGCGGCGGGAGCGGAGAAGATCGTCGTCGTGATCGGCCACCAGGCTGAGCAGATCCGGGAAAGATTCGCGGGCCAGGGGCTGAGCTTCGTGGAACAGCGGGCACAACTGGGCACGGGCCATGCCGTCCTCCAGGCTGCCGAGGCCTTTCGGGGCCAGGAAGGAACGATCGTCATCCTCTGCGGCGACGTTCCCCTGATCCGGCCGGAAACGGTCCGCTCCCTGTACGAGAAGCACCGGGCAGGAGGGGCGACGGTGACAGTCCTGACCACGATCCCGGAGAACCCCACGGGTTATGGCCGGGTGGTTAAGGAGGCAGACGGGCGCGTGGCCGGGATCGTGGAGGAGAAAGATGCCACCCCGGAGCAGAAGAAAATCCGCGAGATCAATACCGGGATTTACTGCGTGGAGAGCCCCTTCCTTTTCACCGCAGTCGCCGCCCTGGAGAACCGGAACGCCCAAGGGGAGTACTATCTGACCGATATCGTTGAGATCGCTTTCCGGCAGGGACTGCGGACCTGTGCGGCCGATGCGCCCGATCCCGTGGAGGTGATGGGGATCAACACCCCCGAGGAACTGGAGAAGGCCGGCCGCCGCATGGCGGCCGGGAATCCAGCCGGCCGGGAATCCGCCCTATGAACATCGGCCGGCTTCATCTGAAGAACAACATCCTCCTCGCGCCGATGGCGGGGATCACCGATCTTCCCTTCCGGACGATCGTGCGGTCGTTCGGCTGCTCTCTGGCGTTCACCGAGATGGTCAGCGCCACAGGCCTTGTCCGGAAAGCCGAGAAAACCTTCCGCTACCTCGCTTCCGCTCCGGCGGACCGTCCGCTCGGGGTTCAGCTCTTCGGCTCCGATCCGGCTATCCTGGCCGCCGCGGCACAGGTGGCCGGGGAGCGCGGCGCGGACCTTCTGGATATCAACATGGGCTGCCCGGTGAAGAAGGTTGTGAGGAGCGGCTCCGGGGCCGGACTGATGCGGGAGCCGGCGCGTGCCGCCGCCATCCTCCGGGCCGTGAGAAACGCGACTTCCCTCCCCCTGACGGTGAAGATCCGCGCCGGATGGAACGCACGACAGGTCAATGCCATCGAGATCGGTGAGATCGCCCAGGAGTGCGGCGTGGACGCCGTCATCCTGCATCCCCGCACGGCGGAACAGGGCTTCGGGGGGCGCTCCGATTGGGGGCTGATCGCGGCCCTGAAAGAACGGCTCCGGGTGCCGGTCATCGGGAGCGGCGACGTCCGCTCTCCGGCGGATGCGGAGCGGATGTTCCGGGAGACGGGTTGCGACGCGGTGATGGTCGCCAGAGGGGTCCTGGGGAATCCCTGGCTCATCGGGAATATCCTGTCGCACCTCTCGGGAGCCGGTGTCTCCGCTCCCTCCCTTCCGGGCAGGGAGGAGGTGATCTGCCGCCACCTGGCACTGGCGATCGACTTTTACGGTGAGCAGATCGGGACCCGGGATTTCCGGAAGCATCTCCTCTGGTATACGAAAGGGCTCAGGGACGGGGCGCAGTTCCGCCGGACCGCGGGGTGCATAGGCGATCGGAACTCGGCCTGCAAAGCGCTGCGTGGCTTTTTTCAGCATCTGGAGGAGTCTGCCGCGATCACTCCCGACCGAGACGGGTGTGAGCCCTCATCCGACCCTGCGTCCGCGACGAAATAAGGTCTTGACTTTCATGGGTCGGCTCGGCATAATCGACCCCGAAATCAGCATGGGATCGGATTCGTCAAACATGCGGACAGAACATCAACTGGAGATGGGTGAAATCGTGGAATTCGTGAAGTTCGATGAACTGGAAAAGAAAATCAGCGGTTTGATCGGCGATTATGCGCTGTTGAAGAAGCGGAATCTCGAGCTCGAAGAACTGCTGCAGAATAAGATAAGGGAGTTGGAAGAGACAAACAAAAAAATGGGAGGGCTGAGAGAGGAAAGGGATGCCGTACGCACAAAGGTGGACTCACTTCTTGGTTTGCTTCAGGAGATAAAGGTGGCCTAGACAAACCGTGAGGTTCGTCCATTGAAAAAGCGCTTCGATGTGAGCATACTGGGACAGGAGATCTCGGTAACGAGCGATTCGGGGGATGAGCATGTAGCGAAAGTCATCAGGTATGTCAGTGACAAGGTGGAGGAGGCCGGGAAGGTTGCCGGAACCAAAAACGCCTTGACCATTGCCATCCTGGCTGCGTTGAACATTGCGGATGAGTATTGCCGGATTGCCGGCACAAAGGAAAACATCCACAGCCAATTGGAGAGAAGAACGGAACAATTGATCCATTTGATCAACGATATAAGGTGAACAGACTATCCCCTGCGATGTGCGTGATTGACATTCGTTTTTTGAGCCAACACCTTGGAACCGGGGACCTTTCCTTGCCCGCGGTGAGCATGGCCGCCTGATTCCGCAGAGTGCGGAAGGCGGAAAGCCTGAAGCGGGCAACACTAGGCTCCCACTTTTCAACTGGTTCAAAAAGGTGGTTGACACGGCATCAGCGGGGGTTTTTTGAATCCAGCCCCTACCGCTCGAAAGCACTCCTTCCCTCGAACTTCCCGAATGGATCCATCACTGCAATCGATTTGCATTTGTCAGAAATATCAAGGAGGTGAACATTTTGCTCTATAACGGCATATTGATACTGGTGCTGCTGGTCGCGTTGGCCGTCGGCGGGTTGCTGGGGTTCATGATCAAGCAGCAGTTATCGCGGAAGAAACTGGAATCCTGCGAGAATCTCTCGGCCAGGATCCTGGACGAGGCGAAAAAAGAGGCCGAGAACATCAAGAAGGAGGCGATCCTGCAGGCCAAGGAGAACCTGCTCAAGTTCAAGACCGAGTTCGAAAAGGACACAAGGGAGCGAAAAGGCGAATTCGATGCGCTGGAACGGCGGCTCCGTTCCAAAGAGGAGAGCCTCGATCGGAGAGCGGATCTTCTCTCCCAGAAGGAGTCGGGGATCGAGAACCGGGAAAAGGGAATTCTGCAGAGGGAGAGCCAGCTCAATGAAAAGCACGAGCGGGCAGACCGGCTCCTGGAGGCACAGGAGGCCAAACTGGAGCAGATCGCCGGCATCAACTCGGAAGAGGCCAAGAACCTCCTCATCCAGTCGATGGAGTCCGAGGCGAAGCGGGATGCCGGTCTGACGATCCGGAAGATCGAAGAGGAGGCCAGGCGGACCGCGGACAATACGGCGCGGGAGATCATCGCCTACGCAATTCAGCGCTACGCGGGCGATTACGTGGCCGAGAACACGGTTTCGGTGGTCAACCTGCCCAATGACGAAATGAAGGGGAGGATCATCGGACGGGAGGGGAGAAACATCAGGGCGATCGAGGCGGCAACCGGCATCGACCTGATCGTCGACGATACGCCGGAGGCGGTCGTGCTCTCCAGCTTCGACCCGGTGCGCCGAGAGGTGGCGCGCCTCTCCCTGGAGAGACTGATCACCGACGGGCGGATCCATCCGGGTCGGATCGAAGAGATCGTCAAGAAGGTGAGGCAGGAGGTGGATGCGATCATCAAGGAGACGGGCGAGAGGATCTCCTTCGACGTCGGTGTCCACGATCTGCACCCCGAGCTGATCACGCTCCTGGGAAGCCTCAAGTTCCGGACGAGCTACTCGCAGAACGTTCTGCAGCATTCCATCGATGTGGCCCATCTGACGGGGATGATGGCAGCCGAACTGAAGATGAACATCAAGGAAGCGAAGCGGGCGGGCCTCCTGCACGACATCGGGAAGGCCATCGACCACCAGGTGGAGGGGACCCATGCCGCCATCGGCGCCGATTACGCGAAGCGGTTCGGCGAGTCCGCCCGCATCGTCCAGGCGATCGGCACCCATCATGACGACGGCAGAAGCAATACCCTGCTCGGCGTTCTGGTCCAGGCGGCGGACTCGCTCTCGGCGGCGAGACCCGGCGCAAGGCGGGAGATGCTGGAGAGCTACGTCAAGCGTCTTGAGGAACTTGAAAATATTGCGAAATCATTCAACGGCGTCGACAAGTGCTTTGCGATCCAGGCCGGAAGGGAGATCCGGATTCTCGTGGAGAATGAGAAGATCTCCGACAACGACACGGTGATGCTCTGCAAGGACATCATCAAGAAGATCGAAGCAGAGCTGGCCTACCCGGGGCAGATCAAGGTGACGGTCATCCGGGAGACCCGCGTTTCCGATTTCGCACGATAGGATCCTGGCATGAAGATACTGTTTATCGGCGATATCGTCGGCAAACCGGGGCGGAGGGCCGTCCGCGAACTCCTGCCCGGCATCATCGAGGAGCGCCGGATCGATTTCGTGATCGCCAACTGTGAAAATGCCGCGGCCGGCTTCGGCGTGACCGCAGAGATCGTCGAAGAGTTGTTCGGTGCGCATATCGACGTCCTGACCTCCGGAAACCATATCTGGGACAAAAGGGAGGTCATGGAATTCGTGGACGATTACGAGACGCTGCTCAGGCCCGCCAACTATCCGGAAGGGGCGCCGGGACGGGGAAGCGTGGTGGTCCCCGCGCCGGGCGGGGTGTCCGTCGGCATTCTCAATCTGGCCGGCCGCGTCTTCATGCAGCCCCTCGACTGTCCCTTCCGGACGGCCGACCGGGAGGTGGAGAAATTGAAGAAGAGAACCCGAGTGATCATCGCGGACATGCATGCAGAGGCGACTTCGGAGAAGATCGCCATGGGCTGGTATCTGGACGGCCGGGTCTCGGCGGTTCTGGGAACCCACACCCATGTACAGACGGCGGACGAGCGGATCCTGCCCGGAGGCGCCGCGTACATCACCGACGTTGGCATGACCGGCCCGTTCGATTCCGTGATCGGGATCCGGAAGGAGAGCATCATGCAGCGTTTTCTCCTGCAGATCCCCAACAAGTTCGATATCGCCAAAGGGGATGTCCGCCTCCAGGGGGTCGCTCTGGAAATTGCGCCGGACGGCCGGGCCATCGGGGTGGAGCGGGTGAATGTGCCGCTGCGGGAGCCGTCGGGATGCTCATTCTGAGCTGGGAGACCGGAAATACGGATTCGGGGCGTTGCCGGTGAGTGGCAGAACAAGGGGGGCAGAACGTTGAAGAGCGTGTACGACGTATTCCGGGAGAGGGGCTTCGTCGAGCAGATTACGGATGAGCCTCAGGTCCGGGAGCTTCTGGAGCAGGAATCGATCACCTGCTACATCGGCTTCGATCCGACGGCGACCAGCCTGCATATCGGGTCTCTCGTGCCGATCATGTCACTGGCCCACATGCAGCGGCACGGTCACCGGCCGATCGCCCTGGTGGGCGGTGGCACCGGCCTGATCGGCGATCCCTCCGGCAAGACGGAGATGCGGCAGATTCTCACCCGGGAGCAGATCGACCACAACGCGGAATGCCTCAAGACGCAGCTCTCCCGGTATATCGATTTCTCCGACGGGAAGGCCATGTTGGCCAACAACGCCGACTGGCTGACGCAACTCAACTATATCGAGTTCCTCCGGGACATCGGGCGCCACTTCAGCGTGAACCGCATGCTGGCCGCCGAAAGCTATCGCATGCGCCTCGAAAAGGGCCTCAATTTCATCGAATTCAATTATATGCTCCTGCAGGCCTACGATTTCCTCCATCTGTTCCAGCAGCACGGCTGCCGCATGCAGATGGGAGGCAACGACCAGTGGGGGAACATGGTCGCGGGAATCGATCTCATCCGCAGGGTGGAGGGGAAAACGACCTACAGCATGACCTTCCCCCTGATCACCACCTCGCAGGGACACAAGATGGGAAAGACGGAGAAGGGGACCGTATGGCTCGACGCGGAACTGACCTCTCCCTATGAGTACTATCAGTACTGGATCAATGCGGAGGATGCGGATGTGGCGCGGTTCCTGGCGCTATTCACCTTCCTGCCGATGGAGGAGCTCACGGCCGTCCGGACCCTGACTGATGCCCGCTTGAATATGGCCAAGGCGGTGCTGGCCTTCGAAGCGACGAAGATCACCCATGGCGAAGCCGCCGCGGTGGCGGCCTGGAAGGCCTCTGTCGAGGCCTTCGGCGCGAAGCCGGTGGAGGCGGGGCTGTTTCCTTCCAGCACCATACCGCGATCTGCCGGTGAACGGGATACGGATGCCATTCCTTCCGTCGAAAAAAGCCGGGAGGCGCTCGCAGCGGGTGTGCCCGCCTTCGAGCTTTTCCACGAGACGAGTCTCTGTGCATCCAGGGGAGAGGCAAGGCGCCTCATCACCCAGGGCGGAGGCTACGTCAACGAACGTCAACTCAGGGCCTTCGATGAAAGCATCACCCTGGCCGACCTGGATGCGAAGGGTGAAATCCGCCTGCGGAAGGGGAAGAAACGGTACGTGATCCTCACCGTGAGGTGATGAAATGTTCCGGTTGCGCGGCTACGCCGCTTACAAAATTGCCAAATCATTTCAATTATATAACGTTACGAAAAAAAAATAGAAATTAAAGCTTGACACCTGGAGGCGGGTAGGGTAGAACCCGCCTTCGTTCGTTGACAGATTGGGTTCGGGGAAAAAGAAATTTCGGATTTCCGCTTGACATCCCGGAGCGATTTGGATTATAAGAATCACTCGCGCAAACGGGACGGGCTGCAAGACAAAAAGATTTTGAAAATTGTTCTTGACAGAAAATCCAAATTGGTTTAGATCTACCGACTCGTTTCTGACTGGCTCTTTGGAAATTGAATAGTGGGATAATTGATTTGTGGGTCCTTAGTACAATTGAGTAAAAAGGGAGAGAAATCTCCTTCAGGATTAAAAACTTGAGAGTTTGATCCTGGCTCAGAACAAACGCTGGCGGCGTGCCTAACACATGCAAGTCGTACGAGAAAGGGTCCTTCGGGGCCTGAGTAAAGTGGCGCACGGGTGAGTAACGCGTGGATAATCTGCCCTTCAGTTGGGAACAACTCATCGAAAGGTGGGCTAATACCGAATAACACTGCGAGACTTTGGTCGAGCAGTCAAAGAGAGCCTCTGCTTGCAAGCCCTCGCTGAAGGATGAGTCCGCGTACCATTAGCTAGTTGGTAGGGTAATGGCCTACCAAGGCGACGATGGTTAGCTGGTCTGAGAGGATGATCAGCCACACTGGAACTGAGATACGGTCCAGACTCCTACGGGAGGCAGCAGTGAGGAATCTTGCGCAATGGGGGCAACCCTGACGCAGCAACGCCGCGTGAGTGAGGAAGGTCTTCGGATCGTAAAGCTCTGTC
>JAJFTY010000073.1 GCA_021372695.1 Deltaproteobacteria bacterium
CTCCCGTCCAACTTCAGGTATGCCCCGTTCGTGCCGGGATTGACCATGGCCGAAAAGAGCGATCTCTTGATCCATCACGGCGGCTACGGTTCGTGCCAGACCGGACTGTTTACAGGGACGCCGGCGCTGGTCATTCCAACCTTTTCAGAACGGGAAAGCAACGCGCGGCGCGTAGCTGCGGCGGGAGCGGGTGACTTCGTGCTGCCGACGACCGACGCCGCGAGGATAAAGCGGGTAGACGCAGCCGAGGTGCGCGAGAAGGCCCATCGTATTCTTTCGGACCCGTCGTACAAAAAGAACGCGAGGCGCGCAAGCGGGAAGCTTCGTGCTTACGGCGGTGCGCGGTATGCGGCGGGTCTCATTGAGGAGTCCGTCTGATGTCTGTTCCAGTCCGGCTGCGCAGCCGGCAGTCGAAGCTGCGGGAACAAGTTTTACAACAAACCGCTGAAGCCGATGCCGCCCGGCGGGTTCTTCCGGCTTGGCTTTTGGCTCATCCGGCCCAGAGGCGTTCCAGCGGATCGAGGGGTCCCCAGGGGCTGATCCGCATGGTACGGTGAACTCGGTTTAGTTGTTCTCAGGGGGTGCGCTTGTCTGCTGAGGGAATCGCTCGAAAGGTGCCGGCCCATGCGGCGCGGCTGCTCGCGCCCGGTGAAGAAGTGCGCTACCTGACGCGGCCCCGTCTGCTGCCGATGTGCATGCTGGTGTTCACGGCAGCGGTTGTCCTGGCAGTGGTCGTATTCTCGGCGGTCATCGAGGATCCGGGGTTCATGCGGTTGCTGAGCATTCCCGCCTTGCCGCTGGTGGGAGGCATTGCAGCGTACTTCCTGCACTCGCCGGCGATTCTTGTGACCGACCATCGTGTCCTTTCGGCACGCCGGTTCGTTAAACCGCTCTCCCTCGACCTCGAAAATCTGGAGAAGACGCTGGTCCGGCAGACCCGCCTCGGGCGTCTGCTCGGCTATGGCACGCTCCACCTGCTGTTCCCCCATCCCCCGGACCGCAGCGAAGGGGTCTTCCTGAATTACTCGCTGGAACGGCTTCCCGATGCCGCCTCGCTTGCCGCGGCGGTCTCAGAGGCTGCGGGCGCGCTTCGGAATTGACATCATGAGGGTAGGGACTTCATCGATGACTGATTCATCATTCAACTTCTGAGGTGATCCGATGAGATGTGGCAGCGTGTTTTTTCTCCAGTGCAGGGCGGTGGTTATTATCTGGCTGGTTTCCGCAACCCTTTTTCTGCCCGCTCCCGGGCGGGCCTCTCTGACCTCGGCCGATTGGCGGCCGGCGTCCGAAGACGGGTGGATCACGCAGGAGTCGGAGTCGGGGCTGGATTGGCTCGATGTTACGTTGACAACGAATCAGACCTTCGATCAGGTTCGTACGGGGATCTGGTACGAACGGGGATTTCGCCATGCCACGGTCGATGAGCTGAGAACCCTCTTCATCCATGCCGGCACGCCGGACGACGGTTTCGATACAGCCGTGACGCACCGCGTGGAAACCCAGACCCTGATATCACTGGTGGGCGCCACCCCGGATGGGGGAAGCAATACCATGGGGCTTACGGGCAGCGACTTCTGGGGCCATGACATCACGACAGCCAACTATCCGATTGGCGTCCGGTTTTCGGCGCTTTTGGGTAAACTCCAGGTGGGCCCTTCCTGGGGCGAAGCGAGTTTCAGCGGCGGCCATCCATTCAGCGACGAGGCATCTCCGTCCTGGGGGAGCTTTCTGGTCAGGACGACGCCCCCGCCACCGGCCGTTTCCAACGTGAGCCCCTTCCATAAGGCAACGGGGGTTCCGCTGAGCCCGAGGCTGCAGATCGAGGCCTCTTCCGCCAACGGTTCAGGCAAAACACATCGATCAACGGACTGGGAGGTGTCGTCCGATGTGGCTTTTTCGGCAGATACCGTTGTTTTCAAGAGTCTTTCGGACAGGCGTAACTTGACCGCGATCATCGTGCCCCCCGGATGCTTGAAGCCGGATACAACCTACTATTGGCGGGCCAGGATGAGAGACACAGCTGGTCAATCTTCCGGGTCCGACCTCTCCCTGACAACCTCCTTCAGGACGCTCGCCGTGGCTCTCGACGCTGGGGGCGTCGTGGTGGAAGGGATAGCCGTCAAACGGCTGGGCGTCCAGGTGGTGAATCTCAATGGGCTGACGGACGCCGAGCTTAAAGAAATCGGGGCCGTTTCATCGCGCCTCGTCGCCGCATTTCCGGTCGTCAACGCGGGGCTCACCGCGGATATCACCCAAGCAGGGATGATGATTGCCAGGGCAAACGACGGCGACGGCACCGTAATCGGCCTGGTCACCCCCGCGGGCGTCCGAATCGCGTCATTTTCGACCATGACGGTCTCCGATCCTGGGTTCGATCACACCCCCCTGCCGCCGAAGACGAATTTCCCTCACGGGATCGTCGGCTTCAGGCTGGCAGGCGTTGCGCCCGGCGGTTCCATGGATGTCCGATTGTATCTGCCGGAGGACCTGCCGCCCGATGCGGCGTGGTACAAGTACCATCCCGCACGGGGTTGGATGAAGGTCAATGCCGTTGGAACGCACGATACGGACGGAACGCTGTTGAGTGCCGCCACAAGATTCGTCGTGAACGACGGCATCGGAATCCTGACCGTGACCGACGACGATCCACTGATCGATTTCAGCACCGAAATCTCTGGTGGGACGGGAGTCATCGTGGACCCGGGGGGGATAGGCATCCCGGTCGCGGCGGGCGACAGCGGCGGCTGTTTCATCGCCACAGCGGCTTACGGCTCGGCCCTTGAACCACGGGTCGCGACGCTACGGGCGTTTCGTGACCGTTATCTGCTTCATCGCCCGTGGGGCAGAGCCTTCGTACGATTTTACTATGCTTACTCTCCGGCAGTAGCGGATTCCATCGCGGGACACGGTAGTTTGCGCGCCGCCGTGCGGCTTGTCCTGCTGCCCTTTATCGGCTTCAGCAGCCTCGCCCTGATGATAGGCTTTCTTCCGGCCTTTGCCGGACTTGCTATCATTCCGGGACTCGGGATCATCGGCTGGCGGATGATACGAAACAGAGGGGCCGGCGGGGGTGAAAAATAACGGACGGAGGGAGAACTCGGTGAGGAATGAATTCTTTGACCAATCGTAAACCGCTCGTTGTCGTGGGCGTCGACCTGGCAGGATCGACGGCCCGGCCGACGGGTATCTGCATACTGCGCGGCCTGAGGGCCGAAACGCACGTCGTCTACGGCGACGACGAGATCCTGCGGTGGGTGTCGGAGGCGCGGCCCGCGGTCGTTCCGATCGATGCGCCGCTCAGTCTCCCCGAAGGGCGGGCCACGATCCATGACCGCTCGGGCGGCCATTTCCGGGAGTGCGACCTCGAACTCAGGCGGCTCGGCATCCGCTTCTTCCCCATCACCCTGGGTCCGATGCGGATGCTCACCGAGCGCGGCATGGCGCTCAAGGCGAAGATGGAAGCGCTGGGGTTCCGGGCGGTCGAGTGCTATCCCGGGGCGGCCCAGGACCTCTGGGGGATTTCCCGCCAGCACAAGGACCGCGTGGGCCTTCTGGCCGGGCTGCGGAAGCTGGGACTGAGAGGGTTGCCGGAGGGTCTGACCGGCGACGAACTGGACGCCGTGACCGCGGCCCTGGTCGGCCGGTGGTTTCTCCGGGGAAAGGCGGAGCTGATCGGCGGCGACGCGGGGATCGTCATCCCTTCCGTGGACCGGAGGTAAAGGTACTCAAATAGGGAGAAATCATGAGCAACAAACCCGCCGGCGCCGGGAGAAGCAGCTTCGATTTGATCGATCCTGCCCGTTTCTTCTCGAATATCAAGATCCATCCAGGCGCCCATATCCTCGACGCGGGCTGCGGCGTTGGCCGATACAGCATCGAACTTTCGAAGCTGCTGGATGACAAGGGCGTGATTTATGCCGTGGATGATTGGGATGAGGGGCTCGATAGCCTGAGAAACGCGATACGGGAAAATGGCCTGTCGAACATCAATCCGATAAAAGCCGACATCACGGCACACATTCCCCTTGGAAATGGGTCGATCGACCTCTGTCTGATGGCGACCGTTCTTCATGATCTGCCGCCCGGGGGACAGGATTCGGCGCTCAGAGAGATCGCCAGGGTTCTGAAGCCGGATGGCGTTTTCGCGTTGGTCGAGTTCAAAAAGATCGATAAAGGACCCGGACCTCCGATCGGCATCAGGATTTCCGAACAAGAGGCTGAGGAAAAAATCGCGAAATACGGATTTTCAAGAACGTATTTGGGAGAAATCGGCGAATTCAATTACCTGCTGACTCTCCGAAAGACCACATGATGACCGTCCGGGGCCGACCGGGGGGCGGGAAACAGGGATCAAGAGGCTGCGATGCCCGGTTCCGAAGGTCAGTTCGCCGCGGCGAACTGACTTAAATATACGGCATCATTATTGTTGTGACGACACGTCTTATCGTTTTGTCATAAAAGGCGTTTTCCGGGGCGGTTTTCAGTCAAGACAGGTCCGAAATAGGTGTTTCCAGGAGTAACGGAACATAAATAGGAGAAAACGTGAAAAAGCTGCTGGCCATCGCCATTCTGGGATTGGCGCTTTACGGGCTCTACGAAAGTCATCCCGGCTTCATTTCAACCTTCCGGGGAGAGGGCACCCGGAGCGAGCAGCTTCTTCAGAGCGCGTTTGAAAACAGGCAAAGCAACGTTCAGGTCGGAGGTTCCGGCGTGGTCGCCAAGATTCTGTCGGACGATCGACAGGGGAGTCGTCACCAGCGGTTCATTCTCAGGCTCTCATCGGGCCAAACCGTTCTCGTCTCCCACAACATCGACCTTGCCCCGCGCGTCGACGCCCTTCGCGAAGGCGATACGGTCGAATTCTTCGGCGAGTACGAATGGAACTCGAAAGGGGGCGTCGTCCACTGGACGCATCACGATCCCGACGGTCGGCATCAAGGCGGATGGCTGAAGCACCAGGGTTCCACATACCAGTAGCCGTATGATCGGCCGCCGAAGCGGACGGTTCGGCGGCGTGAGTCGCTCAATCCTGTCGTCTTTTGGCGCGCCATCGCCTGGTTCCCAGCGGCGCAGATAAGGAGGAACAATGATCTACGCGGGGTTCTGGCGGCGATTTGCAGCGTATTGGATTGACGCATTTCCGATCTTCCTGGTGACCGGTCTCGTGTTTTACTTCTTCCTCGGCTTCGATGAGACGGTCCGGGCCTACTGGCACGGCCCGAAAGACATTGAATCTCGCGAGCTTTTCCTGGCTGAACGCAACCATATCCGGGACCTCTCGCTTGCCCTGTGGATGATCTATGGCGTCCTGATGGACGCCTCTCGTTTACAGGGCACATTTGGCAAACGACTGATGGGCATGTGCGTCGTGGACGAGGCAGGCGGCCGCCTCTCCTTCAAGAGGGCGCTGGCGCGTAACGCGGGGAAGATTCTATCGGCATTGCCCCTGTTTTTGGGATTCCTGTGGATCGGCTGGTCGAAGACGAAACAGGGATGGCACGACAGGATGTCCCATTGCTTCATCGTGAGGATACCGAAAGAAACCGGATCACCAGCCTGCCTTCATCCGTACAGGGTTAACCGCGCCGGATAGGTCGACTCTCCGGCCGGGAGATGATGAACCAAGGAGGCCACTTATGCGTAACTTAATAAGGTTGACTGCGGTATTGATTCTGGCGGCCCTTATCCTATCGTGCGCGGGTCTGACGAGAGAGCAGACGAATCACTGGCTCAATTCGAAGAATGGGGGGCCGGTCATCGACATGGCGGGGAAATGGTACTCCGGCGGCGTAACGACCGGCGGCTGGGGCGATGCCGTTTTTATTCAGGAGGGCAAACATTTCCATGGGTCGCTGGGGATGTACTATGTCGATGGCGTCGCCGCCGGGGAAGACGTATACATGGCCATCAGTTCCGGCAAGAGAGTCTACTACACGGCCCATCTGAAGAAATTGGCCGACGGGACGATCACGGGCAAAGCGGTCAGGGACATGATGATCGATCAGCCGGAAGCGACTGGCGGCGTGATCTATCTGATCTCCCTGAAAAGGTCGGAATGAGGATCGAACTGCGGGAAAAGGATGACGGCTGAGAACCGTTGCATCGATGGATGCCGCCTTGGAGAACGCAATCAAACACGATGATGCCCGAACCGTCCTCGACCTTCTCGGACGGGGCATCGACGTGAATGTTCCCGACCGGCACGGGCAGACGGCCCTGATGCTGGCCGCCCACGCCGGCCGGCACGCGATAGTCGAGATCCTGATCGCCCATAGGGCGAACCTCGACGTCACGGCCAAGTTCGGGCTGAGTGCCCTGATGCTCGCGATCGTCGCCGGTCACGCGGAGGTTGCGCGGCTTCTGGTAAAGGCCGGGGCCGATCTGTCGCTCAAGGGAACCGGCGCGCCGGAATTCGCTGGCAAGACGGCCGGCGATCTTGCGCTCGCCCGCGGCATGCGGGAGCTGTCCGCTGAATTGAAGCCCGGATCACAGGAGATGAACGGAAAATGAAGCCGGAGGCCGACCGCTGCGCAGAATACCGGAAGTTCCAAAAGATCAACGCCGCCTTTCACGCCGGCGATCTGGCGGCGCTCTATGCCGCGGTCGATGATCCTGCCGACGTGCCGAACGGGCCGATGCCGCTTGCGATCGGCCCATGCCTCGAATACGCGATATACCACAGCCCGCTTTCCTTCATCCGCACGCTGCTGGAGATCGGCGCCGACCCCCGACTCCGCACACGCATCGACGACTGCGAAACGCCGCGGGAGACGGCCGAGAGAGCGGGCTTGCGCGAGATTGCCGAACGGCTCGCCGAGAAGGAGGCGCGAATGGACACTTGAAGAGCGATCGACCGCGATTGAGCGCCCGGTTATAGCGAACGATAGGGGAGACGAGACATGAAGAAGAACTACGTCCTCATCGACTATGAAAATATCCAGGTGAAATCGCTTGCTCTCTTAAAGGGCGAGCAGTACGAGGTGCGTGTATTCCTCGGTCCGAAGAATACGAAGCTTCCGGTTGAGCTTGTTCTGGCAATGCAGGAATTGGGTGACCGTGCGGAATACATCGTTCTCGAAACATCCGGAGCGAACGCGCTCGATTTTTACATCGCGTACTACCTCGGCGTCTTGGCGGCAACTGACCCGTCGGGGTTTTTTCACATCATTTCGAAAGATACGGGATATGATCCGCTTATCAAGCACCTGAAGGCCAGGAAGGTCTTCTCTGCCCGCTCGGCTTCGATCGAGGAAATGCCGTGCTTCAGCAAGGCTGCGGTCAGCCCGGTTGATACAAGGCAGGCCGCCGGCGGAGCCAGGACCGGACCCACAGATAAACGATCACCCGTCGATGCCTTGATCGAGGTGGCGGTGGACGACTTGATCAGGCGAAAGGCCGCGATGCCTCGCACCCCGAAGACCCTGCGCAGCACCATTCGTGCCAAGCTCGGCAAGGAACGCCCTGCCGCGGATATCGATGCCGTCTATGAAGCCCTGGTGAAGCGCGGCTATGTCAATGTTCTCGGGCAAAAACTGGTCTACGCGCTTCCCGCGGCGCAGCCGGAACCCGGCAATCAGCCGGACGCGAGTTTCCGTCTGGTGATGTGACAAGAATCGGCACTGCGGAAACGATTCCAGCCGACAAGAGGCTCTCTGGGGGTTGCAGAGAAGAGCACTTGGGGGTATTTAGGGCGGACCGATCGGCCGGACCTCCGGAAATCCGCATGACTGCCGGCCGAATTTCGCCATGAACCGGCGGCGGGACGTTCCAGTATGAAAGGCGATGGACCATGATGAGATCGATCCTCAGGAACGGCATCTTCATTTTGGCGGTTTTCCTCATCTGCTGGCTGCCCATTCGTCCGGCCTATGGTGCAGGCACATTCATCTCCGCGCCGGATCGTGTCGATATGGTGCACGATCCCAGCCGCAACATCCTCTACATCACTTCCGGCACGGATGTCCTGGTTTACCAGCTCGACACGAAACAGTTCCTTGCGCCATTCGCGCTGGGAACCACTTTGAGGGGGATCGATCTGTCGCCGGATGGAAATACGCTCGCGGTCGCGGACGCTTCCAGCGCCGGCATCTATCTGATCGACCTCCAAACCCGTTCGAGCCGGAAGGTCTCTTTCTCGCCACCTTACAGCGTTGAAGGCGGCTCATCTTCCGTGGCGTTCGGCATAGATGGAAGCATCGTCGTTTCGCCTCTCACGTTGATAGGCTCCCTGCGAAGGTACAATCCTGCGACCGAAGAGGTTACGCCACTCCTAGAATGGGCCTCCGGAGATATGATGGTCTGCGGCAGCGCCGATGGCAAAACCATCGGCTACTTTGATCAATCATGGGGCCCTTACCGGGTGCTCGACGGCAGCCTCGTCGAAAGAACCGTTATCACGAATGTCATCTCTTCCTATTATGGGATCGGCACCAATCGCAATGGCACCCAATTTGCCATTCCCACGTCCGACGGTACCTATGTTTACAACACGGATTTCGTGCAGATTGCGACGCTTGGCCGGCGCCCCGGTGTACCCGTTGGTGTGGTCTACGCCCCTTCGGAAGACATCGTCTACTTCGCATGGGCAGAAACGCAGGAGGTGCGCGCCTTCGAAACCGCCGATTTTGCGCAGGTCGCTTCCTACAATTTTGAAGACACTTTCAAGAGTACGGGCAACCCGGGCTACCAGCAGGGGCGATTGAAGATCTCCCGCGATGGGACCCTGCTCTTTGCCGCCGTGGAGGGTGGAATCCGTTACGTCAATACGGGAACGGATGCCACGCCTGCCCATCCATTGACGATTCAGACGACGGGTGCCGGCGCCGGCTCGGTGACCAGTTCCCCGGAGGGAATCTACTGCCCATCCGTCTGCACCCGGGACTATCCGGGCGGCAGCCGGGTCACCCTGAGCGCCAGAGCGCATCAAGGGTCCGTATTTGCGGGATGGTCCGGGGCGGGATGTTCCGGAACGGAAGCATGCACAGTTTCTATCGATGGGGAAACGACGGTGACTGCCACCTTCAGCAAGGGCCATGATCTCGGGAGGAGCCACTTCATCCCCTCGCCCGACAGCGTCGACATGGTCCACGACCCCGGCCGCAACATCCTCTACATCACTTCGGGCGCGGATGTCGTGCGTTATGACGTCGCTACCCAACAGTTTCTAACGCCGTTCTGGCTGGGGGGCGATTTAAAGGGAATCGACCTGTCACCGGACGCCAATATGCTGGCCGTTGCAGACCGTTCCATTGCCGGGGTACACCTGATCGATCTTCAGACCGGTTCGAGCCGGAAGGTCCTTTTCCCTCAAACCACAAATAACGCAGTTTCGTTCTCCGTGGCGTTCGGAAGTGACGGAAACATGCTCGTTTCCTCCCAGTCTCTGCTCAAATACAATTCGACAAACGGAGAGGTGACGACAGTCTTACAACCTGTTCAAGGAACCACGATGCTGAGCGCCAGCGCCGACGGCAGTGTGATCGGTTTTGCAGAAGGTGGCCGATCGGACGGGCCCTGGGGCCGTTACCGGGTGAATGACGGCGACATCGTCGAAAGAATCGGCTATACCGACGGTACCGGCTGGTCCAACTATGAAATCGGTACAAATCGTAACGGTACGCAATTCGCTCTGCCGACAGCCGCGGGTATGTCTATCTACGATGCCGATTTCCGCAAGATCACCACGCTGGGTGAGTATGCAGGTCCCCACCCCACCGGCGTCGTTTATGACCCTTCCGAAGACATCGTCTATTTCGCATGGGGGGGAACGCGGGAGGTGCGTGCCTTCGAAACCACCCATTTCACGCAGGTCAATTCCTACAATTTTGAATACACCTTCCTCGAGACGGGGAATCAATCCTACAAGCCGGGACGATTGAAGATGTCCCGGGATGGTTCGCTGCTCTTCGTGATCGTTGAAGGAGGGATCCGTTATACCGAGACCCACCTCCGGGGCGATATCGATCGGAACGGCACCGTGGGTCTGGACGATGCGATCGGGGCGCTTCAGGTGGCCTCGGGCGTTCAATCATCACAACCCTTTTCACCGCAGGCCGACGTTGACGGCGACCATCGCATCGGCGGAGCGGAGTCTGTATACGCTCTCCAGGTTGTCTCCGGCCTGCGCGGCAACAACAGGAATCCCGTGTTGAACGTCAGCGGAGAGAAAACCTGTTATGAAGGACAATGGATCTACCTCACCGTCTCTGCCACGGATCCGGACAACGATCCTCTCGTTTTTTCAGCGACCTCTTTGCCGGCGGGCGCGGGGTTCGACCCGGTCCACGGAACATTCTCCTGGAGGACTGCGTCCTCCCAAACCGGCATTCACCCCGTCACGTTTACCGTCACGGATGATTTTGGAGGGCAGACCTCGGAAACCGTCAATATCATCGTGAACGAGTATCCTCTATTCGTGGCGGGGGATTACTATCCGTTGAATGTGGGTGACTGGATCGATTACGACAGGCACACGCTTTACAGTTCTGGTACCGGACGTGTGGCGGTAACCGGCACAAAAATAATCGGAGATGCCGTCACGAAAGTCGTCTCTTACACCGGTGGCGCGACCGATTATTACACTTCCGACGAAAACGGAACCGGTGTCAAATTCTACGGAGAGTATGACCCTTCCTCCGGGGAGGAAGTGCTGTTTGTCGCGCCGCTGGTCCTGATTCCCGGAGACATGGCGATCGGAACCAGCTCCGATTGCTCTTCCTCCTGGACCTTCGATTACTCAGGGACGACATACCATGTCGAAATCACAGCCCATACCAGCTACATGGCGCTCGAGGATGTTCAGACGGAAAATGAGACTCTGCACGATTGCATCAAGATGTCTATGGAGATTGACCAGCATCTTGTCGAGAAAGACCAGTCTCTGAGCACTGGAACCCGCTACTTTTGGTATTACAGGGGGGTGGGAATCGTCAAGGAAGCGCAGGGAAGCGACACCAGCGTGATCAAGCGATCCTACATCAACGGGGTCCTACGGAATTATTGAGCGAACCATTCATCTCTGTGGTATTGCGGATGCGGCGCCTGTGAGGAGAAATGGATGAGATCCGCACGTACTCTTTTCGCCGCAATCGTCGCAGCAACCATGCTGAGCGGCTGCGCGGCAGGGCAGATTCTGGGAACCGCCGATCCGGGCAAGAAGATCGAAGAGGCCTACAGCCATCTGGATGAACTGCGGCCTCTGGCGGCGGAGCCGCTCATCCGGGAGTCCATAGAGGCCTACAGGCGGGGCAATGACGAAGCTGGGCTGGCGGAGGCCTATCGCGCCTACGGGTTCTTCTTCAGGTCGCAGGCCGTCGAGAAGTGGCAGCAGCACTACGAAGCGGTCGGCTTCCAGGACAAGACGGCCACGTTCAAAAACAGATACGAAAAATCCGCCGAGAACTTCGAAGAATCCGCCCGGCTGCTGGCCAAGAGCGGCCAATACGACAAGCTGACCAATGTCTACGCGAACCTGGGATTCTCCTTCGAGGTTGCCGGGAAAAACGACAAGGCCTGCGAAGCCTACAAAGCGAGTCGGGAGGCCAACCGGAGGTTCGCCAAGGATACACCGGGCGTCTCCGTGACCCTGCCCCAGGGTTTTACCGGCACCTATGAAGAGTACATCAACGGTTTCCTGGAAAGGCTGGGATGCAAATGAGAAGCCGGAAGCGAAGTCGATGATGCAGAAAGACAGCTACACCATCCGGACCATGACACGGCCGGAGGTGGATATCGCGATCCGGATGGCCGCGGCGGAAGGCTGGAACCCGGGCTTGCACGATGCGGATTGCTTTTACGCGGCCGACCCGGCCGGATTCCTGGTGGGGCTTCTCGGGGACGAGCCCATCGCGACGATTTCCGCCGTCCGGTACGGCGCTTCCTTTGCCTTTATCGGGCTGTACATCGTGAAGCCGGAGCACCGCGGCCGGGGCTACGGCCTCGGGATCTGGAATGCCGCCCTGGCGACGCTCCCGGGCCGGACGATCGGTCTCGACGGAGTCGTGGCCCGGCAGGAGAATTACCGGAAATCCGGGTTTGCCCTGGCGTATCGCAATATCCGCTATCAGGGCACGGCTGGCGGGTACGCGCCGGCCGCCGCGGGGATCGTCCCGCTGTCCGGGCGGCCCTTTCTCGAAATATGCGAATACGACAGGCCCTTTTTCCCCGACGACCGGAAGCGATTCCTGGAGTGCTGGATCAGCCAACCCCGGGGCGCGGCGCTGGGCGTTCTGGAGAGCGGCAGGCTGGCGGGTTACGGCGTGCTCCGGGCCTGCCGCACCGGGTATAAGATAGGGCCGCTGTTTGCGGATACCCCGGAGCTGGCCGACCGCCTCTTCACGGCCCTGCAGGCGGAGGCTCCGGCCGGCGCTCCCATCTTCCTGGACGTGCCGGAAGTGAATCGGGCAGCGGTCGATCTGGCGAATCGGCATCGCCTGGGTGTCGTGTTCGAGACCGCCCGCATGTATCGGGGAGCGGTTCCGGATCTGCCTCAGGACCGGATTTTCGGCGTGACGACTTTCGAACTGGGCTGACCGCGACGAAGAATCATGAAAGGAGATGAGAGGTATGACCTGGACGACATGGATTGAAACGGAGCCCGAGGGCAGCGCCGATGAAACCATCCGGGAGTTGTACGGCCGTACGCGCGACATGACCTCCGGCCGTCCCCCCGACACGGTCCGACTGACGAGCCTGACGCCCACGGTTTCCGGTCTACTCTTTGACCTCCAGCGGGCCATCTATCAGGAATCGAAGGGGCTGACGCTCCGGGAAAAAGAGATTGCGGCGCTCCTCGTTTCTGTCTATAACGGCTGCGTGCATTGAACGGCGAGCCATCTGGCGGCCCTCGGTCGAGCGGCCAAAGATCAGAAGTTGGCGGAGCAGGTCAAGGAGGATTTCACCAAGGCGGACCTGAGCCCGCGGGAGAGGCGGATCGCCGATTTCGCCGTCAAGGTGACCCGGGCGGCGAACGCATGCAGCCCAACGGATGTCCAGGCGCTCCGGGAAGCGGGGCTGAGTGACAGGGATATCCTGGGCCTTGTGGAGATTGTCGCGTACTACAACCTGAGCACCCGGCTCTTCGAGTCGCTCAGCACCGTAGATCCGTGATCCGGTCCGAAACCTCGCGAGGCTGATGGATCAGAGGCAGGTATGGCGCATGTCACGCTGAGATCCGGTTACCGCGAACTGGTCGACCGGCTGAACCGTTTTCCGCAAGGGGCGCCGCCTTCGGAAACGCTTTACCAGATTCTGAGGATTCTGTTCAGCGAACGCGAAGCCGGGTTCGTCGCGCAGCTGCCCATCAAGCCTTTCACGGCCGGGCAGGCCGCCCGGATCTGGAAAACGGATCTGACCGAAGCCCGGCGGGTCCTGGATGAACTGGCCGGCCGCGCCATCCTGGTGGACGTCGAGTTGCAGGGTCAGACCACCTACACCCTGCCGCCCC
>JAJFTY010000155.1 GCA_021372695.1 Deltaproteobacteria bacterium
GGTGCGGAGAAGGTGCTCGAGATCGGGACCGGGTCCGGCTATCAGACCGCTCTTCTGGCGGAGTTGGCCGAAAGGGTATTTTCCATCGAACGCATCGCGATGCTGGCGACCGGAGCGAGAAAAGTTCTCGACCTGCTGAACTATTACAATGTCGCCATCAGGGTGGGGGACGGCACTTACGGTTGGCGGGAGGAGTCCCCTTTTGCGGCGATCATCGTGACGGCCGGGGCGCCGCGGGTCCCCAGAATCCTGGTGGAGCAGCTCGCGATCGGCGGCCGACTCGTCATCCCTGTGGGAAGCCGCAACTCCCAGGCTCTTCTGAAGGTGACCCGCCTGTCGGAAGACCCGGATCATGTGAGGCGCGAGGATCTCGGCGGCTGCCGTTTCGTGGATCTGATCGGGGAGCACGGATGGGAAAATTGACCGGAAAATCGCCCCTTTCCAGAATATTGATCCGGAGGCTGCGAAATTATCTCGGATTGCTCCTGGCCGGTCTGATGATTCTCTCCTGCGCAGGCTATACGGTCCGGGGCGACCGGCCCCGGGGAGTCTATCACCGCGTCAAGAGCGGAGAGACGCTTTTGATGATCGCCCGGACCTATCAGGTGAACCTCCGGGAACTGGCGGAGATCAACAAAATCGAGAACCCCAACCGTATTGAGGTGGACAGCGTCATCTTGATCCCCGATGCGCCGGCAGTGCTCGATATCGTAGCGACAGCCCGGCCTCAGACCGCTCCTCCTCCGCCCACCCCCCCAGCGACCACGCCCCCGTCGTCACCTCCTCCAGTGGCCGCGCCGACTGCCGTGGAAGCAAAGGCGTCCCCACCCCCACCCAGGGCTGTTTCGAAACCAGAGACTCCGGCTCGGGAGGCACCGGTGCCGAGGAAGCGCCCGGACGCCCCGACGTCCGCAACGACCGTCAGGGATCGTCCCGAACCGGCTGCTCCGGCGGAAAATGGGTCATTACGAGGTAGGCCGTCGGTGAAACCGGAGAAGGAGGAGACCGCCGTGATCCTCCCGAAGCCCGAAAGAGAGGAGGTCGTCCGGCTAGCTCCGAAGCCTGAGCCTAGGGAGGCGGCAGCTCCGGCGGCCAGAACTGGGGAGGGCGAACCCAAGGTCGATCAGATCCAGTCCGACAAAAAACGCTTTGTCTGGCCTGTGCGGGGCAAGATCATTTCACGCTTCGGGACCCAACCAAACCGCATTAATAACAACGGGATTTGGATCGCGGCAGGCGAAGGATCGGTGGTGGTCGCGGCGGCGGATGGGGTCGTGGACAGATCAATCTTCATCAAAGGTTATGGCGAGACGATTATTATCCTACATGATGCGCATTACGCGACCGTTTACGCCCACTTGGGGATTAGAGCGGTCCAGACCGGAACCCGTGTCAAGAAAGGGGAGCGGATCGGTTTCCTCGGCAAGGACGAGCCCCCGGACGAGCCCTATCTTCATTTCGAGATCCGTCAGAAGAGCAAGGCGCAGAACCCACTCTTCTTTCTCCCCTGAAACCGGAACCGAGATCCGGACGCGGGACATCCGTTCGATCGTAAATCGTATTGACTCTTCTCGCAGAATCTGGTAACCTGCCACGTTCAAAAATACTGTCAATCAGGTGTAAAAATGTTCAAGATAGGCGATTTAGCGGTATATCCGGCACAAGGGGTCGGCGTGATCGAGGCGATCGAACACCGGGAGGTCGGCGGGAGCAAGCAGCTGTTTTACATCATGAAGATTATGGGCAACGGCATGAAGATCATGATTCCCATGGAGAGCGCGAAAGCGGTCGGTTTGCGCGAAGTGATCATGGAGGCGGAAATCCCCAAAGTCTATGCGATCCTGCGAAACAAGGATGTCACCATCGACAAGCAAACCTGGAATAAGCGCTACCGGGAATATCTGGAGAAGATCAAGACGGGATCGGTATTCGAAATTGCGAGGGTGCTTCGCGATCTCTTCATTCTGAAAAGCGACAAGAACCTCTCCTTCGGGGAGAGGAAGATGATGGATACGGCAAAGAGCCTCTTGATCAAGGAGATCTCTGTGGCATCCAATGCCGAGGAGACCAAGATCGAAGAGGATCTGCGGATGATCTTCACCGTGCAATGATGCCTGCCCCCGGTGCCGTTTCCTGAATGACGGAAAGGCGCCGGGATCAATCCGGAATTTGAGCAGAATCTGAGGAAGGAACCCGCCGTTTTCCGCCTGTTGCCGGGACGCGGGAAACGGCGTTCTACAAATCAATCGGAAAGGAGGTGATGCGAGGTGATTGTGAAAACGATATTGATCCTGGCGTGTTCGGTAAGCGGTTATTCCATTGCGTACCACAGCTACAGCCAGTGGTGGCAATGGGCGATCGGGCTCTTTTTGGGTCTCTTGATGTCGCTGTTTGTCATCCAGGTCGAACTGACCATCCGGAAAGTCTCTCTGCGGGTGATTCTGGGTGGCGTGGTGGGGATGATCGTCGGTCTGCTGATTGCTTTCTTATTTGCCTATGGCTTGAGTTTTGTTAGCAATATCATGGAAAAGCGGCAGGTCGTGCCCTGGATCTACGCCCTGCTCACCGGAATCATGGGTTATCTGGGGCTGGTCATCGGTTCGAAAAAGGTGGAAGAGGTCAGCCTGTTCGGATGGGGGCCGGCCAAGGAACTGAGCGACTATCGGATCCTGGATACGAGCGTCATCATCGACGGGCGGATCGCCGATATCTGCGACACCGGTTTCCTGGAAGGGAACCTGATCGTCCCCCGTTTCGTCCTCGACGAACTCCAGTACATCGCGGACTCGTCGGACTCCATGAAGAGGGCCCGCGGCAGAAGGGGACTGGACATCCTCAACCGGATGCAGCGCAGCAGCGGCATCTATATCGACGTGGTCGACCACGATTTTCCCAAGATCAAGGGGGTGGATGCCAAACTGGTGGCTCTGGCCAAGAAGACAAGCGGGAAGATCATCACCAATGATTTCAACCTGAATAAGGTGGCCGAGCTGCAGGGAATCAAGATCCTCAATGTCAATGAACTGGCCAATGCGCTGAAGCCCGTGGTCCTCCCGGGCGAATTGATGACCGTCAAGATCATCAAAGACGGCAAGGAGCCCGGGCAAGGGGTGGCTTATCTGGACGACGGTACCATGATCATCGTCGACAATGCCCAGAAATTCCAGGGGGTGACGGTGGAGGCACTCGTGACGAGCGTTCTGCAGACGACCGCCGGGCGAATGATCTTTTCGGAACTGAAATCCGCGGTTACGGACAAGAAACCCCTCGGGGTCAACGCAAAACAGTAACGATGCCAAGGCCCGGTGATGCCCCGTCACCGGGCTTTTTTTTGGACGGCGCCATGAAGACAGTCGCGATCATCCCCGCAGGCGGGACGGGAAAACGAATGGGAGGGGGAATCCCCAAGCAATACCTGCTGCTCGCCGGAACGCCCATCCTCGCGTATACCCTCCGTGCGTTTCAAGCTTCTCCACTGGTCGACGAAGTGCTTCTGGCCGTTCCGGAGGGCGATATCGGAGAGGTTCGCCGGAAGGTGGTCGAATGCCACGGCTTGACCCGGGTCGGGTGCGTTCTGGCCGGCGGGCAGGAGAGACAGGATTCGGTCAGGAACGCCCTTGCGCACGTGGACGGCGGGTGCGGGATGGTCGTCATCCATGATGGGGTCCGGCCGTTCGTGAGCGCGGATGTGATCGAGCGCGTCATCGTGGCGGCCGGAAAGTTCGGCGCGGCGAGCGCGGGCCTTCCCGTGCGCGATACCGTGAAAGAGGCTGATCCGGCCGGACGGGTGCTCAAGACGGTGCCGCGGGAGGGGCTGTGGCTGACGCAAACCCCGCAGGCGTTCCTGAGGGATGTGATTTTCGGGGCCTATGAGCAGGCCGCCGCAGATGGCTTCTACGGCACCGATGACGCTTCACTGGTCGAGAGGATGGGGCTTCCCGTCCGGATGATCATGGGGGATCCGGAGAATATCAAGGTCACGACGCCGGAGGATCTGATCCAGGGTGAAAGGATCCTTTACAGGAGAAGGGGATGAGAATCGGTTTCGGCTACGACAGCCATCGCCTGGCTGTGGGACGAAGGCTGGTCCTGGGCGGGAAGGAGATTCCGCATGAAAAGGGCCTCCTGGGCCATTCGGATGCCGATGTCCTGGTCCATGCCGTCTGCGACGCCATTCTGGGCGCGGCGGGCCTGGGCGATATCGGCCGGCAGTTCCCGGATACGGACCCCGCCTATCGCGATATCTCCAGCCTGGTGCTCCTGGGGCGGGTTCGGGCGCTGGCTGCTGCGGCGGGATGCCGGATCGGCAGCGTGGATTCCACGATCGTGCTCGAGAGGCCGAAATTGGCCCCCTATCTTCCGGAAATGGCCGGGAACATCGCCGCCGTCCTCGGACTTGCCGTTACCCGGGTGAGCGTGAAGGCCAAGACGAACGAAGGGATGGGGCTCGTGGGCGCCGGTGAGGGGGCTGCCGCATTTGCCGTCGTCTGCGCCGAAGAGGGGAACGTGCCCGAGGCGAGATGAGGAACATCAGACTGACCGTCGAGTATGACGGCACCGCCTACTGCGGCTGGCAGCGCCAGATCAACGGCCTGTCCATCCAGCAGCGCCTCGAGGAGGCCATCTGCCGGATCACCGGTGAGGAGAGCCGGGTGGTCGGTTCGGGACGGACCGACGCGGGAGTCCATGCCTGGGGTCAGGTGGCCCATTTTCATACCGCGTCCCGCCTGGGCGAGAGAAACCTGCTCATGGGGATCAACAGCGTGCTGCCCATGGACATCGCCGTCCGGGAGGTCCGGGAGGTCGATCCTGCCTTTCACGCCCGCTTCGATGCCGTGAGCAAGGTATACCTCTACAGGATCTGCAACCGCCCGGTCCGGCCGGCGCTGGACCGGCATCGCGCCTGGTTTGTCTGGTGCCCGCTCGACCTGGAGAAGATCCGGGGAGCGCTCGATCTTTTCCTGGGGAGGCACGATTTCTCCTCATTCTGTTCGGTGAAGACGGACAGCCCGGACCACGTCCGGACCATTCTCGACATCGGTCTGGCGAAGGACGCAAGCGGGATGATCGAGATTTCCATGGAAGCCGACGGCTTTCTCCGGTATATGGTCCGCAGCATCGTCGGCACCCTGGTGGAGATCGGCCGGGGGAAACGGTCGCGGGCAGATGCCGCCTCGATTCTGGAGGCCAGGGATCGCACAAAGGCGGGCCTCACGGCACCGCCGCACGGGCTATTTCTCAAGGAAGTGAGATACGGATGAAGATACTCGTTCTGGGATACAAAGGAATGCTGGGGAGCGATCTGATGCTCCGCCTGGCGTCTGCTCACGACGTGACGGGAAAGGATGTCGACGATTTCGATATCACCGTGGAGGATGATTGCCGGCGCGTGGTCGACGAGTGTTCACCGGACGTGGTCATCAACGCGGCTGCGTACACCAACGTGGACGGATGCGAGGCGGAGCGCGATCGTTGCTTCCTGGTCAATGCGACCGGCGTGAAGAACATCGCCCTCGCCTGCCGGGGCCGGGGAACGCTGATCGTCCATTTCAGCACCGATTACGTCTTCGACGGCCAGAAGCCGGCCCCCTACACCGAGGCAGATGAACCGGCGCCGTTGAATGTCTATGGGGCTTCCAAGCGGGAAGGCGAGCGGTTTCTCCAGGCCCTCTCCGATCGCTGGCTGTTGATCCGTACGGCCTGGCTCTACGGCCGCAGCGGCAAGAATTTCGTGAAGACCATTCTGGAGAAGGGCGCCGAACTCAAGACCCTGGATGTTGTGGACGATCAGATCGGTTCCCCCACCTACTCCTGGGACCTTTCCGCGGGCGTGAAATTGCTCGTCGAAGGGCGACACGAGGGTCTTTTTCATCTGACCAATCGCGGACGGTGCAGTTGGTATGAATTTGCGTGCCGGATATTGCAGTATGCGGGGATGAACGACGTGACGGTCCGTCCGATCCGCACCGGCGATCTTGCGCGCCCGGCGATGAGGCCGGCCTGGAGTGTTCTGAGCTCCCGGAAGTTCTCGGAGGCGACCGGCAAGACCATGCGCTTCTGGCAGATTGCCCTGCAGGAATACCTGGAGAAAACATACTCCCGTAAATAGTGTGGGCGAAGCCTCCCTTCTGCCTCCCCGCCGTCAGCCGATGCAGGCCATGCGCCCGCTTCAATGATATTTCGATTGGAATCATCCATTTGAATTCCTGCCGCGCCGCACGCCGCCGGTCGCTCCCGGAGCCGCCGGGACACGGATGAGGGACGGGGTCCGATCCAGGACCGCATGATCCCTCAGAGCGGGCCGTTCGGAGCTTCAATTGGCCTTGACACCTCCGGGACGATCCCGTATATAACAGCCAAATTTCAAGATGTAACGGCGTTGCCTGACGCCGGATCCCCGTCGTCCCGTCGACGGCTTCTGTGACGGAAGAGGGGTGCCCGTTTCGTGCTCTCAAAAAGACAATGCAGGTCGATCATATGAAAAGAGCGGTCATTCTTGCGGTCGTAGCGGGTCTGCTTTGCACGGTTCTGCCTGCCGTCGCACAGACGAAGATCCAGGCGACGGGGTCGGCGGTCGTCGACGGCAACAGGGTGGATGTCGCCCGGGAAAAGGCCCTGGACGGCGCCCTGCGGAGCGCCGTGGAAAAGGTCGTGGGCATCATGTTGACGAGCACCTCGGAGGTGGAGAACTATGCCCTCAAGATGGACCGGATACTCTCCGAATCGAGGGGCTTCATCAACACCTATGCGATCCTCTCCGAAAGACGTCAGGGAGATCTGCTGGATCTCGTCGTCGAGGCAGATGTCGGGCGGGAACGCCTGAAGGATCGAATGCAGGCCATCCAGCTGATCATGGCCCGCAAAGCCAAGCCCCGCCTGATGCTGCTGTTTACCGAGAGGGCGCAGAAGGATGCCATCGCCGAGGCTGCCATGTCGCGGTATTTCATGGGGAAAGGCTTCAAACTGATCGACGCCCAGTCCCTCCCGAAGGAGCGGAGCGGGGAAATTCTGAAGGATCCGAAATCTTCGGGCAGGCTGGCCGGACAGTACGGCGCCGAGGTTCTTCTGATCGGAGCGGTCGATGCCGCCACCAGTTCCTTCAATGTGGGCGGGATCGAGATGCACAGCAACAAGGTGACGGTTTCCGTGAAGGTGATCAACGGGGATACGGGAGAGGTCATCACCACGGACAGCAAGAGCGGATCGGCGCCGGGAATGAAGGGGGACATCAGGAAGATCACGGAGGAGGCTGCGGAAAAACTCGCCCGTCAGATGATGGAAGAGGTCCTGGAGAGGTGGTCCGCGGAATTGACCAATACGGCCACCGTGAAGCTGGTGGTCTCGGGCCTGGACAACTATGAAACCCTGCAGCAGTTCAAAGACCTCCTGGCTTCAAGGGTCAAGGGCTTCAAGGAAGTGCAGCAGAGAACCTATCGCCGCGGGGAGGCGGAGATGGACGTGGAACTGCGGGGAGACAGTCGGAGTCTGGCGGATGATCTGGCTTTGATGACGCTCAGCCAGAAGAAATTGAAGGTCCAGGGCGTCTCCGCGACCCTGAATCCGAGAAAAGTCGAGATTACGGCAATTACCGCGAACCGGGTGGACGCAAGGGTTCAACCCTGAGGCGCTGCGCGATGGAAAATGCCATCGTTGGCGTCCGAGGCGGCGAGAGGGTCTAACAGGTCTTGGGTGAGGGGAGGAAAAGATGAAAGAGCGCAATGGCAGGATCATTCTCATCGGTGTCGCGGCACTGGCCCTCCTTTACGGTTGCGCTGTGAGCGAAAACTACAAGATGGGGCAGGATCTGATGACCCAGAACCGCTGGGACGAAGCGATCGGCTATTTTGAAACGGCGGTTCAGGAGCAGCCCGGGAACGCGCAGTTCAAGAGCTCCCTCCAGAAAGCGCGCCAGCAGGCCGCTGTACTTCACCTGGACAAGGCGAAACAGGC
>JAJFTY010000113.1 GCA_021372695.1 Deltaproteobacteria bacterium
GCACGAAGGGGAGATCTCATCCTTTCGAGCACGCGGAACCGTTTGTTTCGGAAACCTTGTCCGCTCGACAGGAGGCCCGACCATAATCCACCCTAATATACACCAGCAGGGCAAAAATGAAAAAAAGGGTTCGCTGAAACCCGTAAACCCTTATCCTGCAACGCGCCCAGTAGGATTCGAACCAGGTCCGAACCAATGCAATTACGATTTGACAAAAGAAAATCAGTCCGCTAAAGTGAGAAATCTTAATGAACGTACGTTCATTCAATATGGCCGGAGTACATACCAGCGCGGGCTTGGGTACGGGCCTCTTTTTTCTAGAGAATGAACAGCGTCGGCGTTACATTCGATTACCGACTTTCAAAGAAAGAGCGTCCGGACTGTAACAGATTCGAAGAAACGGGAAGGGAGCGGGAATATGGCGAATCGGGCCGGGAAAAGATACGTTTGCACGGAATGCGGCGCGGAGTTCATCGTGGTCAGGCCGGGCGAAGGCACAATGACGTGTTGCGGCAAGGCGATGGAGATCAAGAAATAGGCGGCATGTCCTGCTATTCGGGAGATGCGGGCGGAGGTTGTGGAAATGGCTCAATTAGGCAAGCGGTACCGATGTAAGGAGTGCGGGACGGAGATTTTGTGCACGAAAGCAGGCGAGGGAACCCCTTCGTGCTGCGGGAAGGATATGAAAGTCCAGGAGCCAAGGGTCGTGCCCTCTTCGGATTAGGAAGCTTAAGACCGAGCGAGCCGACTCTTGCTGGAAGGAGGGGCCCCGGCGCCATGATTCGATACCGTAAAGAAGAACACGTGGGATTCATTGAATTTGCGGGCAAATGCACCCGTTGGTCCGACCTGGATGTAGTGGCGGCTGAATTGCGCGATATTCGCGACCGGGTGCGGTCGGATGAGGATATTCGGGTCCTGCTTCTCTCGGGATTCGAGAAAATTCGTGTTCCGGCTGGTCCCGAATCCCCGGAGGAGTGCGAAGGAGCAGGCCCGGGAAGTATCGGCATGTTCCTCCAACCGGGAGCTGAGGTCGCCGCTTTTGACTGTCCCACCATTGCGGCCGTCGCGGACGGCCTCCTCGGGGCCGCGGTTGAAGTGGCCCTGGCCTGCGATTTGCGAATAGCCGCGGAAAACGCCACTTTCACGCTACCTTCTCTGGCGGCGGGGTGCATCCCGTGTGATGGGGGCACGCAGCGCCTGCCACGCCTCGTTGGCAAGGCCAAGGCCCTGGAACTGCTTCTCCTGGGGTCCACGCTCCCTGCTCCCGAAGCTTTGCGGATCGGGCTGGTAAACCGCGTGGTCAACCGCCAGGATCTTCTGAAGACCGTCCAGGCGATGGCCTTTGAGATGGCATCGAGGGGTCCCATAGCACTCCGGTTTGCAAAGGAGGCGGTCAAAAGGGGCGTGGACCTCACCATCGAAGATGGTTTGCGCCTGGAGGCAGATCTCTACTTCCTGCTTCATACAACGAAGGACAGATCGGAGGGGATTACGGCATTCCAGGGCAGGCGAAAACCGCAATTTCATGGTGAATAGGGTTGGAGACTGTCGATGGAGGATGTCCCGGTGAGCGGATTCGAGACACTTGCATACGAGAAGAGTGATGGCATAGCCCGTATCACTTTGAACCGGCCGAATCACCTGAATGCCTACAATATTCGCATGCGGGACGAACTGTATGAAGTATTGGAGGCTATCAGGGACGACAACGAGGTTCGGGTCGGGATACTACGGGGCGCGGGCCGGAAAGCTTTCTGCGCTGGAGCGGATTTAAGCGAGTTCCTGACGGCTCCTCCACCCGTGAAAGCACGGCGGGCCCGTTTTGACCGGGACATCTGGAGACTGTTCCTGGGCATCCGGCAATCCATGATTGCTGCTTTGCATGGATATGTGCTTGGGTCGGGAATCGAGATGGCACTGTGCTGCGACATCCGCATAGCTTCGGAAGACAGCCGTTTCGGACTGCCCGAGGTGGGGCTCGGCATCATCCCGGCGGCTGGCGGCACCCAGACCCTTCCCCGCGCCATAGGCGTTTCGCGGGCGCTGGAGTTGTTGCTGACAAACCGCTGGATCGATGCCGATGAGGCCCTGGCCTTGGGGCTTGTCAACCGGGTGGTTTCGGCGACGTCTCTTATGGATACCGTGGAAGAGGCCGCGAAAAAGATTGCCTCGCTCGATCCCATGGCTGTGAGGTGCGCGAAGCAGGCAGTTGTGCGGGGAATGGACCTGCCCCTGGCTGACGGACTCAATCTGGAAAGACTCCACGCAGCCTCCCTGAATGCGAGGCGGTTGCATGGAGTCGGCGACAGATGAATATTATCGACGGAACACACTGTGCGATTTGTTTTTCCTCCTAAGCCGGTCGTCTGACACTAGTAGCGTGGTTGCGTCGGGGGGCGTAACCTTGCGAAGACGGGCGGCCTTAAATCAAAATAGAGCATACCCGGGGGGAAGCGTGGCGGCCGTTTCCATGTTCAGGGCAACCGTGCAAGATCATTATTTTACGGGTGCCGGACCTTGTTCAGCAGTGTATTATTCGAAGGATCTCCAACGTGGATACGTACGCAACGGATGTAAGGCTGACTACGAAGGCGGAACAGAATCCAGAGGAAGTCGTTGGCAATTCGGAGCCTTGCGGTGTCTTCGGAATCGCGCCAAGGAAAATGGAAGGGCAGGTTTCACCACTCTCACGGGCTCCCGAGAAACGGGTTGTGGAAGTGGTCAGGATCAAGGGCTGCGATGATTTCTGCTTCCGATTGGCTGGAATCGGAATCGTTCCCGGCTCAACCCTCAAAATGCGCAGGCTTGGGTCTTCCTGCCTGGTTCGAACTCAGCGCATGAAGCTCGTCATCCTTGACCTGAAGAACTCCGATAGAATTATAGTCAGGTGAGAGGCCAGGCCCGTTCATGCCGAGCGGAGCATACTCGGCATTCGCAGTAGTAAAGCATTGTAAAGAAACAGCATTGCAGCCACGCACACAGGGTCCGTTCAACCCTTCTGTACGGGGGCGAACCGGATCAGGCGCCTCGATACCCCGAGGTGAAAACTGCTTGTCGAGATGTATCGAGGCATGAACGGGTGAAGGCGCCCCGGCGGGCTGGAAAGTCTGCCCCACGCGCCATGCGGCTATCCCCTGATTCTTACCCGCGCCTTACCGCTTGAATGGGGCTTATCCGCTCAAGCCGTACAGGCGGTCGGGCGCGGCGGCATTCTGACCGCGGGTTCGCATAACGGCAACAGGGCGTGGGCAAGGAGTGTTCGGGTACAATGAACGATGCCGCCCAGGAGAAGAAAGGACCGCTTGCCGGAGTGCGCGTGCTGGATCTGGCGAATGAAAGCGGAAGTTTCTGTGGAAAAGTACTGGCGGATCTTGGGGCCCGCGTCATCAAAGTGGAAAAACCGGGAGGCGATCCATCCTGGCAACACGGACCCTTCCTGGATGCTCCCGGCGGCGAGAGCCTCAGTATCTTTCATGGGTATTACAATTCCAATAAGCTCGGAATCACCCTCGACCTCGAGCGCCCCGCCGGCAAGAAGCTTTTCCGGAAGCTGGTCAAAAGAAGCGATGTACTGGTTGAGACTTTCCCTCCCGGCCATCTGAACCGGCTCGGCCTGGGTTTCGAGGCTCTGCGGGCACTCAATGAGGGCCTGATCCTCGCTTCAATCTCTGGCTTTGGACAGGACGGTCCGCGTCGTGACTTCAAATCCTGTGACCTTGTCGCATCCGCCTTGGGGGGACAGATGTACCTCGGCGGATCGCCGTCATCGCCTCCGCTCAAAATCTTCGGAGAGCAATCCCACCTTACCGGTTCCCTGTACGCTGTTATCGGAATTCTTCTCGCGTTTCGCAAAAGAGCCAAAACCGGCCGGGGGGATCATGTGGACATCTCCACGCAGGAGGCGGTTGCATCGACCCTCGAGCACGTAATGGTAAATTATTTCCAGGACGGGACCGTGTCCGAAAGGCTCGGAGACCGGCACTGGAATGATTTCTTCGAGATGCTGCCCTGCGGGGACGGCTACATTCATATGACCATCTTTTCCAACTGGGATACCTTGGTGAGCCTCCTTGACCAGGAAGGACTTGCCGAGGATCTGACGCGCGGGGAGTGGAGCGACCCCGCCTACAGGTTAAGAAACCGCGAGCATGTGCTGGAAGTGGTTAAGAAGTGGACGCGGGTCCATTGCGTGGATGATCTTTTCGAGCTTGGGCAGCTTCTTCGGTTTCCCTGGGCCCCCATGCACTCTCCGGCACGGGTTCTCCGGAGCCCGCAGTTGGAGGCCCGAGGCTTCTTCCGGGATTTCCCCCCGGGGTCCGGCCAACCGCTTAAATCTCCCGGTCCCCCTTACCGGTTCGGCCTTTTTCCCACGGCAGCGCAAGAAATGGCCCCGTCGCCAGGCCGGGACAATGCCAGCGCCCGCAGTCGGGAACCCGGACTCAGTCATAAAGCCCCGCTATGCCTCGCACGCGGGGGGATTGTCCGATCGAGGTCCGTTCGTCCGCGCGTGGGAAGCTCCAATTTCTTGTGGCGAGGCGCGGTAAAGAACAGCACGCGCCGGCCTGTTCGGCCCTCCGATACCTCGGAGCCAACGGTGGGCGCTTCCGGCCACCTCGGCAGGCAAGTCCAGATGAAAGAAGACCTCCTGACTGGAATCAGGATTCTCGATTTCTCCAGGGTCCTGGCGGGACCGTACGCCACGAGAATCCTCGGTGATTTCGGTGCGGAGGTCATCAAGGTCCAGTCCGCTAAGACGGCCAAGGGAGTGGAGTCCAATTCCGAGCCCTATTTTTGCGCATGGAATCGCAATAAAAGAAGCATCACACTGGACTTGAGCCATCCGGAGGCAAAGGACATCGCCGTG
>JAJFTY010000156.1 GCA_021372695.1 Deltaproteobacteria bacterium
GACGTCGAGCAGTTTCCGGTGCTCCTCTTCCGCCACTTCCGAGCGCAGAACCTGCGCGGCCCCCTTGATCGAACCCAGAGGGTTCCTGATTTCGTGGGCCAGGACAGGGGCCATCTTCTCCAGGAGCAGCGCCTTCTCCCGCTCCAGCTTCTCATCCAGGTCATAGGGCGAAGTGAAGACGTCCTTGATCTCGGGGTAGAGCATCGTCAAGAGCCGCTTCAGAATCACCTGAAACGGGCCGATGGCGATGATGATGAGGAAGGAGACCATGAAGACGAGTGTGAAGGAGGGCGCGGGCCCCTTCCCGAAGAAGCCGATGACCAGGTAAAAAACGATGGTCGTGAAGAGGGTGACGATCAGGACCACCAGAGCCCGTGTCATGATGTCGTGAAGCTCTGTCAGATGCGGGTGGGTGATCATGATCAGGATGAAATAGAGAATGCCCGCAACGATCACATTGAAGAGCGGCTGGATGCTGCAGGAGGCGATGGCCGCGGTGCAGGCGATGATGAGATAGACGATGCGCTTCTTCTCCGCGCCGGTGGCCCGCTTCTTGGCATAGACGATCAGGGAGAGATAGCAGAGGAGCAACACCCCGTCCGCGTAGACGTACATGAACATCTCCAGAGGCTCCCAGCCTGCGACGGGGGTGAAGAGCACCGCGGCGAGCCCGATGCTGAAGAGGAGCGTGGTCCGGAGGTCCCGCTGCCGGATCAGGCGCTGATCCGGGCAGAAGTCGCGGCTGAACTTGATCGTCAGGGGGGGAATCGCGAGCAGCCCCAAACGTTCGACGAGCAACCAGATCTCGGAATGGAAGAACGGGCTGAAGAAGGTGCCCCCCTTGTGGAAGGCGATCGCCAGACAGAGGGCGGCAAAGGAGAGGTGGAGCGGCTCCCGCTTCTTGTTGATCATCAGCGCCACGGACACCGTGATGCCCACCGCGGTCAGCATGAATATTTCCATTGAGGACGAATACCGTACTCCTCTCGGGGAAGTCAAGGAGGGGGATCACGGTGCGTAGCGCACTTCGCACCCCCTCCATCGATTACGCACCCCGGGGCCGCATTTCCGGGACGGCGTCCCGGCAGGCGGAGGGATCATCCAGCGCCAACTATCCGTCCGTCGGGTGCTTTTCCGGTATTTCGCTTCCGTCTTCAATCCTGGCACATTTGATGCTCAGCCCTGCGTGAACGGTCGGCACGGAAGGCGCGGCGTATGATCCCCGAAGGCCCGTCTCGCCGGCCCGGGAGAATGAATCGAGGAGTAGTGAATGGATTTCAACCTGAACGAAGAGCAGAAGCAATACCTGGACACGGTTCGCCGTTTCGTGGGCCGGGAGGTCTCCTCCCGCATTCTGAGCCTGGAAAAGGGTCATACCTTCCCCTTCGACATCATCCGGAAGGCCTGGGAACTCGGCATCCTGAACCTCTCGATTCCCGAGTCCGTGAAGGGCTACAGCATCGATCTGATCTCGACCGCCCTGATCATCCGGGAACTGGCCTACGGGGACAGCGGCATCGCCACATCGGCCATGTGCAACGATCTGGCCAATGCCGTGGTCGCCATGCACGGAACGCCGGAGCAGCAGCAGGCCTTCCTCGGCCCCTTCATGGAGAGGCCGCTTCTGGCCTCGTTCTGTCTGACGGAGCCCATGGCCGGGTCCGACAATTCCTCCATGACGAGCTGTATCCGGAAGGGGAAAAACGGTAAATACCTGCTCAACGGGACGAAGTGCTTCATTACCAACGCCTCCTTTGCATCGCAGTTCACCGTTTTCTGCAAGGTCGGAAAACCCTCCTCGCCTTTCATCGCCTGCGTGGTCGTACCCGCATTTGCCATTGAGCCCGATATGGCCGATCCCGATTCTGTTGCATGCCGTGAGATCCCGCTTCCCTGCGGAGGGCGGATCGTGACCGGGAAACCGGAGGACAAACTGGGACAGCGCCTCTCCAACACGGCAGCCGTGACCTTCGAAGACGTTGAGATCGGCGACGACCAGATCATCGGCGACCGGAGGCTCGGGTTCCAGTACCTCACGGACGTTCTGGACTATGCGCGTCCCATGGTGGCCGCGATCGGTGTGGGACTTGCGCGGCGGGCCCTCGACGTGACCCTGGCGTACACGCGGGATCGGCGCCAGTTCGGTGAGCGGATCTGCGACCTGCCAGTCGCCCGGGAGACGCTGGTTGCGATGTGGAAGAAGACGGAGCAGGCGGAGATGGCTCTGATGAAGGCGGCCTTCATGGTCCAGCAGGGGGCGCCCGACCGGAGCGTATACGCTTCGCTCGCGAAGAATCTCGCCGCGGAGGCGGCCGTCTTCTGCACGACGGAAGGGCTGCATCTCCACGGCGGATACGGCTTCATGGCGGAGTATGAGATCTCGAAACTGATCCGGGATGCCCAGATCATCGACATTTACGAAGGGGTCCGGGAGGTCCAGAACATGATCATCGGCCGGGAGCTGGTCTAGATGCTATACCTGCACGGCATCGGCCATTTTCATCCGGAGAACGTCATCACGAACCGGTTCCTCGAGGAGCTCGGAATCGGGGCCGACGAGGCCTGGATCCTCGAGCGCGTTGGAATCCGCGAGCGGCGGACGGTGCTTCCGCTCGACTACATCCGTGAGACGAAGAACCTTGACCCGCGGGCGGCCTACGAGGCGAGCCTCTACCGGAACGCCGAAACGGCGGCTGCCGCAGCGAGGATGGCGCTCGACCGGGCTGGTCTCCGGCCGGATGACAGCGGACTGGTCGTCTCCGGCTGCTGCACCCCCGAGCACACGACACCCGCGGAGGCGGCAACGGTCGCGGCCGAGCTGGGGATCGACGCCCCCTGTCTCGACCTGAACTCGGCCTGCACCACCTTCGGAATGCATGTCGACTGGATCGACCGGATGGCGGCGGACCGCCTTCCGCCCTTCATTCTGGCCGTTCAGCCGGAGAATTTCACCCGCTCGATCAACTTCGGCGACCGCTCGTCGGCTGTTCTGTTCGGAGACGGAAGCACGGCAGCGGTGCTGTCGGCGACGGTCCCGGCGCGGGCGGCCTTCGTGCAGTCCCTCTGCGGGACGAATGCACGACGCTGGGGCAGGGTGACGATCCCTCACACGGGCCATTTCCGCCAGGATGGCCACTCCGTCCAGGGATTTGCGATCCGCCGGATGACGGACTCCGTCCGCTGCCTCAGGTCCATTCCCGAGAATGGGGGCTCTTTCCGCTTCATCGGCCACCAGGCGAACCTGGGGGCACTCAGGACGGTTTGCGAACGGATGGGAATCCCCGAGGCGGAGCACTGGTTCAACGTGGATGAATTCGGGAACACCGGGTGCGCCGGAGCCCCCTCCGTACTCAGCAAACACTGGGCGGATCTCCGGCCGGGCGACCGCGTCGCGATCTGTCTCGTCGGTGCGGGACTCACCTGGGTCCACCTGCTCCTTGCGGTGGAGGAGTTGTCATGACCTACGAAGAGTTTCAGAAGAGTTCCCGCTTCAGTCAGGAAGAGCTGATTGCCTTTGCCTACGGGACATTGGTGGAGGTGCCCCCGGAAGGTTTTGCGGCTCGTTTGCCGGCGCCGCCTTTCTTGATGGTGGATCGGATCCTGGAGGTGAGCGGCGACGGCCGAAAGGGGAAGATCGTGGCCGAGCAGGAGATCCGCATGGACGGCTGGTATTTCCAGTGCCACATGCCTGCGGACCCGGTCCAGCCGGGATGCCTCTGTGTGGACGCCATCTGGCAGCTCCTCGGTTTTTTCTGCGTCTGGCGCGGGGCACTTGGATCCGGTCGGGCGCTTGGCTGCGGCGAGGTGGCCTTCAGCGGCCAGATCCGCCCGTTCAATCGGCTCGTGCGCTATGAGGTCGACGTTCGCCGTTTCGCTCACCTTAAAGAGTCGGGGACAAGCATCGTCATCGGCGAGGGGCGGGTCTTTGTCGACGGCGAGGAGATTGCCGAGATCCACGATGCGAAGACGGGCGTCTTTCAGGGGATCGCCTATCCGGACTATCCCCGCCGGTCGGCCAACAGCATCGGCGGACGGATGGGAGGGTGAGGCGCGATGAAAACAGGATTCCTCGTACGAATGGACGGGGCGCTTCGCCGGGCCGCTGGACATTTTTCGATCCTGCAAGCTCCTCGCTTCGCTGCCGGGAAAGAACTCGCGCTTCGCGCTCAGACAGCTTTCCCGGCGGCCGCTCCGTTGCGGGCGCAGGGTGCCCGAAAAATCTCCAATGCGTCCCTTGCGAAGGCCACTTCCCACAGCCGAGCAAAGCGAATGATTGGAATCCCGTTTTCCCTGCTGATGGTGGGGTTGGGGAAAAAATCGGGAAAATAGGGCCAGATCTGTCCCTCGAATGGATGAAAATGGAAGCAAATGAAACAAAGGTTGCATTAGTGACAGGGGGCGCAACGGGAATCGGGGCGGCCTGCGTGCGGGAGCTTTCGGCGAAAGGGTTCCGGGTTGGGATCCATTACCGGTCCCACCGTGAAGAAGCCGAGCGCCTGCTTGCGGAGATCGGACCCGGGTTCCTCCTGTCGGCGGACCTGACCGCAATCGATCAAGTCGATGCGCTGATGGAACGGCTTAAGGGAGAGACAAACCGTCTCGATGTCCTGGTGAACAACGCCGGGGTCGCCATCAATGTCGACATGCAGCGGATGAGAATCGAGCAGTTCGACGCGCAGCGCGCGGTCCTGCGGGGCGCCTGGTATCTGACCAAACGTGTCCTCAGGCAATTCATGCTCCGGGCCGATTCCGGCCGAATCATCAACATATCGAGCGTCGTCGGCCACACGGGGAACGCCGGCCAGATTCCCTATGTGATGGAGAAGGCGGCGATGGACGGCCTGACGAAGTCGCTGGCCGCCGAGCTCAAGGGCCGGAACATCCTGGTCAATTCGGTGGCCCCCGGGTTCATCGCGACGGAGATGACCGCGGGCCTGCCCGAAGCGATCCGGGATGGAATCCTGGGACGGATCTCCCTCGGCCGGATGGGCCGGCCTGAGGAGGTCGCCGAGGCGGTCGGCTTCCTGGCTGCGGCGGGCTCTTACATCACCGGTACGGTGATTCATGTCAATGGAGGGATGTATGGAGGCTGATCGTTTCATGCGGGAACGGGTTCTGGAGATGGTACCCCAGCGGCACCCCTTCCGCTTCATCGAAGATATCCTGGAACTGGATGAGAAGCATATCGTCGGCGTCTACCGGTTTGCCAGCGATGAATATTTCTACCGGGGCCATTTCCCGGGGTTCCCCGTGACGCCGGGGGTCATTCTGATCGAAACCATGGCCCAGACGGCTGTCGTGGCCTTCGGCCTCTACCTGAACCTGCTCCGAGGCCAGTCGGGAAAGCAGATGGATGACCTCATCACGCTCTTTACGTTTGCGGAGAACGTCGAATTTACGGAGGTGGTCCGACCGGGCGACCTGGTGATGGTCACGGGGAGGAAGGTTTACTTCCGTGGGAACCAGATCAAGGTCGACTGCGCGATGACACGTCCGGACGGCAGCGCGGTCTGTTCCGGCCTTCTGGCCGGGAAAGGCATTCCGCGGGCGCAGTTCGCGGCGAAAGGGGCGCCGGAAACCCTCTATCCGATCACGGCGCTCAGGACGGAAGGGATGGGATCATGAAGCGCAGGGTGGTGGTTACGGGAATGGGGGTGGTCGCGCCGAACGGCCATGGGCTGGACCGGTTCGCGCAGGCACTCCGCGCAGGGCGTTCGGGCATTCGCCACATCCAGGAACTGGCGGAGCTGAATTTCTCCTGCCAGGTGGGCGGCATCCCCGAAGGGTTCGATGAGGTCCGGCAGAGCTATTTCGATCATGAGAAGCTCCTGTCGATCAATGACAACATCGGGTATGCCTCGGTTGCGGCCGTGGATGCCTGGAGGGATGCAGGGTTTTCCGTTCCCGAGGCCGAGGATGACCGCGTCGACTGGGAGACGGGTGTGATTGCGGGCTCCGGGATCGGCGGAATGGACACGATCTCCCGGACGGTGGTCCCGATGGTCAATGCCCGGAATGTCCGGCGGATGGGAAGCCGGATCGTCGAGCAGGTGATGAACAGCGGGACAAGCGCGCGGATCGCCGGGCTCCTGGCCCTGGGGAACCAGGTGACGTCGAACTCTTCGGCGTGCAGCACCGGTAACGAGGCGGTCATCGAAGCGACGGCGCGCATCCGTGGCGGCCTTGCCACGAGGATGCTGGCCGGCGGTTCGGAAGGGGCATCGCCCTACATCTGGGCCGGCTTCGATGCCATGCGGGTGATCTGCCGGAAGTTCAACGACCGGCCGGAGGAGGCCTCCCGGCCGATGAGCGCCAGCGCCGCGGGCTTCGTGCCCGGTGCGGGCGGGGCCTTCCTTCTCCTGGAAGAGTTGGAATCGGCCCTGTCGCGGGGGGTGCGCATCTATGCCGAGATGCTGGGGGGCATGGTCAATTGCGGCGGCCACCGGATGGGAGGCTCCATCACCGCGCCGAACCCCGAGGGAGTAAGGCGGTGCATCCACGGTGCGGTTGCCGATGCCGGGATCTCCCCCTTCGAGATCGATGCGATCAACGGTCACCTGACAGCGACCTATGCCGATCCGGTGGAGGTGAAAAACTGGTCGACCGCGCTGGGGCGGGGGCCGGAAAATTTTCCGTGGATCAACTCGACCAAGTCGATGATCGGCCACTGCCTGGGGGCGGCGGGCGCCATCGAGTGCGTGGCCGCCGTCCTGCAACTCCGGGACGGGTTCGTGCACCCGTCGATCAATTGCGTCGATCTCCACCCCGAGATCGCCCCGTTTGGCGCGAGGATTCCGCAAGCGGCCGTGGATGTGCCGGATCTCCGGATGATCGCCAAGGCCGGATTCGGCTTCGGCGACGTGAATAGTTGTCTGATCTTTCGCAAATGGGAGGCGTGAGATGGTGCGGCTCAGGAAAAAGCCCGGATGCTGCGTTGCGCTTCGTTCCGCGGCGTTGCGGCGTACGCAACAGTACGCCTCACGTCTCGAAACTCGCGCGCCTTGCCTGCGGGCTTTTTGCAGAGCCGCTGTTAGAGAAACAGGCTTGAATTAAACGGGCGTCGTTTTTGACGCAATCAATGACAGGAGGAAAAGAGATGAGTGAAGAACAGATTACCAAGAAGATCATCGAGATTTTGAGGAGCTACGTGAAGGATCCGACCCTGCTGGATAGGGCAACGCCCGAGACTCACATCCTCAAGGATCTGAAGGTCAACTCGGCCCGGCTCGTGGACATCATCATCAAGTGCGAGGATGTATTCGGGACCTCGATCGATGATGAGGACGCCGACCGGATCGCGACGATCGGGGATGCCGTGGCGCTGATCCGTCTGAAGGCTGCGGCGTAAGCCCGGTGATGGCGAGGCGGGACCTTTTTCCCCTGCGGCTGCAGTACATTCTGGGCCGGGTTGCCATAGTGGTGACCGCCCCGCTCTGCTTCCTCTTCATCCGCCTGATGGGATACCGGATCCGGGACATCAATAAAATCCGTAATGAAGTCAGGCGGATGCGGCGGGAACACGCAGGGCCTTGGATCGTCTGTCCCAACCACCTGACCATGATCGATTCGCTCGTGATCAGCTACGGGATGGCCTCGCTCGGCGACCACATCTTCCATTTCCGGCAGATTCTCTGGAATCTGCCGGAGCGGAAGAATTTCCAGAAGAACCCTGTTCTCGCACTCCTGTGCTACCTGCTGAAATGCCTGCCGGTCGACCGAGGCGGAAGCCGCGGAGATCTCCAGCGGCTCCTCGAAAAATGCTGCCGGGTTCTGCACTGGGGCCAGGGGCTGATGATTTTTCCCGAAGGCGGGAGGTCGCGGACCGGGAGGGTCAACCGGGAGAACTTTTCCTACGGGGTCGGCCGCTTTGTCGAGGAGTGCCGCAGCTGCAAGGTGATGCTCATCTATCTTCGGGGGGATGGACAGGAAACCTACGGGACCATCCCCCGATTCGGGGAGCGCTTCACCATGACCGCGGAGCTTTTCGATCCGGAAAGAACGGAAGCCGGGGGGCTCCGCGTCCAGCGGGAGTATGCACGGCGCATCGTGGAGCGCCTCGCCTTGCTGGAGGAGGCCTGCCTTGCCTCCCGTGGGTAACGACGTCGTCGATCTGGCGGCTCCTGGCAATCCAGGGAAAAGCGGGGACGGCCGCTTCTGCGGCCGCGTCTTCACCGCGGAGGAGCGGGTTCTCATCGCCGGGGCACCGCGTCCCGATACGGTTCTATGGGCGCTCTGGGCGGCGAAGGAGGCGGCCTACAAAGCCGTCAGTCGCGGAGATCCGCGTGTTTGCTCCGTTCCGCAGAAATACCGTGTGGTTCTTGAAGGAGAACGTGCAGCCGGAGAAACGGCTTGCCTCGCCGGGAGCGTGATCACCCCCCGAGGGAAACTGGCCCTGCGGATCCTGCTGACCCAGGAGTGGGTTCACGCGTTGGCGGCCGAATCGGAGGAGGCTCTCGACCGGCTTTACCGGTGGGTGGAGGCTCCGGAGGAAGACACCGAGCCATCGGCCTTCGTTCGGGAGGGACTGCTCCGGGAGATCGCTCGCCTCCTCGACTGCGGCGCCGACGAGCTCTCCGTGATCAATGACCCGGGATGCCCCGCCGCTCCCGGCGTGCTGTTCCGCGGCCGCCCTCTGACGACGGCGGTCAGCCTCAGTCATGATGGCCGTTTTGCGGCCTTCGCCTTCGATCCCCTGGCCCTGATCTTTTCCGGATTCCTCTGTTAGTCGCGGAGTTCGGCCGTTTTCTGGAGGATGTAGATCACCTCCGCCAGTCCGATCTTGCCGTCTGCATTGATGTCCGCCGGGTAGAAAACGTTTGATGTCTTTTGCCCGGAAAGATGCTGGAGGGCGCCGATCGCGTCAGCCAAATCTATCTGTCCGCTACGGTTAACATCGCCCGGCAGGATCGGTCCCGGTTGAAACTCATAGACGCCCATATCCGGCTTGGCAACGCCGTTATAATGCCCGTCTATGGGTCTGGTGATCCCGGCAAAATCCATCGAAGGCAACCCCCCAGGGGGTGTGAGTGTTCCAGCGTCGATGCATGGGGAAGTCTCCTGAAGATGAAAGTTTCCGGCTCCGGGGTCTACAAACTGGGGTGGATCGGTGATATTGCCATTTTCCCCGGCAAAGGGGTCTTGAGTTATTCGGCAATGAGAAATGGTCATTGGGTAACCGTAATAGTTATAGATATCAATACCATCGTAATTTGCTGTATTATCTAAAAATATCGTGTTTGTGGCGGAGATCGCATAGAGGGAAAAAAAGCCGCCGCCGTTATCAGATGCCACGTTATTGTAAAATATACTGTGAACGATTTCGGAGGTAAGGTCTTGCCGGGCCCAATAAGCGGCACCTCCGTACTGGGCGCTATTGCCACTGAATATGGAATTGACGATCCCGCCGTTGCCGTCCAGCCCGCCGCCCCATCGGGCGGTGTTTCCCGTGAAGATGCAGTCCGTAAAATTGGCTTTGCCTGTTATTAAGGCGCCGCCGCCCTGTCCTGAAGCGGCGCTGTTGCCCGTGAAGGTGACGCCGGTCACATTGGAGCCGCTGCCAATAGACATCCCGCCGCCGGACCCGGCTGAATTGCCGGCAAAGATTCCGCTATTCACGGTCACCTGACTTCCGTTCAGCCCTCCACCGTTGGCGCCGGCTGTATTGTTGCGGAATGTGCAGGCTGTCGCCTGGATGACAGGACCGTGAACGGCTCCGCCACTGGATGTTGCCGCGTTCCCATCCGCTGCGTAATCACCGCCAAAAATGCAGTTCGCCATAGTAAGGGTTGAACCGCTATATGCGGCAACGGCGCCCCCCATGACGGCGCTGTTGCTTTTGAAGATGGAAGATGTGATCGTGGCTTTCCCTTGGTTGTGTATGTAAACGCCGCCACCCCATCCGTCATGCAGATTGTTAGAATCATTCTTATTATTAAAAAACGTGCATCCATCAATGAGGACAGGGGTGGTCGTGAAGCCGTCTACCCAGATGGCACTCTTATTTTCACTAAAGTGACACGATCGGATGATAGTACCCGCCCCGGCATATATACCGACAGCATTGCCTTGGAAAGTGCAGTCCGTTATGAGGGTGCCGGCTGCGAAAGCCCGCACCATACCAGGATTGAAGGTTGAACCGGTAAAAGTAATACCATCAAAGAGCACACCGGAGATCCAAACATCGAATGTCCGTGCGGCTGAAAGGCCATTGACGGTCACAGTATTGGCTGTAATGTTCCGTTGCAGGACTGAGTTTTCGGTTCCGACAAAACCTCCGTAGATGGAGATTGCTTTTTCAATGATTATGGTCGATGTCGGGGTATATGTCCCCGTCCTTACCCAGATCTGGTCTCCGGATTGAGCCGCTGTAACGGCTTCTTCAATGGTTTTTTTGGATCCGGCCCACGAGAGTCCGTCTCCCGAAGCGGCGGTAGAACCATTCACATACCACACCCCGAATTTCACAGTACCAGGGATGAATTCATCCACACCCATATCGATGGTCGCAGTACCATCGCCGTTGCCATCCACAATACGACTATTACCCTCAAAATCTACTGTCGGCAGATTGGGTGCGCTGTTGGAACCCGTATCGATGCAAGGAGACGTATCACGCAGCCTGAAACTACCGGCGTCAGGACCGGCCCATTTGGGATCGGAACTGATATTGGTAGACGGGGGTGTGTAAAAATAACCACCGTAAGCCCCGGATATCCCGCCCTGAATGTTGCAGTTTTCCAGATAGGTGGTGGAAGATGCCGGCGAATTGAACGTGTATATTTGCTGTCCTTCCGAAGCCGCATTGCCCCAAATAATGCTGTTCCACAAGTATAAACGGTATCCTGCATTGTAGATGGCGCCTCCGTAGTTGGCGTAATTATCAAAGAAGATGCAGTTGGTAAATACAGGGGTTGAAGAGTTGAAAATATTCACAGCCCCTCCGTAGGTGGCCGTTACACTTGCGTTCACTCTGTTTTTCCAGAAGGTGCAGTTTATGAAATCTGCATCCACGTAAGACAGTGCGACGGCGCCTCCACCTCTGTCAGCATAGTTATTGGTGAAGATGCAATTGTTGAAGACAGGGCGCAATATTCTGTTGTCTCCCACGATATAGACCCCGCCACCATAATCCGATAGGGTTCCTGTGTCGTCCGCCCAGCCATTTCTAATGGTAAACCCATTGATAATGGGTGCTTCGAACGCGGCAATCCCAACAGATATCCGAACACAGCGAACGCTGTTGCCGCCGTCGATGATCGTGGGATTGGCCGCCGGACGGGCGTGTTCCGGGGATGTCTCATCCGTGGTCCCGTTAAAGCCGCCATAGATATCCGGACCCTTGTCTATGATGGTCAGGGTGGATGACAGGATGTACGTACCTTTCTTTACGAATATTTGGTCAGAGGAGTTAGCCGCGTTGATGGCGCTCTGAATGTTGTTGAATGCCTCATGCCAGCTTTGACCGTTGCCGCCGGATACCGCTTCCTGCCTGACATACCAGATGGCTGCCTGAACATTGGGCACTGAAAGAAGAATCAAAAATACCAGCGCCAAAAATAGAGAGACAAATCCTGCCATCGCCTGATTCCGGTAGTAATCCTGTCTCATTGGATCTCACCTCCGTTTTGAAAAGGTTTAACCCTCAACAATCCTGATGCCCTGTTGGATCGAGGTAAACGGCGGAAGGGCCGGTGATGATCAGAAAGAGGAGTGCGATAAAGACAGTTGTCCCTATTCTGCTTCTTTGATTTGTTTTCATGGTCGTCTCCTGGAGGATGGAACGTCAGGCAAACGATGTTGAGAAATGACGAAACTACCGCCTTTTAAAGCGATTCGAGTATAAGAACAACTTTTTTTGAAGTCAAGAATATTTGATGTGAGTATTTGATTATAGATCAAAGCGCTGCATCCGCCTTGACACAGCGAGAGATATTGGCTATAAGCCGACAGAATCCTTCAAACAAAAGCTTTTTGAACCTGCCGGTCAGGCCGGCCTCGGGCGGAGCGGATGGTAAGGAAAGCGGTCAGGATTGCCGTTCTCTCCCCAATGCGATCGGATACCCAGGAGGGTGGTCATGAAAGTCGTCGCATTCAATGGCAGTTCCCGCGCCAAGGGGAATACGGCCATCCTATTGAACGCGGCTCTGGATGAGCTGCGGAAGGAAGGGATCGAAACGGAACTCGTGGAGCTCGCGGGGAAGAGCATTCCCGGCTGCCGCGCCTGCTACAAATGTTTCGACCGGGCCGACGGCCACTGCGTGGTCACCGGCGATATGGTCAATGAGTGCATCGACCGAATGCGGGCGGCAGACGGCATTCTCCTTGGTTCCCCGACCTACTTCTCCGACGTCTCCGCCGGGATGAAGGCGCTGATCGAGCGGGCCGGCATGACGGCGCGCGCAAACGACAACATGCTGAAGCGAAAGGTCGGAGCCGGAGTCGTGGCCGTCCGGAGAACGGGTGCGATGCACGCCTTCAGCTCCCTCAACTTCTTTTTCCTGATCGGCGAGATGATCGTCGTGGGGTCTGAGTACTGGAACGTCGGCATCGGCCGCGAGCCGGGCGATGCGGAAAAAGACGCGGAGGGGCTTCAGACGATGAAGGTCCTGGGGCAGAACATGGCCTGGCTGCTCAAGAAGATTCACCCCTGATTCTCGATATCGGTTGAAAGCGGCCCTGCCTTCCGCTTCTTTTCCGGCGGACGGGCTGTAAGAAGGAGAGAGCGGCGATGGAGCCATTCAGGAAAGAGGAACTCGATCAGATCCAGCTTTTCCAGTCCGTGGACCTGGATTCCATCAAGGGGATTCTCGACGCCAGCACCCTGCGGTCTCTGGACGCGGGAGAGGTGCTCATTACCGCCGGGCAGGACAACCGGACCATCTATTTCCTGCTGGAGGGCCATGTCCGGATCCATCTGGCGTCGCTGGATGAGCCGCCGGCGGCGATCCTCGGCCCCGGCGAGAGCGTCGGCGAGATGTCCGTCATCGACCACAAGCCGGCCTCGGCCTTTGTCGTGGCCGCAGAGCCCGTTCGGCTCCTGGCGATGGAAGAGGAGATCCTCTGGTCCCTGGTCAACTCCTCCCATGCGGCCGCGAGCAATCTGTTGGTCGGGCTTTCCCAGCGGCTCCGGCACGCCGATGCCGTGATCTCTGAAGACAGCCGGGAAATGAAGCCGGATTACCGGCGGCACGGCTCAGTCGACGCCCTGACCGGTCTTCACAACCGCTTCTGGCTCGAGATGCTCCTCGACCGGCAGGTCCAGCGGGCGACCGTGGGCGCGCAGCCCCTTTCCGTGATCATGATCGACATCGACCATTTCAAGGCTTTCAATGACCATTACGGCCGCGCCTACGGGAATCGGGTGCTCTATGCCATGGCACTGACCCTCTCGGGTCATTTGCGCCCCGCCGAAATTCTCGCCCGCTATGGCGGCGACGAGTTCGTCGTTATCCTTCCCGATATGGGCCTTGATGCGGCGAGGGACATCGGCGAGCGGCTCCACCGCGGGGTGAGGGATGCGGTGCCCGTCACGCCGGGCGGAAGCTCGATTCCCCACCCGACGATCTCCATCGGCTTGGCCACCCTGAAAGAGGGGCAGATGGGAAAGGAGCTCCTGGCCGAGGCGGAGGAAGCCCTCGAGAAGACAAAAAACGAAGGCCGGAACCGCATCTCGCCGTGAGGCCTTCGCTTCCCGCGTTCCGTCGATCCGCTATTTCTTCCGCGTCCCGATCAGGCTGTAGAGAAGTGTGATCTCCTCGGCCCAGCGTTCACTCTCCGGGGTTTCGAGGACGAGGGGAATCCCGTCGAACCGCCTGTCGTTCATGATGAGGCGGAATGTCTCCAGTCCGATCTGACCCTTTCCGATGGGTGCATGGCGATCGACGCGGCTTCCGAACGCCGCCTTGGAGTCGTTCATATGGACGCCCCGGAGATAACCGAATCCGACGACCCGGTCGAACTCCTCGCAGGTCGCGGCGAAGGCTTCGGGGGTCCGCAGGTCGTAGCCGGCGGCGAAGGTGTGGGCGGTGTCGAGGCAGACACCCGCGCGGCTCCGGTCGGGCAGCAGCTCAATGATCCGGGCGAGATGCTCGAAACGGAAACCGAGATTGCTCCCCTGTCCGGCCGTGTTCTCGATGACGGCGGTCACCCCCCGGGTCGCGTCGAGGGCAAGGGCGATCGATTCGGCGATCCGGGCGAGGCATGCCTCCTCGGTCAGGAGGCCGAGGTGGCTCCCGGGATGAAAATTGAGGAGCGGGAGGCCGAGCGACTGGCAGCGCCGCATCTCATCCAGAAAGGCGGCGCGGGACTTCGCCAGGGGCTCCGCCCCCGGGTGGCCGAGGTTGATCAGATAGCTGTCGTGGGCGAGGATGTGCGCCGGTTCAAACCCCTTTTCGTGGCAATTCCTGCGGAAGAGCGCGATCTCCTCCTTTCCGAGGGGCTTCGCCGCCCACTGGCGCTGATTCTTGGTGAAGAGCGCAAAGGCCCGGGCGCCGATTTCCGCTGCGTTCAGCGGAGCGTTTCCGACCCCTCCGGCGACGCTCACGTGGGCTCCCACATATTTCATATTCGCTTCCCGTCGATGCTGAAGTAGCCGGTCCCTTCATCCCGGCCGTCCGAAGGTGTCACAGTTCTCCCGCATTTTCCAGCAGGAATGTGTACCGGGAGGTGTTGCCTCATTTTGGCGCAAGGATGCCTTGCGTGGCGCAATTTAGAGATTTTTCGAGTCGAAAAATATCTCTGAGCGCAAGTCGAGGCTGATCCTTGCGGTCGACTCTGAGTCACCACCTGCCCGGAAGATTGCTTTGCATATTGTCCGGCTGCTCCGTATAATGCGCCTGTCGGCCTCTTTTGCCCGCCTTTGGGTCGGCGCGACGGCATGCGGCCAGGGCCGAAGAGAATCGTAAATCTTTTGAGGAGGTGATGGAGAGATGGCAAAGAGATTCAAGGGATCGGAGACCGAAAAGAATCTGCTCGCCGCTTTCGCCGGCGAGTCCCAGGCGAGGAACCGTTACACCTACTGGGCGAGCGCAGCGCGGAAGGAGGGGTTCGAGCAGATCGCGAACATCTTCATGGAGACCGGGGAAAACGAGAAGGAACATGCCAAGGTGTTTTTCAAGCATCTCCAGGGGGGCGAGGTGGTGATCACCGCCGGCTATCCCGCGGGCATGATCGGGACGACGAAGGTGAACCTCGAAGCGGCTGCGGCCGGCGAAAACATGGAGTGGACGACGCTCTATGCGGACTTCGCCAAAACGGCCAAGACCGAGGGATTTTCGGATGTGGCCCGTTCGTTCGAACAGATTGCCAAGGTCGAGAAGTTTCACGAGATGCGCTACCGGAAGCTGATCGAAAACATCGCGCTGAAGAAGGTCTTCAAGAAGGCCGAGCCGGTGAAGTGGCACTGCACCAACTGCGGCTACATCTTCGACGGGACGAAACCCCCGAAGGAGTGCCCCGCCTGCAAGCACCCTCAGTCCTACTACGAGGTCCTGGCCGAGAACTATTGAGCCGGACCGGCCGATGCGGGGAGGGGCCGGCCCCTCCTAAGGCCCGGGCCCTCCCCACCGTACAGCCTCTTTCATCCGCACCGAGTCACGTCGGTTTGGGGCTACGGCCCGCAGCCCGGTACGGGCCTCCGACCGCGGGAACCTTCTCCCACGGCTCCACGCCACCCGGCTGGACCGTGAAGAGCGGATGGGGATCCGGGCTGTCGGTTTTTGCCAGGATCAGGGCCGCGGCGCGATCGCGGGCCGCGAGCTTCCCGAGCAGATGGTCCCGCTCGTAGAGAAGCTGTCCTTGCGTAACGGCGATGGCTGCAACCCTGCGGCGGGGGCCGATCTTCGCGGGGTCGAAACGGTAGCCGCGTCTTTCCGCCTCGTCCAGAACCCCCTTCAGATACGCGCCGATCGCCCTCACGGGCTCCGGGTGGTTCCGGAAACGGACCAATTGTGGGTGATTCACGTATCCGCGGGTTTTCCCCTTGAGGACGGCCTGCGCGAGCAGGGCCTCGCGCCAGAGGGCGAGAAGGCCCGCCCGGTCCAGATATTTTGGATGAACTGTCCAGAGGCGCATGATCGCTCCATGAGAGGTTCTTTGTCCGGGCGCACCCGCATGAAGGCCCGCCCCGCGACGTGGTTTCCATCTCCCCCCGGGCTTTCCCCAGGGCTCAATCTTCCCGATACAACCCTCCGTCCGATGACGGTGCAAACCAAAACGGCGGCGCCCTTCCGGGGCCTGTCCGTTCACACATAAGACCTGTAGACGGCGTCGTACATCTTCGACCGGATGTGGCCGGCCAGATCGGCCGGTTCCGCGATCGCCGCGAGGCCCTGGGCAAAGGCGATCCGGGCGACAGCGAGCGCGATCTCGACCGATACCTCGCGAATCCGCGAGAGGGCCGGATAGATCCGCCCCACCTCGAAATCCTCCTCCGTCACCTGCGCCTCCAGGGCCCGGGCCGCCGCTGCGAACATCTCATCCGTGACGCGCGACGCCTCGGTGGCGAGAATGGCCAGCCCCACGCCGGGAAAGATGTAGCTGTTGTTCGCCTGGCCAGGCACAAAGGTCCGGCCGTCCATCGCAACCTCCGGGAACTGGCTACCGCTCGCGAAGACGGCCCGTCCCTCCGTGAACCGATAGGCCTCTTCGGCCGTGCATTCCGACCGGGAGGTCGGATTCGAAAGCGCAAGGACGATCGGGCGCCGGTTGATCCGGGCCATCGCCTCGAGGACGGCCCGCGTGAAGGTGCCGCGCTGGCCCGATGCGCCGATGATCGCCGTCGGCTTGACCGCCTCGACAACCGCAAGGAGATCCGGCCGGGGGGGATCGTCCCGGGCGAAACGGCGCTTCTGCTCGGAGAGGTCGGTCCGGCCGGAGACGACGAGTCCCTTGGAATCGAGAAACCAGCAGCGGCGGCGGGCTTCGCCTGCCGAGAGGCCCTCTCCGGTCAGCGCGGAGACGATCAGGTTGCCGATGCCCACGGCGGCGCTCCCCGCGCCCAGGATCACGATCCGCTGTTCATCCAGTCTGCCGCCGATCATCCGCAGCGCGGAATAGAGTCCGGCCAGCGTCATCGCGGCGGTTCCCTGGATGTCGTCGTTGAACGTGCGGTAGCGGTCCCGGTACCGCTCCAGCAGACGGAAGGCGTTCAGGTTCCCGAAATCCTCGAACTGGATCATCGCGCGGGGGAATGTCCGGGCCACGGCCGCCATGAACTCGTCGATCAGCGCGTCGTATTCCTCGCCCCGCAGGCGCGGTTCGGGCAGTCCGATGTAGCAGGGGTCGCCCGATACTTTGGGGTTGTTGGTCCCGACATCGATCATGACCGGCAGGCAGAGACCCGGATCGATCCCCGCACAGGCCGTGTAGAGCGACAGTTTGCCGATCGGGATTCCCATGCCGTTCGCTCCGAGATCGCCCAGCCCAAGGATGCGTTCGCCATCAGTGACGACGATGACGCGGACCTCCCGATGGGACCAGTTCCGCAGGCACTCTTCGACGCGGTTCCGATCGTATTTCGAGATGAAAATGCCCCGCGGCCGCCGGAAGATCCGGCTGTACTCCTGGCAGGCGAGCCCCACGGTCGGCGTGTAGACGATGGGGCTGAGCTCGGTCATGTTCCGGATCAGCACCCGATAGAAGAGCTTTTCATTGCGGTCCTGCAGGCCGACTAGGTAGAGGTATTTTGCGAGGTTGTTTTCCTTGCAGCGGATATTGTCCATCACATGCCAGGCCCGTTCCGCCTGGGTGAAGATGCGGGGGGGAAGCAGGCCGCGCAATCCGAGCGCATCCCGCTCCGCCGCCGTGAAGGAGGTCCCCTTGTTCAGAGTCGGATCGTGGAGCAGATCGATCCCCCGCGGAAGTTCCGCCGGGGCGGGTTGATGATTCGACATCGCTCTTTCCTCTCCCATTTCATGGGCTGCATCCCTCTTGAACGGGCGGACGCCAGTTCTCCCTTTACAGAATAAATGTTAGTGACTCGACACCGCTAAGTCAAATTCGACCGGCCGTGCAGGGGGCAGTTCGGGTCAATCCATTTTGAAATCCGCAAATTTTGCCGCTCTCTCTGCCTTCTTTTGCCTTGAAAAATTGTTCCGTTTCATGCATGAAGGTACACAATTGGGGCGCTCATCCGGTGGGACGAATGGGCGGAGAATGGGAGACCACAGTACAAAGAAGGGAGAAGGTACCATGCAGATCAAAGATGCAATGATAATCATCACGGGAGGCGCATCCGGTCTGGGCGAGGCGTGTGCCCGGAGCCTGTCCGCCCTGGGAGGGAAGGTGGCGATCCTCGACATCGCCACGGAGCGGGGTGAAAAGCTGGCCGCCGAACTGGGTTCGAACGTGATCTTCGTCGGAGGGGACGTGACGAGCGACGAGAGCGGTGCCGCGGCTGTGGCGAAAGCGGTCGCCGCCTTCGGGAGGATCAATGTCGCGATCAACTGCGCCGGCGTCGCCGATCCGGGGAAGGTGCTCTCCAAAAAAGGGCCGATGTCCCTGGCGTTTTTCAATCGGGTGGTTCAGATCAACCTCGTCGGCACCCTGAACATCGTCCGCCTTGCCGTGGAGCAGATGGTCAAGAACACGGCCGATGAGGATGGGGAGAAGGGGGTCATCATCAACACCGCCTCCGTGGCCGCTTTCGACGGCCAGATCGGCCAGGCGGCTTACAGTGCCTCCAAGGCCGGGGTCGCGGGGATGACGCTGCCGATCGCCCGGGAGTGCGCCGATTACGGAATCCGGGTGATGACGATCGCTCCGGGTCTGTTCGATACCCCCATGATGGCCGGCCTTCCGGAGAGCGTCCGGGTTCAACTGGCCCAGACGACTCCCTTCCCGAAGCGCCTCGGACGGCCGCAGGAGTATGCCGCGCTCGCGCGTCACATCATCGAGAACAAGATGCTGAACGGTGAGTGCATCCGTCTCGACGGAGCCATCCGGATGACAGCCCGTTAGGAAGAGGGGGGGGGGGGCGTTCCTGCGGAAGCAGGGCGTGTGGATTGATCGGAGGGGGTGAGAAACAGGAAAGGTCAACTCGTCAACTGGACCGAACGTCATTGAACGCAGCTTGAATCAAGGAGGGGGACCATGATCTTAGCGCCGCAGGAGATGATCAGGAAGTGGACGGAAGCGGGTGCCTGGGGAGACAAGACCTTCATCGACTATTTCAAGGAGCATGTCCACACGCAGCCGGACAAGGTCTGCCTTGTCGATCCGCTGAACAAGGAGGCCCTGGTCGGCCTGAAGCCTGAACGGCTCACCTACCGCGAGCTGGACCGGGCCATCGATGCCGCGGCCGAAGCACTCCTCGCCCAGGGCATCCTCAAAGACGACATCATCATGGTGCAGCTTCCCAACACCTGGGAGCTGGCGATGCTCTATCTGGCGATCACCCGGGCGGGCGCCGTGATCTCCCCGATGCCGATGCAGTGGCGCTTCTCGGAACTCAATTTCATCGCGGGCATGACCCGTGCCGCGGCGCTGATCACCGTAGAGGAGTTCGGCGGCTACAGCCACGGGGAGATGGCCCGGAAAATCCAGGCGAACCATGCCTCGGTCAAGCATCTCCTCACCCTTCCGGAGATCCGTGAGATGGCCGGTGGCGAAGTCACCGGGAAGCTGGACGGGATCCGGATCGATCCCAACGACGTCTTCACCCTCTGCTGGTCCTCGGGCACCGAGGCGGAGCCCAAGGGATGCCCGCTTTCCCACAACAACTGGCTCTTCCAGGCCTCTCTCTGCTTCGAGTCCGCCCCGATCCTTCCGGGCGACAACCTCATCACCGCCGGCCCCCTGGTCAACATGGCCTCCATCGGGACCGTTTTCGTCGAATGGCTCAAGGGAGGAGGAAAACTCGTCCTTCACCACCCCTTCGACGGCCCGACCTTCATCCTCCAGATGATCATGGAGGAGATCCACTACACCCTGCTGGTTCCCGCCGTCATCAACGCACTCCTGAAGCATCCCAAGGTTGACCAGTTCGACCTTTCCAAGGCGCGGGCGATCACGATCGGCGCGGCGCCGCCATCCCTCTGGTCCGTGCAGGAGCTCAAGCGCCGCTGGGGGATCGAGTTCGGCAACATCTGGGGTCAGAACGAGGGGACCGGGAACATCGCCGGCCCGTTCCACATCCCCGACATGGAGATGCGGATCGACCACTTCCCGCAGTTCGGGAAAAAGGAGTCACATTGGAATCTCGACGGATTCCTCCGCCACATCGACATGAAGGTCGTCGATCCCGTGACCAAGGGGGAGGTGACCGAAGAGGGCAAGGTCGGCGAGCTCTTCTACCGTGGGCCAAACGTGATTCCCGGCTACTACAGGCGCCCCGACCTGACGGCGAAGGCGTTCGACCGGGAGGGCTTCTTCAACACGGGGGATCTCTTCCAGGTCAAGGACAACGACTGCGTCGGGTTCTTCGACCGGTCGAAGGACATCATCATCCGCGGCGGCTTCAACGTGAGCGCCCAGGAGGTGGAGAACATGGTCCTCGGCCATCCCAAGGTCCAGGATGCGGCGGCGGTCGCCATGCCCGACGAGATCCTGGGCGAGCGGACCTGCGTCTACGTGGTCCCGCGGCTGGGCGAGACGGTCACGCTTGCGGAGATTGTCGCCTTCATGAAGGAACAGGGGATCGCCGTCTACAAGATCCCCGAGCGCCTGGAGATCGTGGCGGCCATCCCGCGCAATCCCGTGGGCAAGATTTTGAAGAAGAGCCTGCGCGAAGACATCCGGGCGAAGATGGCCGCGAAGGTCGGGACGTGATGCGGGGGAACATCGACAGCATCGGCGACATGCTCCGCCTGACCGCGGAGAAGCACCCGCACCGGACCGCGATCGTCTTCGAAAACGGACGGATCACCTACTGGGAGCTGAACCGGCGCGTGAACAGCCTTGCCAATGCGCTTATCGGGCTGGGGCTGGGGAAGGGGGACCGGGCCGCCTTCCTCTACCTCAACTCCCCGGAGTTCGTCACGGCATGGTTTGCCATCGCCAAGGCCGGCGGGGTCGGCGTACCCCTGAACTTTGGCCTCGTTGCCCGGGAGTTGAGCCACCAGATCGCCGCCGCCGGAGCGCGGGCGCTCCTCCACGCACCCCTCTTTGCGGACCGGATCGGCGAAATCCGGAAAGAGCTGGAAACCGTCCGGATCCACATCTGCGACGGCCGGGGGGGAAGCCACGATTGGGAAGAGCTTCTTTCCGGGGCATCGCAGGAGGAACCGGCGGAAACGGCCGGGCTCTATGACCCGGGCCTCATCCTCTACACGGCCGGCGTAACGGGGATCCCCAAGGGCGCTCTCCTGACGCACAGAAACTGCCTCTTCAACGCCTTCACCTGCGCTATCGACTACGGGCTTTCCGGCCGGGACGTCCTCCAGATCATCCCGCCGCTCTTCCACCCGGCCACGCTCAACTGCATGCTCCTGCCTGGGATCGTCCTCGGTGCGTCTGCGGTGATCCACCGCCGTTTCGATCCGGCGGAGATGCTCTCGGCCGTCGAGCGCGAGGGGGTGACTGCGATCTGGGGGCCCGCGACGATGTGGCTCCAGTTGCTCCGCCATCCCGGGATCGACCGTTACGACCGCAGTTCCGTGCGGCTGATCGCGAACGGCGCGATGCCCCTGACCCGGGAATCCCGGAAAGAGGTCCTGGGTCTGTTTCCGAATGCGGCCATGATGGATGTCTACGGCGTGACGGAGTCCTCTCCCGGCGCCACGATCCTGCGCCCGGCCGAGGCGCTCGAAAGACCGGCATCCATCGGCCGGCCGCTCACGCTGACCGACGTCCGGATCATCGACCGGAAAGGGGCGGAAGCCCCGCCGGGCGTGATCGGCGAGATCGCGATCCGGGGGAATCTCTTCGAGCGGTACGACCGGATGCCGGGCGAGACTGATGAAGCTGTCCGGGATGGCTTTTTCCGGACGGGCGATATGGGGCGCCGGGATGCCGACGGTTTCCTCTATCTTGTCGACCGGAAGGCGGATGTGATCCGCACCGATGGAGAGGAGGTCTACTCCCGCGAGGTCGAGGAGGTGCTCCAGGCCAACCCGAAGGTCCTCGAGAGCGCCGTGATCGGCGTGCCGGATGAGATGCACGGCGAGCGGGTCGAGGCGGTCGTCGCCTGCCGGCAGGAGTCCGGCGAGGAGGAACTGATCGCCTGGTGCCGGCAGAACCTGGCCGCCTACAAGTGCCCCGGCCGGGTCCACTTCGTGAAGGAGATCCCGAAGACGCCGGCGGGCAAGATCGTGAAAGCGGTCCTCCGCAGGCGCTATTCATCGGACTGATAGAACGTCATGCCGGACCCCGGATCGGGTCCGGGGCAGGCTCTGATCCGGCGTCCAGTCATTACAGGTTCCCGGCTTTCGCCGGGACGACGTCTGGATTCCGGCTTTCGCCGGAATGACGACTTTGTCATATATTATTGTCGGAGTAGTCATAGAAGGATTTGCGATGATCGCGATGCTTCTGAAACGGCACCTCTCGAAGAACAGGGCCTTGATCCTGCGGGAGGGTCAGCATTTTTCGGATTTCACGCAACTGCTGATGAAGCGCAGAAACAACAAGGGCGAATGGACCCCGACGGAGATCATCCAACTGAAATCCCATTTGAGACGTCTGTCCCTCTATGTCCCCGCCTTGATTATCTTTATCCTTCCTTTCGGCCTGCTTCTGCTGCCCGTACTCGCGGAGATTCTCGATCGGCGAGAAAAGAGCAGAGCGGACTGAAGAAATCCCGACGATATGCCGATATAGAGGGTAGCCCGGGCCGGCAAGGGCGGGCATTGCCCGGAATCATGACGTGAGCAGAGGCTGGATATGGCGCCATTGCAGGGCTTGCAACCGATTCGCAAGAAAAACGATTTTGTCGAACTCCCCGGGATGTCCGTGGGAATGTTGCTTCAGATTCAGTTCGAGGGTCTCGGCTCGTCGCAGAGCCGCCTGATCGGCATGGATTGCGGCAACTTCATCATCATCCGGACCCCGCCACTCATGGGCATCAAGACCAAACTCTTCGAGAAGAATCACGGCATCATCCGCTATCTTTTCTCCGGCCATGTGTATGCCTTCCATTGCACGCTGCTCTCCGTCATTGCCGAGCCCTATCGCCTGTCGATTCTTTCCTATCCGGAATCGTTCGAGAACATGAACCTGCGCAAGCATGAACGGATTCCCTGCATCATTGCCTCCGAGGTCAATTTTGACGGCTGGATCAACAAGGGAATCGTCTCGAACATCAGCATGGGGGGGTGCAGTTTCGAATTCAACCGATCGGGTCAGCACGGTTTCCCTGACCTCAAAATCTTCGACGAGGTCGCCCTTTCCCTGTTTCTGCACGATCAGGGGGCAGCGACGGTCTTCAAGGCGGCTGTCCGCAAGGTCCAGATCGATCAGGAGAGCATGATGATCGGCCTCCAATTCGCCAATTCGGAAACGACGGAATCCGGCACTCAGCCGGAGAACGCACTGAAAGAGTACCTTTTGACGCTGCAGCAATCGTAACTCGACTTCGCACAGGTCGACGAGACTCTACCGAGCTGCTCTTCGAAAGCATGCGGTGGGATGAGAGGAGACGCCGGGTCGGATGCCGATGGATGAGACGAAAGCGCTGAAAAAGATTGCCGTCCGCGACCTTCGGCTCGGGATGTACATCCACATCCCCCTCTCCTGGGATGCGCACCCTTTCCTGCGGAACAAGTTTCTCGTCGACTCCCCTTCACAGATCAGAAAGATCGTCGACGCCGGCATCACCGAGCTTTTGATCGATCCCAAAAAGAGTAAGACCCTGCCGGAATCGGCCGTCAGAGGCGAAAATCGACGGAAGAGGGCGGATCATGCGCCGGGCCGAAGCCCGGGTAACCCGACACCGCACGTCGCCCCCGAAAAGCTCCTGGAGGCGATCCACGATCCCAAACTGCCGGCCCCTGAAAAATCGAAGATCGTCCACGACAATGCC
>JAJFTY010000158.1 GCA_021372695.1 Deltaproteobacteria bacterium
AAATTCGGGAGCTTGCCGAAGAGATCCTTCTGGACAAAAACAAACGGCACAATATCGATGTGGTGATCGACCGCCTCATCGTCAAGGAGGGGATCCGCAAGCGGCTGCGCGACTCGCTGGAAACGGCCGCCGGGCTGTCCGACGGGCTTGTCCGCGTTTCCGTTTCCGGCGGCGAGGAGGTTCTCTTCAGCGAACGGTATGCCTGTCCGGACTGCGGCATCAGCATTACGGACCTCGCCCCCCGGATGTTCTCCTTCAACACGCCCTACGGGGCCTGCCCCGACTGCGGGGGCTTGGGCACCCGCATGTATTTCGACGAGGAACTGGTCGTCCCCGACCGGGAGATCTCCATCCGCGAAGGGGCGATCGTCCCGTGGTCGGGCCGCCACTCGCTCCACTATTTCCAGACCATAGACGCGCTTGCCGACCACTACAAGTTCGACATCAACATGCCGTTCGAGAAGCTCCCGGAGAAGATCAGGGCCGTGCTCCTGCACGGTTCGGGCGAAGAGATGATCCGCTTCTATGCCGACCGGGGAGGGAGGCGCTATTTCTACACCCGCCCGTTCGAGGGGGTCCTCAACCAGCTCGACCGGCGCTACAAGGAGACGACCTCCCTGCACGTCCGCATGGATCTGTCCCGGTACATCAACCTGCGCGAGTGCCCCACCTGCCAGGGTGCGCGGCTGAAGCAGGAGATCCTCTCGGTGACCATCGGGGGCAAGAACATCTTCGATGTCTGCCGCCTTCCGGTCCGGGAGTGCCTCACCTTCCTGACGGAGATTCCACTCACCCCGCAGGAGGTCCAGGTGACCGAGCGGGTCATGAAGGAAATCCGCCTGCGGCTCCGCTTCCTCCTCGACGTCGGCATGGACTACCTGAGCCTGGACCGGACTTCGGGAAGCCTCTCGGGCGGGGAAGGGCAGCGGATAAGGCTCGCGACCCAGATCGGCTCGGGGCTGGTCGGCGTCCTCTACGTCCTCGACGAGCCGACGGTCGGCCTGCACCAGCGGGACAACGTCCGCCTCATCGCGACCCTGAAGCGCCTCCGCGACATGGGCAACACCGTCCTCGTGGTGGAGCATGACCAGGACATGATGATGGAGTCAGACCAGATCATCGACATCGGTCCCGGGGCTGGCGTCGACGGCGGCCGGGTCGTATTCCAGGGAACGCCGGCGGAGTGCTGCGCCAGCGGGGATTCGCTCACCGGAGCCTACCTCTCGGGCCGGAAGTCGATCGCCATGCCGGAAAGGCGCCGGAAGGCGACGGGCCGGTTCATCGTCCTGGAGGGGGCGCACGAGCACAACCTGAAGGATGTGGACATCCGGATCCCGGTCGGGCTCTTCACCGCGGTGACGGGCGTCTCGGGGTCGGGGAAGAGCACGATGATCATCGAGACCCTCTACAAGGCGCTCGCCCGGCGGCTCAACCAGGAGAAGACGGGCGGCGGGAAGATCCGCCGGATAGCCGATCTGGGCGGGATCGAGCGGATCATCCTGATGAATCAGCAGCCCATCGGCCGGACCCCCCGTTCGAACCCGGTCACCTACACCGGCATCTTCTCCCCCATCCGGGATCTTTTCACCGGCCTTCCCGAATCGAGGCTCAGAGGCTACACGCCGGGCCGGTTCAGCTTCAACGTGAAGGGGGGGCGCTGCGAGGCATGTGAGGGGAACGGCCTGATCAAAATAGAGATGCATTTCCTCCCGGACGTCTACGTGACCTGCGACGTCTGCCACGGCCAACGGTTCAACCAGGACACCCTCGAGGTACGGTACAAGGAGAAGAACATCGCCGAGGTTCTCGACATGACGGTCCAGCAGGCCCTCATCTTCTTCGAAAATATCCCGTCGATCCGCGGCAAGCTCCAGCTCCTCTACGACGTGGGCCTGGGCTACGTCCGTCTCGGGCAGTCGGCGACGACCCTCTCCGGCGGCGAGGCGCAACGGATCAAGCTCTCCCGCGAGCTGGGAAAGCGGATGAACAGCAACACCCTCTACATCCTGGACGAGCCGACGATTGGCCTCCACTTCGCCGACATCCAGAAGCTTCTCGACGTCCTGATGAGGCTTGCCGGGATGGGGAACACCATCGTCGTCATCGAGCACAACCTGGACATCATCAAGTGCGCCGACCACGTCATCGACCTGGGGCCGGAGGGCGGGCCGGGCGGCGGCCGCATCATCGCAACCGGCACACCGGAGCAGGTAGCCGAAACGGAGGGTTCCTACACCGGCCGCTTCCTCCGCGAGGTCCTTGACGCCGGCCGCAGGAAGGGAAAATGCCATGCAGCCCAGAACGGATAAGCGACCGCCTTCCCATCCGGAAAGGCCCGTGAAAAGGGCCGACAAGAGCGCCGCCTACCGCGAGGTCCACTTCGACGACACCTGTCCCGTTCCCGACACCCTGCTTACCCTGCTGAAGTACGACTACCTGCGGCAGGAGCTCTGGGTTCCCCTGGAAAAGAGGGAGGGCCGGATCTGCGTCCTGGTCGACGATCCGGAGAACATCCTGAAGCGGGACACCATCGAAAGCCTGCTTCGGACCAAGACGGTGGAGTACTGCATGGCTTCGAAGGAGGACATCCTCCTCTACATAGACCACTTCTTCAAGGCCGAGTCTGCCGGAAGAAGCCGCGTCAACGGAGAGGAAGGCGTCTCCGAGGCGGACAAGAACATCGTCAAGCTCGTGGACGACGTGATCGACGAGGCGTATCAGCGCCGGGCGTCGGACATCCATTTCGAGCCCGACATCCGGGACCGCGTCGTGAACGTCCGGTTCCGGATCGACGGCGAGTGCATCCTTTTCAGGAGTCTCCCCTATGAGTACCGTTCCGCCATCGTCTCGCGGATCAAGATCATGTCGAACCTCGACATCACCGAGCGAAGGCTTCCCCAGGACGGGAAGATCAAGCACAAGGTTCCGGACAGCGGGGAGATCGAACTCAGAGTGGCCACCATTCCCACGCAGGGTTATGTGGAGGACGTGGTCCTGCGGATCCTGACCCGGGGGAAGATCCTGGTCCTGGACGAGCTCCAGATGGACCCGGAGACGCTCATGCGGTTCAAGGCGATCCTGAAGAAGCCCTACGGCTTGATCCTGCTCGTGGGCCCCACCGGATCGGGAAAGACCACGACGGCCCACGCCGCCCTGCACATGCTCAACCATCCCAATGTGAAGATCTGGACGGTGGAGGACCCGGTCGAGATCACGCAGAAAGGGATCCGCCAGGTGCAGGTTCACCACAAGATCGGCCTCGATTTCAGCAACGCCATGCGCGCCTTCCTCCGGGCCGATCCGGACATCATCATGGTGGGCGAGATGCGGGATTACGAGACCGCGAAGATGGGGGTCGACGCCTCCACCACCGGCCATCTGGTCCTCTCCACCCTGCACACCAACAACGCGCCGGAAACGATCGTCCGGCTCCTCGACATGGGGATCGACCCCTTTTCATTCGCCGATTCCCTGCTCTGCGTACTCGCGCAGCGGCTGCTCCGTTCGCTGTGTGTCGTATGCAAGGAGCCTTACCATCCGGCAGAAGATGAATTCCACGAACTCGCGCATCACTTCGGGGAGCGTGCCTTTTCGCAGCTCGACATCGCCTATGACGAGAGGCTGACGCTCTACCGGCCTAAGGGGTGTCCGGCGTGCAACGGCACCGGCTACCGCGGCATGATGGGGGTCTTCGAACTGCTGATGGCGACGGACAACATCAAGCAGATGATCATCACCCGAAAATCGATGGCAGCCATCCGGAAAAACGCTGCAGGCGAGGGGATGAAGACCCTGCTCCAGGGGGGGATCCTCAAGGTCCTGCACGGGGAGACGGACCTCATCGAGGTCTTGAGCATCTGTATGCGGTGAAGAGCCGCAGTTCTCCGGGAGGGCATTGCCAGGAACCGGAGGCCGACATGAGTCAGTTAGTCAAGCGTATCCCTGCTGGTCCGCAGTTTCCTTGGACGGCGGTGCAGACAAATCACACAGGAGTGAACCGATGAAAAGCTACACGCGACTCGTTTTCATGGCCGTGCTCGCTCTCTTTCTGGCAAGCGGCTGCAGCAACCCTATCCTGAAGCAGGACATCCCGGTATCGACCAACCCGATGGGTGCCAAGGTCTACGCAAACGGACAGCCTGCCGGGGTGACGCCTACCACCGTTTCGCTGGAACGGAACCGCAGCCATATCCTGACCCTGGTCAAGGAGAGCTACCGCCAGGAGGACGTGACGATCGAGAGGATGTATCAAAAGGACAAGGTCTATCTGAAGGCGATCCAGTCGGGCATCCATTCCGGTCTCTTTTTCAAGAATCCCGCCATGGGGGTCGGCAGCAGCATGAACTCCTTCTCTGCGCAGGAGGAGTCGGGTGAGGCCTACATCCTGTCGCCGCCGGCCGTCAAGGTGACCCTGACGCCTCTCGGGGGAGTGGTCAGAGGCGACTCTGCCCCGCCGCCTGCGGCGTCAAGAGAAGCATCATCTCCGGACCGTCCTGCGGGAGAGGCCCAAGCCCCGCACCTGGACAGGAAAGATTTCGCCCGCGAGGTCCTGAAAATGGGTGCCGGCGCCGCGCTGACCCAGGTGAAGCCCATCGAGAAGAGGGTGGAGACTTCATCTTCGTCCAGGAATTACGTGACACCGGACGGGACGAGGGTCCAGGAAAAATCGAGCACATCGGTCGGCGTCGGTATCAACCCGGCAGGACTGGTCGGGGTTCTCGATGTGCTCTTCAAGTAACTGACCGTTTCGCGACACGGCGAACCCGTGTCGTGCAGATCTGAAAAGGAGCATTGGATGAAAAAGAGCGTGCAAATGATCCTGTGGGTTATCCTGTTTTTTGCCCCGACGGTGACGGCCTGTGCTGCGGACATCGCCGCCCTCGATCGGGTGAGCGTCCTGATGCCCAGGACGGAGGTGGTTTCCATCCTGGGAGTGCCCGACGAAGTCACTGTGATGGGCCGCCTGAAAGTTGAGCTTTATCACGTCACCGATGCGAGCCCCCTGCTGAAATCGGGTTACATTTACGAAAATGAAGCAGCGCTGGCCGGGCATGCTTTCATCTTCCAGGGAAACTGCGCGGCAGAGACGGCGGAGCGGTTGACCGAGCACGGCTTCGCGATTCTGGACGAGAAAGGAACAGCCTACCGCCTGACAGGGAAAGACGACGACACCGGCCGGCCCGTCGTGGTCACGATCAATGTCGAGAATGACTTGACGACCGTCGTCACCTTTGAGAAAGGGTTCTACGAGCGGAGCGCGGGCCGATAACCGTCAAAATGGGCCGCGGGCCTGCTCATGCCTGCGGTAACCCGAACCTCCCGGCCGACATCTGTCTCCGGAAACCTCTTCAGCGGCAGCCCTTCCCGTTGCCGTCGCGATCGTGCGACCGGACGTCGATCGGCAGTGCCCTCTCTCACCGAGAGTCGGGAGGCCGATTTCGCGAAGCGTTGCAGCCCGGTGCGATCAGGACCTCTCGCCTGCGATTTTTTGCAGAATACAGATCACATCGTCCATGCCGATCCTGCCGTCGTTGGTGACTTCTCGGTCTTTATTGACGAGTTGCGGAGATTGGCGCGACGAAATTTGCAGACCCGTGATCGCATCGGCCAGGTCCACCTCCCCGCTGCAGTCGATGTCGCCTTTCAGGATGTAGGGCGTCTCCAGGACCATTCCGCCCGTTCCGGCGATGAAACCCTTGTTCTTGTCGAGAAAGTAGACGCTTTGCTGGGGTTGCTGCAGGCCGATAAACTCCTCCGTATGTTTTTCCTGCCAATGGAGGCCGCCGTCGGTCGATTTGAGGATTCTGCCCCAGCTCGTACCCGCGACAATGGTGGATTCATCAAAAACATGGGCGCACATGAAGTGATTCGTCTGCCCGGTAGGAATAACGGTCCAGTTTGCACCGCCGTCGATCGTCTTGGCCAAGAGTCCGTAAGTGCCGAGGATATAACCGATATCGGGCGTGAGGAAGGTGATTTTCATTAGATTCGCGGTAACGTTGAGTGTTTCTTCCGTCCATGTCTTGCCGCCGTCTTCGGTTTTGAACATGCTTCCATAGCCGCCCACGACCCAGCCGGTTTGGGCGTCGAGAAACTGCACCCCCCGGAGCATGTACGCCACGCCGGAGGTCTGGGCTGTCCAGTTGGCGCCGCCATCGGTCGTTTTGATGATCGTTCCGCTGTCGCCGGCGGCCCAGCCGGTTTGGGCATCGCTGAAAAAGATGCCAAAGAGATTTTGGGTCGTGCCGGTGGCCAGTGCCGTCCAGGAAGCCCCGCTGTCTGCGGTTTTGAGGATGGTGCCTCCGGTTCCTGCCGCATAGCCTGCGGATGGGATGGGAAAATGAACGGACGTAATGAGTCCGCCGTAGGGTGACGAAACGGACGTCCATGTTTCGCCGGCATCGGTCGTCCTGAGGATGGTCCCCGGTTCGCCGACGGCGACGCCCGTGGCGGCCGTTGCAAAATGGACGCCCCACAAATAGGATCGGGTGCCGGAAGGGATCGTCCGCCAGGATGCGCCCTGGTCCGTGGTTTTGATGATAGTGCCCGCTGCCCCGACGGCGATATAGGTTTGCGGGTCAAGGGCGATACCGCCGTTGAGTCCGTTTCCCTGGGGCAAGGGATTTTTCCAGGTCCATTGCGTCTGTGCCTGCAGGGCCGGGCAGTGTAAAAGTACCAAAAACAGCATCAGCACCCAGGACCGTGTTCTCATCAATGTGCCTCTCTTTTCCCATTCCCGCGGTGCTCCCAGGCCCGCCGGGGATCTACCGGGTCGGATCGGCTCCCTCTGACGGGCGGCTTTGCTGGTCTTTGACACCCCCACCGCCTGCGGCGAAACGGGCCGCGGAGGCACGGCACCGGGTGCGAAACCCGACCCGCCGTTCGGTCTATTGCCCCCAGAACTTCGGCACCGCCGAGATGACCGCATCGCTGTAGGTATCACGGTACTGCATGTAGATCTCCGGGGCATAGGCTTCCAGAAATTCGGCGTAATTCACGGAGTCGTTCACACGGTCCAGGACGATGGAGCCATAGCCGACCGTGCCTTCCGGCATCTCCGGCATCGGGAAGCCGGCAGGGATCGGCTCGCGTCCCGCACCCCAGTAATGGACGCACCCGCCGGTCGGTGTCGGCGTCCAATAGCAATGGGCCGGTATCGTGTATCCCCAGGTATAGAAGGGCCTCGGGTCGCCCCAGGCGTACCTTGCCCCGCTGGCGCTGAGTTCATAGGCATAAGCGCCTTCCACGGCCGGCCAAGTGAAATAGGCGAGGGACACGACGTAATTCTCCCAGCGGTAGGGTCCGGTGAAATGGTAGGCCACCGGAATTCCGTTGGTCGGGCTGTTCAACAGGGTGACGACCGCCTTGCCGGTGCCGACGTACTGGGTCACGACGCCGGCGTCGGTGACGAACTTCCTGTAGACCTCGACCGTGACCGTATCCTCGGCCTTGTCTCCCGGGTCGGCCTGGGCCTTGTAGACGACGGCCGGGGCGCTCGTGGTGACGGCGCCGGCCATGGCCGTTTCACCCTCGCGGTGAAGGCCTCCTCCCCCCGCGCCCTTGACGCTCCACCGGTACTCGAATGCGTCGCCGGCGATGGTTCCCTTGACGGCGTGGAAGGTTTTTTCGTAATTGGGGATCAGGGTAGCGGACGACGGCTCCACGTGGACGTCCGGCGGGACGGCGACGACGTCGAAATATTCATACCCGTTCGACACGGCGAGGTCCTTGGTGACGCCGCCCAGGTCCCAGCCGAGCATGGCGATATCGAAGCCTTTCAGGATTTTCGCATACATTTCGGCGGAAGTGGAGACCTGTTCCAGCCTTTCCGCCGAGAGGACATACCTGAGCAGCCGGGACGCCACAAATTTGCAGACGGCTTTTCGCAGCTCACCGTCCGTGAGGTAGGCCTTGAGCAGTGCCCTTCCGGCGCCGTCGTAGTCGTTGGCAGCGATATTCTGGGCGATATTGACGCCGGCCTTGATGAAAAAGCCCACGAGTACGGTGCAGAATTCGCCGAGATCCTTTCCAGCCATCATGTTGACCGTGTCCTTGGCCGACAGGGCGAAAGCGACCGGCAGGAAGTAATCCTTCACCACGGAGACGACCCCCATCAGGGTCTGCATGGCAAGGTAGTCGTTGCGGTTGACGTCTTCCATGGCCCAGGACGGCGGCAGCAATCCCGCGACCGTCGTGCCGCCGACGGCCACGACCTTGTAATAGCCGTGTTTGGCGTCGGCCGGGGCTTTGTCGAGGACGATGGGATCGGCCTTGACGGGATCGTAGGGAAGCTTTTCCCAGACAAAGTAGTCCAGCGATGTCCCGATGACGCCCGACAGTCCGGCGGTGGACTTCAGGTAGCCGCTCGCAACCTTTTCATACAGGGCGCTGGAGAGCAGGTGGTCCGCGCCCGACTGGTCCTGGTAGCCAGCGTAAAAAACCCAGTAATAGCAGTGCCTGCGGTACGAATTCTGAATGACGAGGCCGTCGCCGTTGGTTTCGCTCATGATCTGGATGCCGGATAAAGGATTTGCGGACGTGACTGCGATCTGGACCGGCGTCGTGTCCAGCGGCGTTCGTGAGGCGGCGGAAGAGGCGGGTAAGGCCGCGGACAGGGCCGCGGGCGCGGCAGCCTCCCTCGCCTCGACAGGCACAAGGATATCCCGGGCCGTCGCGATCGCGGCTTTGATGGCCGCATCGCCCGCGTCCAGGGCTCCCGGGTCCTCGGCCAGGCGGGCTTCGATCACGGAGGCCAGATGTTTCACCGTCTGGGCCGATTCGATCATGGCCAGGACCTCCTTCCAGTTTTCTGGGGGCAGGTTTGGCCCGCCGATGTCGAGAAACATAAGCGCCGTCGCCGTGCTCAGGGCGCTGAGCCGACCCATCCCCGGATCCACGGCATCGCAATAGCCCATCAGGATCACGCGCTCCTGGGGGTCCGTGACCATGACCAGGACGAGACCGCTGGCAGGCTGGGTGACGGCATAGGTCCCGTTCGCCTGGACCGCCGCCTTTCCCAGGAAGGCCTGCACCTGCACGTCCGCATGGGTGAGCCCTATCCCGGCCGGCAGGGTGACGGAGCCGACGGCCGAGGTCGACAGCGGCTTCCGCAAATCCGCCAACCGCTGCAAAACATAGATGGCGTCCGAAAAACCGATGTGGCCGTCCGCGTCCGTGTCGGTTTCATCTGTCTGGACGTTCCCCGGTATACCGTCCCCGTTCAGCCTCGCCATCGTCTTCAAGGCGACAACGGCATCGGCGGTTGTCAGGGCGCCGTCGCCGTTTATGTCGCCTTCCAGGGGTGTGCGGGCCGCGACGCAATCCGCGGATGCCCCGCCGTCGGTTCCCGCGCAGCCCCAGACCCAAGGGCCGCTGCCGCTTACGTCGGAGGGCGTCCCGGCACGGCAAAGATCCGCCGCCGGTGCAGCATCCAACGTGCGTCCGTGTGACGGCCCGCAGGCTCCCGCAACGGGACCGGATGTGGGTCTCCGGTCAAAGGCCCCTGCCGCAGCCAATGGAGCCTCTTCCGCGGAGGAAACAGGGTCCCGCATGAATAGAAACAACGAAATGATCGCCATGACGATGAACGCGCTTTTGCTGTGCATGGTTCGTTACTCCTTTGTGAGACTCACAAAAAGAGAGGGCGGTCATCTGCGTTACTGTTCAATGAAAGCACTGAACAACCGGGCAACCGCTGTGAGCTGGTGGTCGGAGTCCTATTTGTTCAATGAGTGTCGATACTTTATCGAAATTGATTCGGCAAGTGACTGAAATAAGTCATTTGCATTGCGATTTGGGAAGAGGTATGGGTGGCCTATGGAAAAAGGCGCCATTTGCATCGAGATCGTCGAAGACAATCCCACGGCATCGGATCTCCTCAGGGAGTACCTGAAGAGCGGAACCACGGAAGTCGCAGCGGTTTACGCTTCGGGGGAAGAGGCCCTGGACCAAATCGGCCGCACGTCGCGCCTCCCGGACATTGTCCTCATGGACATCCATCTGCCGGGGATCTCCGGGATCGAGACGACGCGAAGGCTGAAGGCGAAGCATCCGGGAGTGGAGATCATCATGCTGACGATCTATGAGGATTCCCCGACGATTATTGAAGCGATCAAGGCCGGGGCTTCAGGATACCTGCTGAAAGGCACCGCAAAAAATGATCTGCTCACGGCATCCCGGGAGGTCCTGAACGGGGGATCGTTTTTGACCGGCAAGGTGGCCAGACGGGTGTTGCAGGAGTTCCAGGCGTTTCCGGATGGAAAGGCTTACGGCCTCACGGAGAGGGAAGAGGAGATTCTGAAGGAACTGATCAAGGGGGATGCCTACAAGGAGATAGCGCGCAAATTCAGCCTCAGTGTCCATACGGTCAACAATCACATCCGCCGGATCTACGAAAAGATGCAGGTGCACTCCCGGGGCGAAGCGACCGCCAAGCTCAATCATCCGCCTTGACGGCGGGGTCGGGGGTGAGCGAGACGCGGATTTCGAAGCCCATTCCCGGCTGCGAGCGGAATTGCAGGCTGGCGCCGATTTCGTCGCACCTCTGCTGAATATTCCTCAGGCCGTAGTGGTTCTGCGAAGACGCGCCGGAACCGATCCCGCGGCCGTTGTCCGAAATGGCCAACACAAGCGCCCCTCCCTTTTCGCGGATCGAGACGCCGACCCGCGTGGCCCGTGAATGCTTCAGTGCATTCATGATCGCCTCTTGCGTGATCTTCGTCAGGTTGTGAACCGCAAGCGACGGCAGCGGCAGATCGTGATTTTCGACGTC
>JAJFTY010000167.1 GCA_021372695.1 Deltaproteobacteria bacterium
GTCCAGCGGGAGGACGTCTTCCGCTACATGCACCGGATATAGGGGGCGGGAATGAACTATTCTCCGCAGGAAATCATCGAGACGATCCGGATGGTCCAGATGGAGCATCTGGATATCCGTACGGTGACCATGGGGATCTCGCTTTTGGACTGCGCGGGGAGCGACACGGACGCGCTCTGCCGCAGGATCTATGAAAAGATCATGGTCGCGGCAGGAAAGCTCGTGCCGGTGTGCGAAACGATCGAGAAGGAGTTGGGGATCCCGATCGTCCACAAGCGGATCGCCGTCACGCCGGTATCGCTCGTGGCGGCGGGCATCCCAGCGGACGGATTTCCGGAAGTGGCCCGGGCCCTCGACCGCGCGGCCTCTGCGACCGGGGTCAACTTCATCGGCGGCTTTTCCGCTTTGGTCCACAAGGGATTCACGGTTGGCGACACGCACCTGATCGAGACGCTCCCGGAGGCGCTGGCCGGGACGGGGAAGGTGTGCGCGTCGGTCAATCTGGCCACGAGCAAAGCGGGGATCAATATGGACGCCGTTGCGCTGATGGGCCGGATCATCAAGCGGACGGCGGAACTGACTGCCGATCAGGGGAGCATCGGCTGCGCGAAGCTCGTGGTCTTCTGCAACGTACCGGAGGACAACCCCTTCATGGCGGGCGCCTTTCACGGGATCGGCGAACCCGAAACGGTGATCAATGTCGGGGTGAGCGGACCGGGCGTGGTCCTGCATGCCGTGCAGAAGAGCGGGGAAGCCGATTTCGGGGAGCTCGCCGAGATCATCAAGAAGACGGCCTTCAAGGTCACCCGGATGGGTGAACTGGTCGGCCGGATGGCCTCCGAAAGGCTGAAGACGCGCTTCGGCATCGTCGATCTGTCGCTCGCCCCCACCCCGGTCGTCGGCGACAGCATCGCGGCGATCCTGGAGGAGATGGGCATCGAAACGTGCGGGGCGCCGGGAACGACGGCGGCGCTCGCGCTCCTGAACGATGCGGTCAAGAAGGGCGGCGCCATGGCCTCCTCCTACGTCGGCGGCTTGAGCGGGGCGTTCATTCCCGTGAGCGAGGATGCCGGCATGATCGCCGCGGTCGAGGCGGGCGCGATGTCGCTGGAAAAACTCGAAGCGATGACCTGCGTCTGTTCGGTCGGGATCGACATGGTGGCCGTGCCGGGAGACACGCCCGCCGAGACGCTCTCGGCACTGATCGCCGATGAGATGGCGATCGGGATGGTGAACAAGAAGACGACCGCCGTCCGCATCATTCCCGCGGCGGGGAAGCGGGTCGGGGAACGGGTGGAGTTCGGCGGGCTTTTGGGCGCCGCCCCGGTCATGGCGATCAGCAGGCTCGATTCATCGCGGTTCATCCGCCGCGGCGGACAGATTCCCTCGCCGATCGCCAGCCTGACGAACTGACCGGCAGGCTGCTGACCGGGAGCGCATCCTTCCGGCCCCGCCCGGCAGGCGGGCCGGAGGGCGCAATCAAAAAACCGAAGGCTTCCTTGCCGGGAAGCACCGCCGGCGCGGGCGGGTTTCCGAAACGCTCATCTGCTGCGTTGCGCTGCAAACCTCATCGCTCCCTTCGGCAGACCCAGGGCAGGCTAAAAGCCTTCTGTCATGGTGAGCCTGTCGAACCATTGCACGCCTTGCATCTGGGCATTTTTGAGCAGCCTGCCCGGACCTGCCCCCTTAGAAAGATTACTTTCCGCCATCGGGCTTCCGGAGGCTGCGGAGTCCCTTGAGGATGTCGTCTCTTCCGATCAGGGTCTGCTTCCCCTGCGGGCCGATGATCACGCAGGAGGGGGTCGTGTCGATGTGGTCCTCCTTCAGGTAGTTGCTGAAGATCCTGAAGGCCGCCGCCGTATCGGCCGGCCGGATCTCGATTCCCTTCTTCTTCAGGAAGGCCTCCATGGCCTTGTCCCCGTCGACGCGCTTTCCCGCGGCCTCGAAGAGCGCACCCCGGGCGGCCACGGCCTGCCGGAGATCTCCCTTCGCGCTCAGAGCCGCGAGGAAATAGCCGACGTAGAAGACGGTTTCCCGGTGGATGGGTGTGTCGATGAAGACGACGCGGATGACGTTCTTTTCGACGAGCTCCGTGATCTCGGAGATCACTTCCTTCTCCTCATCCTGGCAGGGTCCGCAGAAGTAATCGGTGTAGAGACGGACCTCGACGGTCCCGCGGCCGAATGCGGTCGAGACGGGCTCGGCGGCATACAGGGGGGTCGTGGACCCGGAGAAGAAGAGCAGGAAGAAGAGGAGCCCGGCGGCGGCGGCCAGGGCTGCCCAGGCCTTGCGACTCCGGTCGAAGTTGACCGCGCAGGCGAGCAGGACCGTCGTCCCGAACCCCAGGCAGAAGGGGCAATAGACGCCGCTCTTTACCTGATAGCCGATCAGGAAGATCTCCCCGCCCGCCCCGAAAGCGAGAAGCAGGAAGCAGAGGAGCGGTTTCCGCAGCCAGGCGAGGAGGAAGACCACGGCCATATAGAAAATCCCGAGGTACTTCAGATCGATCCCGAGGATGTCCCCTTTGAGGGCGCTGCATGCGCCCAGGCAGACGATGTAGGCGAGCGTGACGGCAATGCCGACCAGAGCCAGCAGGAGCGTCAGGATCCGCCGCCTGGACTGCGGGAACTTTTTCATGAAATCCGATTTCTCCTCTCCCTGACCAGGCCGGATTCTGTGCGATCCGGATCCCGCGGCTTGCGGGCAGCGCTCCTGGTCAACGGCCTGTCAATAGCGGAAGCAGCCGTTCTCATAGATGACGACCTTCCTGCCCGTCTTGAGATGCGCCGTCACGGTTTTCTTCTCGGTGTTCACCAGATCCCAGTGCAGGGCGGAGTCGTTGAAGCCCAGCTTCCGCTTCAGGTCGCGGTCCAGAGCGGCGGGATCGCCGGCATAGGTGTCGGCATAGGAGGAGCCGACGGCGACGTGGCAGTTTCCCTGCTCCCCGCCGAAGTTTTCATCGAACAGGGTATCGGCCATGAACCGGTCGATCCGCGAGAAGCGCCGGTCCGTGAGCGAAAACTCGCCGACCCGTTTCGCTCCCCGGTCCATGGCAAGCTGTTTGACCGTGAACGCCTCGCCGGTTTCGGCGCGGATTCCGACGGCGCTCCCCCGCTTGAAGGTCAACTCCACCCCTTCGACATAGTTTCCGCTCCGGTAGGAGGGGAGATTCGCGTAGTAGGTCCCCTCGGTGCCGCGCCAGTCCGGGGAGACGAACAATTCGAAGCTCGGAATGTTGTGGCCCGATACCCCGGCCCATTGCCTCTCCTCGCCGGGGGTGATCCGGAAGTCGCAGTGGGCGGATTCGACATGGAGGAGGGCAGCCTTCAGGCTGTTCAGCCATCGCTTGATTGCGATCGAGTCGCGCTTGATCTCCTCCCACTTGGCAACCGGGTCTTTGCGGTCGAGGTAGCAGGCCCGGACGATCTGCTCCGTGTAGATTCCCATGGTCGTGCGGGCCTGGCTGGCCAGCTCCGCGGTCGGCAGGGTGCAAAGAGTCCAGCCGTAGGATCCCGCCTGCTCTCTCTTTTCGACGATGTCGCGGAGCGGCTTGCGCGAAACGATGACCTTCCCGATCCGGGCCGGGTCGACCTCCTTGAGGTGGGTCAGGGAATCGGGCGCATGCAGGTAGATCCGTCCGTGGAGGTTGCCGTAGAGCTCCTTCTCGCCCGGGGTCTGGAAAACGAGCTGGCGATTGTCCGACTTCCCGTAGAACGCGCGCTCCATGTCGACGGTGAGGCCCATCCGTTGAACAGGGTTCATCCCCGCCTCGACGATCTTTCGGAAGAGGATTTCCGCAAGCCTGAGCGCGGCGGGGCAGTACTGGATGAGGATCGCGTCTCCCTTCCGAAATCGCCCCTGCCGGGCCGATCTGAGGCCCCAGAGCAGCACGTCGGCGTACCGCTCCAGGTATCGTTCGTTCAAGGTATCGGCGTTTTTCGTCATTTTTGGGCGCCCAGAATCCTTTCCATCCGCGGGATGTCCGCCCCGAAAACGACCTGTCCGTCGATCAGGAAGATGGGGGTGGATGAGACCCCGGCGCGGTTGAGCATCTCCTTGTGGGACCTGAGGAGATCTTCCGCCTCGGCGGACTTGCACGGGGTGAATTTCATGTCGTCGAGTTTGCCGGCCATCGCCTCCTCATAGGCCTTGCCGCGGTCCTCCGCGCAGAAGATCTGGCGGACCTTCGCCTCCGCATCGCGGTGCATCGCCAGCGGGAAGAAGAAGACATATCGGGTGAGATCCTTCACACCAGCGAGAAAGGCGGAGCCTTTTCTGCAGAACGGGCAGTCCGGGTCCGTGACCTCGATGACCTGATGGGTGCCGGAGCCGATCCGGATCGCCTTGTCGAGGGGAAGTTCCTTCAGCGCCCTGGCAATGATCTCCTTGACGCGCTCGTCCGTCAGATTCTTCCCCTCCTTCGTCACCATCTGTCCGAAGATCAGGTACTCGGTTTCCGGCGCGTAGTAGAGGACCTGATTCCGGGATACCACCTCGTACAGGCCGGTCACGGCGGAGGGGCGGAAACTGTCCACCCGGATGTTGGGGAAGTTCTTCCGGAACGACTCTTCCGGCGAGGCCGGCCTCGCCGGCGCCGCAGCCAGGAGGATGAACAGCAGGCCGCAAAGGATGGAGACGGATCTCTTCATTAAAGCCGCCTTTCGATGATGTAACCCGCGATGGTCAGGAGCGCGGTTTTGGCGTCCGAGTCGGGAAAGGGTGCCAGAAACCCTCTCGCCTCTTCGATGCAAGCCTTGGCCTTTCCCAGCGCATAGGGGATGCCGTCGTAGCGGTGGATCAGGGCCATGATCGCCTCCGTTGCCTCAATATTCTTGGTTTCGATTCCCGTCCGGATGAAGGCCTTTTCCTCCGGGTTGCACTTCCGCATCGTCCGGATGAGGGGGAGCGTCAGTTTCCCCTCGCTCAGGTCCTGTCCGATCGCCTTGCCGAACTCCTCCTCCTTGGCCACATAGTCGAGGGTGTCGTCGGTGATCTGGAAGGCCGTGCCGAGCCTCATCCCGAAGCGGGTCAACGCCTCGATCTGGCTTTCCGCGGCATTTCCGAGGATGGCGCCGATGGCGCAGGCTGCCGAAATCAGGATCGACGTTTTTTTCTCCACGATCAGGAGGTACTCCTTTTCGGTGAGATTGGTGTCGCCGGCCTTCATCAGTTGAAAAACCTCGCCTTCCGACATGGTGTTGGTCGTCGTGGAGATCAGCTTGAGGATGGCCGGGGTTCCGTCGTCGGTCATCAACTTGAAGGATTTCGAGTAGAGGAAGTCCCCGACCAGGACACTGGCCGCGTTTCCCCAGACGTGATTCGCCGAAACCTTTCCGCGGCGGGTTTCCGCCTCGTCGATCACGTCGTCGTGCAGAAGGCTTGCCGTGTGGATGAACTCGATGATGGCCGAGAGCGGATAGCGGCGTTCTCCCCGGTAGCCGCAGAGGTCGGCGGCAGCCAGGAGCAGGAGGGGCCGGAAGCGTTTGCCGCCGCTGCCGACCAGATGGTGGATGATCTCCGGGATGAGCCGGACCTCGGAACGGAGGTACATCTCCATGTGCTCCTCGACCTTCTTGAGGTCGTTTCCGTAGTGGTGAAAGACGTCCTGTATCTGCATGTCGCCCCCGTTTCCTGAAAGTCCGGTCTCCCTAAAAAAATCCCGGCTGTCCGGGACTTTCCATGCGGGTATCTATAATGGATCGATGGGCAAATGTCAAATGAGCGGTCGGGCCAGGGAAGGCTTCGCCGGGTCGAGTGATCCGTTTGGAGATCCTATTCCGGGCGTGTCCGCCCGCCTTTCGGATGGCTCCGCCATCGCTCCCCGGTTCCCGCTGGAACGCATCGCGGTTCGCTCAGATTTCTCTGGCGACGGTGATTTGCATTTGACGCGGGTTCCCGATCGTACTATATACGCCGCGAAAAACGGGTCCCCTTTGCCCGGCCCCGATGGGCGGCAAAGGGGGAGTTATCCGGGGAATTTCCCCGTACTGTCATGAGGATGAGAAATGTCCTGGTTCTATCTGGTGATTGCCGGCATCTTCGAAACGGTCTGGGCCGTAGCCCTGAAGCAGACAGAAGGGTTTTCCCGGCTTTTACCTGCCGGTGTCACGGTCGTAGCGATGGCGCTGAGCCTCTATTTCCTCTCGCTGGCCCTCAAAGCGCTCCCCCTGGGAACGGCTTACGCCGTCTGGACGGGAATCGGAGCCGTGGGTGCGGCGGTCCTCGGGATGTTCCTCTTCGGCGAGTCCCATGCCCCGATGCGGATTGCGAGCATCCTGCTCATCGTTGCGGGAATTGCCGGCCTGCGCCTGACGACCTCATGATGAGGCACGGGGATTCCAAGGGTGGACCGCCGGCAGGGGCAGGGCGAGCCGGCATGCCCGTTGGACAACGAGCGTCTGAAAAGCTCGTTGGAACGGACGGAAGGGAAGGTGCGATGAGCGAGAAGGTCGAGGCGGCGGTCGCCTGTTTCAAGGAGGGGTTCAGTTGTTCACAGTCGATTCTCTGCACTTGGAGCGGGGAACTCGGCTTGGAAAGAGAGGTGGCGCTGCGGGCAGCGTCAGCATTCGGAGGGGGGATGGCAGGCCTCGGAGAGGTCTGCGGAGCCGTCACGGGCGCCCTGATGGCGATCGGCCTGAAACAAGGCCAGACGGAGGCGAAAGACAAGGAGACGAAAGAGAAGAACTATGCCCGCGTCCGCGATTTCACCGACCGCTTCCGCTCGCGCAACGGCTCCCTGCTCTGCCGGGAGCTCCTGGGATGTGATCTGACCACGCCGGAAGCGAGGGAGGCGGCGAAACAGAAGGGACTCTTCACCGAGCGCTGCCCCGGCTTCGTCCGGGATGCGGCGGAGATTCTGGAGCAGATCCTGTGACGGGCCATAAGATCGGGGGAGGGCGCTGGTCCCGGAGGCCCGAAGGGATCGGAACACGTCCCCGGAGCCGGAATCGGGGGGCGTCGAATTGAGCGGCCTCGCCCTGGCCATCGTCCTGGCCTCCGCCTTCCTGCATGCGGGCTGGAACTACCTCCTCAAGAAGAGCGACCGGAAGATCGTCTTCACCTGGTGGTTCGAACTGGTGGGCGCCGTCATCTTCCTTCCGATGCTCGTCTACTTTCTCCCGGAGACGCCCATCCCGGCGAAAGGGTGGTTTTGCATCATTGCCAGCGCCGTCATCCACGCGGCCTATTTCACCTGCATGGGGTGCGCCTACCAGCGGGGCGACCTCTCGCTGGTCTATCCGCTGGCACGGGGATCGGGCCCCCTGTTCGTCCCGCTCCTGGCCGTGCTCCTCCTGGGGGAAGAGATCGCCCTGCTCGGCGGGATCGGGATATTCTTCATCGTCTGCGGCATCCACTGCATCCATCTGCGCTCTTTTTCGGGCGCCGCCTTTTGGGAACCTTTTGCCGCTCTGAGGGGCGGAGCTTCCCTGTGGGCTCTCTTCACGGGACTTGCCATCGCGTTCTACACGCTGGTGGACAAGGTCGGCGTGGGGCAGGTCTCACCGCCTGTCTACATCTACATCATGATGCTGATGACCTGGGTGCTCCTCACGCCGTGGGTGCTGATCCGCGAGAGGGATGGGCTGATGTCGGAATGGCGGCGCCACAAGGGCTCCATTATGGCCGTCGGGTTCCTGAGCGGATTCACCTATCTGATGATCCTCTTCGCCCTGACGATGAGCAAGGTCAGTTACGTAGCGGCGGTCCGGGAGGTGAGTATCGTCCTGTCGGCCTATTGCGGCGTTGCCTATCTCGGAGAAAAACACGGGCGGCAGAAACTGCTGGGCGCGGCGCTGATCTGCCTGGGGGTCGTCGCCATCGGCCTGAGCCGGTAGGGGCTTGATTTTGACCGGGAGTGCATCGGAAAGCCCTGCCTTGTCGGACGGGAGCTTCGCTATTTCGAAAGGGTCCGCTGGAGCCTCTTCAGCGTGGATGTGAACACCCGCACCATGTTGGAGCTTCGGCGGTCTCTCAAAAAGATCAGATCGTAATCCACGTACAGCTCCTCCTCGATTTCGGCCATGTGATACAGCCCCTCCTGGACATCCCGCTGGATGGTGAACTGGTGAAAGAACGCCCCACCCATCCCCAGCTGCACCATATGCTCGATCGCCGGCGGGTTTTCGCAGGTGATGCTGTTGGTGATGGTCAGATTCCGTGCGGCGAACTCGCGGATGAGGTAATCCCGCGTCGCCGATCCCTCCTCGGGCAGAATGATCGGGTAGTCCGCCAATTGGTGAAGGCTGACCCGCGGGCCCATGTCCTCTTTCGAAATGAAGCACAATTTCGACTTCAGGATGGGGATCGAGACGATATTGTCCGGGTAAGGCAATCTTCCGATCACGGCCAGGTGGTATTCGTAATCCACCACCTTGTTGAGGCCCTCCTGGGACAAACCGGTGTAGATCTGGACCCTCACGTCGCTGTGTTTCTCGCGCATGGCGAGCAGAACTTCCGGCAAAACGTGATTTGAGATGTACGGCGTTGAGCCGATGATCATGTTGGAGGTTTCGAAATTCTCCAGCTCCTTTTTCAGCTCGTTGATGAGGGAGAAGATCTTTTCGGCATGGCCGAAAACGATGTTTCCCTCTTCGGTCAGCTCGAAGGCTTTCTTGTTCCGTTTGATGAGCGGAACGGCGAAGCGCTTCTCCAGGGATTTCACCTGCATGCTGAGGGTCGGCTGGGAGACGTTCAACTGCTTCGCGGCCTGGGTGAAACTTTTTGCCTTCGCAACCTCGTAAAACGCCCTCAGATGGTTCACGTTCATGCTTTTTCGCTCCCGTTGTGTCAACGAATGACGCTCCCTGAACTCGTCAGACCTTTTTGCTTCCCGGGGACATGAGATTGAGAAGAGGAAACTTCCGGGCAATCCCGACCAGTTGTCCAGGAGGCCTGTCCTGAAAAGCCACTCCTTTCATACTTGGATGGTTTGGGCTTGTCAATAAAATTTGGCGTGAAGCCCGGGAGGCAAAAAAAAAGCCTCTTCGCGGACACCAGCCGCTCCAGAGGCTTCCCAGGAATTCTGGGTTTTGGGGATCAGGGCTTCACGGCCACGCGGATCGTCTTCCCCGATTCGGCGATCTTCAAGCCGGCGTTGATTTCGTCGAGGGAGACCCTTTCGCCCACGATCAGGCCGAAGGGGAAGCGGTTCCGGGTCATCCGAAGGAAATCGACCGCTTTCTGCAGATGGACCGTATCGTAGTTGTGGACGCCCCTGATCGTGAGGCATCTGAAGACGATATCCGAGGCATCGCAGTTGAAAACGGCGCCGGCGAAAGCATTACCGATTTCGACCAGGCGTCCGCCCGTGCGCAGGCATTTGAGGCCGAGCGGGAGCAGGGGGGGGAATCCCGCCAGCTCCATGACGGCATCGACGCCGAACCCGCCCGTGAGCTCCTTGACCGTGTCGATCACTTCCTCGTCGGTGAGTTCCTTCGAATTGATCGTATCGGTGGCGCCGAATTTTTTCACGAAATCGAGCCTGTGCTCCATGACATCGGACACGATGACCCGGCGGCATCCATAGTGGCTCGCCAGGGCAGCCGCGTAGACGCCCAGAGCCCCGGCCCCCTGGATGAGCACGTTTTCGAAAGGCCGGACTGCGATGGCGTCCCAGCCGGCCACCACCGTCGCCAGCGCGCAGTTCGCCGGTGCGGCCTCCTCATCGGTCAGTTCGTCCGGAATCCGGATGACGCACGTGCCCGGGGTGATGTAGCAATATTCCGCGAACCCTCCCACGAAATGGGGCCAATCGGCGCAACTGTCGTGGCCGTATTTCTTCAGGTGGCTGCACTTCATCATCAGTCCCTTTTCCCGGCAGTAGTAGCATTTCCCGCAGTTGTCCATGATGGTCCATGTGATGCGGTCACCCGCGCGCAGGGGGGTGTTGCCCGAATCCATCGTCACGCCCGCACCGAGTTCGACGATTTTGCCCACGATCTCGTGGCCCAGAATGATCGGGAGCGGTGATTTTCTTCTCCCCGTCCAGGTATGCAGATCCGAGCCGCAGATGGTGCAGCAGGTGATCCTGACCAGCATGCATCCGGGACCCACTTCAGGCAAGGGATACTCCCGGATCTCCAACTCCTTCTTGGCCTCCGTCATGACGGCGGCCCTTCCCGTCTTGTTCATCCTGACACCTCAAATTGATGAAAAGAATATGGGTTGGCCGGACCTCGGCCAACCCATATTCTTGCGATTAACGTTTCCACCCGATCTACCTTGCCCCGCATGGCGCGTTCCAACCAAAGGGAACGCGCCGATCGATTTTTCATCCGAACAGATATTGCGGCAGCCACAGGGCAATCTGCGGGAACATGTAGATAAGGGCCACGCCCAACCCCTGCAATCCCATGAACGGCATCATCCCCAGATAGATATCCTTCAGCTCCCACTCCGGCATGATCGCCTTCAGGTAGTAGGCCGACAGGGCCACCGGAGGGGAGAGCCAGCAAGTCTGCAGCGTGACGGCCAGAACGATGGAGAACCAGATCATGTCGGTATGGAGACCCTGGAGAACGGGGAGGAAGATCGGGACGATGATGACCACGATCGGAATCCATTCCAGAGGCCACCCGAGGACGAAGCAGGCGACCAGGATGCCGACGATGAAGATAAACGGCGGCAGGTTCCAGGACAGGAGCGCATCGGCGATGAACTTGGGTGTTCCCATGGAGGAAAAGACCGCCCCCATGAACGTGGACGCCGCCAGGAGGATCATCACCATGCTTGTCGTCTCGGCGGTCCGGAAAGCCGAATCCTTGAGGATTTTGAAGGTGAGGCGTTTGTTGCCCGCCGTCACCGCCACCGCGCCCGCGCAGCCCAGGGCCGCCCCTTCCGTCGGCGTGGCCAGGCCGGAGAGGATGGAGCCCAGCGTGACGAGAATGAGAACGGCCGGCGGTACGAGACCGAAGAAAAACTCGCGCGCGATGTAGCCCCTGGAAACGTTGAGTTCCTCATCGGAGAGGGGGGGACCCAACTGGGGATTGATCATCGTCCGTACCATCGTGTAGACAATGTAAAGGGTGGCGAGCATGATCCCGGGGATGATGGCGGCTGCGTAGAGCCGCGCAACGGAGACCTGGAACACCGGTCCCATGACCACCAGCATGACGCTGGGGGGAATCAGAATGCCCAGAGTCCCGCCCGCGCAGATCGTTCCGGCGGACATCCCCGTATCGTAACCCGACTTTTTCATGACCGGGGCGGACATCAGACCGATGATGGTGACCGATGCGCCGACGATGCCGGTGGCTGCGGCGAACAGCGTTGCCGTGAAGATGGTTCCCAGGTAGAGGGAGCCCCTGAGCCGACCGGAGAGGAGCTGCAACGCATGGAACAGACGTTCCATGAGTCCGGCACTTTCCAGGACGCAGCCCATGAAGGTAAAGAGGGCAACCGCCGCCAGGACGGTGTCCATCATCGTTCCCCAGAACGAAAAGGTCATCAAATGGAACACCTTGGGTCCCAACCCGATATAACCGAATATCGCGCCGAGGGTGATCAGCGTGAAGGATATGGGAAACCCGATGCATATAAAGACGAATAGGCCGCCCAAAAGGATCAGGCCGTACACTTCCAAGCTCATTTACGCCTCCTGCACAAAATAGTGCACTCTTTCTATAAAAATGCGACTCCAGAGGTCATGCCGCAGATCGGCAACATCCGGCTCAGGTCACTTCGCGGGCCGCCGACTTGTAGCGGTGATCCACGCCCGTCACCAATGTCTGGATGCATTTGATCAGTTCCGAGATTCCCTGGAGCACGATCAGGAAGCCGCTCACGGGAATGACCAATTTGTAGGGGTAAGCCGGGGGTCTCCAGGTCGTCATCAGTTCTTCCTTGAGCGCCCAGGATTCGGAGAAGAAGTCCCAGCTCAGCCAGATGAACAAAACCATGCCCGGGAGGAAGAGGAAGAGATAGCAGATTGCATCCACCCAGCACTGCGTCTTCGTGGACCAGTTTCCGTAGAAAAAGTCGGTCCGGATATGCTGTCCCAGATAGAGGGTCATGGCACCGGCGATGAAAAAATGGGTGCCGTAAAAGATGGTGGACATATCCACTGCCCAGAGCGTGGGTTTGTAGACATAGCGGATGAGAACCTCATAGACCAAGCATGCCGCCATCGGGATGATCAGCCAGGATATGGCTTTTCCCGACCAGAGGCTGATCTTGTCAATTGTTTTGGTTATCCGATCAAGATGGTTCATATCTAAATACTCCAAAAATATGGCAGCTTACAGGGAGCCGGCCATTTAGGGGTGATAAAATGACCGCTTGTCAAACGACCGGCGGGCATTGCCATCCAAAACGACTGCCCGGCCGGCCGATCCATTTCCTTGGTTCCGGAAGGATCGGCCGGCCGAGGCAAGACTCTTGGCAACGGTCGGACCCGTCGGCAGACGCGCCCGTCCGTTGCGTTTACTTCACCTCCGCGGCCCCGGAGATCAGGTCCATCAGTTTGTTGGTCTCTCTGGTGTAGGGAACCACCAGATGAGCATATGCGCGCTGCGAATCGAGGACCTTCTTGAAGAAGGGATCTTTTGCCTCGAACTTGGCGAGCACCTTCTTGGACGATTTGATGAAGGCCTCCGAGTAACCCTTGGGGGCGTCGAACAGTTTGACACCCTTTTCCTTGGTCAGGATATTGAGGGCCTTGGCGTTTTCCTCCACGAAGAACATCATGCCCTCGAGAATCGACTGGGTGCATGCGGTCTGGATAATCGCCTGGAGGTCAGGGGGGAGAGCGCGCCAGGCCTGGCCGTTGATCATGATATCCTGGATGCCGATGGCCTGGTGGAGCCCCTGGAGGGAGTAGTTTTTGGCAACGTCATAGAGACCGAGCTTCAGGTCGCTCGCCGTGTTGATCCACTCGCCGCCGTCGATGACCCCCCGCTCCAGGGAGGGAATGAGCTCCTGGCCGGCTACGTTCACCGGGATACCGCCCATGTCCTTCAGAACGTCGGACGAGAGGCCGGAGGACATACGGAACCGCATTTTCAGGTAATCATTGAGTGTCTTGGGCGCCTTCTTGGCCCAGCCGAAAGCCTCGGGGCCGTCCGGCGCGATCAGGAAGGGCATGACATCGGCCTTGAGGATCTTCGTGTAATATTCCACGTAGAGTTCCCGCCCTCCGCCGTTCATGTACCAGGAAAGGTGGTTCATCACGTCCAGACCGCTTCCGGCGCCGCCGAGCGGGGAGCTGAAGAGGCTGCCGCTGGGGTTTTTGCCCATGGAATAATGGGTCCACCACTGTCCGCATTCGATGATGCCCTTGTTGACGCCGTCGAGGATTTCAAAGGGGTTCACGATGGCGCCGCTGGCCAGAACTTCGATCTTCAGCCTTCCGCCCGACATCTTGTCGATGCTGGCGACCAATTTGTTCAACAGTTCAATCTGAGGGGCTCCTGCCGGATGCGCGCTCTGGAGTTTCCATTTGATCGGTCCTGAAGGTGCAAATGCTGCCTGCGACAGATCCGCCAGACCGAACACGCCAAAAAATGCTGCGATCACTAAAAATCCAACCACTTTCTTCATAGATCTCCTCCTAAACTTTGGGCTAGGAAAATTCTCTCAACCGTGACCGGACCTGCTGTTTTCGCCTCACCGATTTCCGGGACGCATCGCCATCGCAGGTCCTGACCGCTGCCGTCAGCGGGTTTCAAAAACTACCTTCTGTGGAATATTGACCGGATCACCTCCTCTCGCCTGTGAGAGATGCGAATGATAACGCATACTCATCCAATGGCCATTGATGGCGTGAGCATCGCCCTATCGGGGGAGTGAGTCAAGTAGAAAAAATTGATACACCTATCGTTTTAAACAATGGTGTTTCGAAATCGGCGTCTTTTCCCCGCAAATCTGCGGCGGAGGAGGTGTCCAGGGTCCGGGGCGGCCGCGTCAACATAAGGATTTACTATGGAAGTATAATTATTATCAGTTTGACTTTCCACGGGAGCTCTTTCTATGATGCCTTCAACGCGGTAACCTTGAATTTGTGTCGGCGCCGCCGAGAATGATAACCACTTATAATCGAAAATATGATTATTATTATTTTGACTTATAAGTGATCGCTCTTTTACCATGCCGCTCGAACAATCAAGGACGCAATTGGCTGCCGGCGGCGCGGTCCTGATGGGCGGGATGGCCGCCGATGGGATGGCGGAGCGCCTAGGGCAGGGAGAAGTTTAAAACTGGGATTGAAGGGACAGAACGAGGACTATTGGGAGGAGTTTAGAATGGACAGACAACCGTTGTTCAAGAGGAAGACGGCCCTTTCGTACAAGACGGAGGAGAAAACCGTCGTTCGGGGCTATAACGTGAGCGATCTGGCGGAGGCGGGCTATACGTTTTACGATATGCTCTTCATCCTGTTCCAGAACCGTATCCCCGCCGAGAACGAGGCAGACATGCTGCGTTATGAGACGGGCGAGTTCCTGGAGCACTCGATGTCGCCGTCGGCGGCGTCGGCGATCGCCGTGATGGGCGGCCGGCCGAACCTGCCGGCGGCAATCGCGGCGGCGGTGATGACCTTCGGGTCGGCGCACGGTCCGGGGGCGGCGCACGGGTACATGATGCACAAGTACATCGAACGGGCGCGCGTCGAGGGGAAGACGCTCGAAGAGATGGGCAAGATCCTGGTGGACGAGTACGTGGACGCGGGACTGGCGGTCATGGGGATGGGCCAGCCGCAGCACCTGGACGGCGACCCGCGGGCGCAACCGACGCACATCAAGCACGAGCAGCTCTGCAGCGGCGTCTATCTGAAGTTGCAGTGGGCGATCGAGAAGCATTTCAACGCCCGCCGGAAGAAGGAGGGCAAGGCATTCGTCGCGGTGAACATGATCGGCGCCGGCAATACGGCCCTGGCGGAGCTGGGATTTTCCCCGAATGCGGCCTGGTGCATCGGGTGCGTCTGCCGCGGTTTCAGCTGCGCGGCGCATGCGACCTACACGATGAAGAAGGGGCGGGCTTGGGCGGCATCGAAGCGCGAACCCATGGTCCAGATGCTGGATCTTTCCATGATCAAGTACATCGGTCCCGATAACCGTCCGGTGCCGAGCCAGGCCGAGAGAGAGGAATACGCCCGCAAGCAGAAAGAGGAAGGAGAATACAAGAAATGGATAATCTAGACGATCCGAGACTCAATTTCAATTACCGGACCAGGGAATGGGGCACGGTTCCGTTCGATGAAAATCGCGCCCGTTTCCAGTGGGTGTCCGAAGTGGCCTATAAGAACGTTCACCGCATCGTGTCGCGGGGATACGACACGACGGAGCTGGTGGAGCATGGGTACGGGCTGACGGACGTTCTCTTCGTCGATTTTCAGGCGCGGATTCCGCTGGTCGAAGAAGACAAGATGCTCAACTACGTCATGGTCTGCATGTTCGAAGACGGCCTTTCCTCGCCGGCGAATATCGCACGGATCGTCGCCAGCGGCAAGACCATCCTGACCCAGGCCGCCGGCTCTTCGATCCTGGCTTTCGGCCATGCCTACGGCGCCTACCAGGAGATCGGAAAGCTGATGGACGGCATCCTGGCCCGTCAGGCGAAGGAGGGCAAACCGCTCGCCGAGGTGGTCGAGGCGGTGGTCAAGACGAAACTGAACGACCCGGCCCTGGGGATTTCCGGACTGATGCTGAAGGACCCGATGGCCAAGCGGATGATCGCCCGGGCCGAGAAGCTGGGCGTTGCGGGCAAGTATGTCTCGCTGATGAAGGAGATGGTGAAGGCGGCGCAGAAGTTGAGCAAGGAACCGGTGGACATCGATCTCCTTGGCGCGACCGCCGCGGTGATGTTCGACATCGGCTTCACGCCCGAGGCGACGTGGGGGATCCTTTCGGTGACGCGTGCGTTTGCGACGGGAGCCCACTACTGCGAGGAGATGGAGCGGGAGGAGCCGGTGCGTCTCGGCCAGACGCTGACGCCCAAGGCGTGGTATGACGGGCCGGAAGACAGGCCGGTGCCGACGCTCGAGGAGCGCAAGAAGGTGGCCAAGGCCATGGAGGCCCAGACGCCCGAGGAGTGGAAGAAGACCTTCCTCGAGCGGCAGAAGATCAAAGGTTCCGGCTGGGCCATCGTCGAGGAGATCGACGACCCCAAACGGAAAATCTGATGGTTCAGGGATCCCCGCCCCGGTCGTTTCCCAGGCAGAGGGTGGGGATCATTCTATAGCGGCTTGAGGTTCTTTTCTTTTTGGAGGTAAGGGGGAACGATATGGAAGACAATATTCAGGAAATGTACAAAAAGGCGCGTGCGGCATTCAAGGTCGTCGAGTACTGGCCGCAGGAGAAGGTCGACGAAATGGTTCTGGCTGTAGGCTGGGAGCTGCAGAAGGCGGAGACGGCCGATGAGCTGGCCCGTCTGGCCGTGGAAAAGTCGGGTCTCGGCGTCTACGAGGACAAGGTCCACAAGATCGGTACGAAGGTCCGCGGTACGCTCTACGACCAGATCGGCATCAAGACCTGCGGCCTGGTCAGCGAGGACAAGGCGAAGGGGATCCGGACGTACGCCAAGCCCATCGGCGTGATCGCGAACGTCGTTCCCTGCACCAACCCCGAGTCTACGGTCTGCTGCATCGCCCTTTCGACGCTGAAGACCCGCAATGCGATCATCTGCTCGCCCCATCCCCGCACGGAGCTGGCGACGAATGCGACGGTGGACCACATCCGCAAGGCGCTCGCGAAGGTTGGCGCCCCGGTGGATCTCGTTCAGTGCATCCGGAAGACGAGCAACGAAAAGACACAGGAGTTGATGGCGAACTGCGACTATGCCGTGGCCACGGGCGGCGCGGCGCTGGTGAAGGTGGTCTACGGGGCGGGCGTCCCGGCGCAGACGGTGGGGGCCGGAAACGTGATCTCCATCATCGATTCCACGATCAAGGACATCCCCGGGGTCGCCTTCCGGCTCCGGAAATCCAAGACGGCCAACAACGCGGCCTCCTGCTCCTCGGAGAATGCGGTTGCCATCGAGGAGGTCATCTTCGACAAGATGATGGCGGCCCTCAAGGCCGAAGGGGGCTATCTCTGCACGACCGCAGAGCGTGAGATCCTCCGCAAGACGATGTGGCCCGACGGCCACACGCTGAACCGGGAGGTCGTGGCGAAGAACGCCCTGTTCATCGCGAACCTGGCAGGCCTCAAGGTCCCGGCCGACACGAAGATGCTGATGGTCATGGGCGAGAAGATCGGCCCGGAGGACCGCTTCTCCGGCGAGAAGCTCTCTCCTGTGCTGACCGTCTGGAAGTGGAACGATTTCGACGAGATGCTCGACCGCATGGAGAAGATCCTGAAGTTCTCCGGCGAGGGGCACTCCGTGAACATCCAGACGTCCCTCGACGAGCGGATGCACAAGCTCGGCCTTCGGGCGAACACGAGCCGCGTCGTCTGCAACATGGGCCACACCGAGGCCAACAGCGGCGGCTGGACGAGCCATCTGGGCTTCACGGACACGCTGGGCTGCGGGACCTGGGCGGGAAACATCAGCTGCGAGAACATCAACTGGAAGCAGTTCCTCATGTACACCCGCGTGGCCGTGCCCGTGGCGAACTACCAGCCCTCCGATGAAGAGCTCTTCGGCGCCTATCTGAAGAAGTACGGCAGGGACTGATCTTGAGGCTTGCGAAACTTCGAGCGATACGGTAGTGAAAAACGGCCGCCGGCGAATGGCGGCCGTTTTCAATTCGGAATGGGATGGCCATGATCCGGGCGGTATTCTGGGACAACGACGGGGTTCTCGTCGACACGGAAAAACTCTACTATCAGGCAACCCGAGAGCTTATGCTCCAGGCGGGGGTCACGCTGACGCCCGCGCTTTTCCAGCAGATCTCCCTCTTCGAGGGGAGGAGCGCCTTCGATCTGGCTGCGGAGAAGGGAGTCCCCCGGGAGGTGATCGACCGCCTTCACGAAGCAAGGAACCGGCGCTACACGGAGCTGCTCGCGGGCGGCGTCCGCATCCTGGAAGGGGTCGAGGAGACCCTGGGTTCGCTCCGGGGCAGGGTGATTCAGGCGATCGTGACCAGTTCCCGGAGAATCCATTTCGACGCGATGCACGTTCGGACCGGGCTCCCGGCCTTTTTCGATTTCATCCTGGCCCGGGAGGATTACCGGCTTTCCAAGCCGGACCCGGAACCGTACCGGCTCGCCATGGAGAAAAGCGGCTGCGGCCCGGAGGAGTGTCTCGTCGTGGAAGACTCGGAACGGGGGCTCCGGGCGGCCATCGCGGCCGGCATCCGCTGCATCGTCGTTCCGAACGATCTGACCCGGAAGGCCGCCTTCGCCGGGGCCTGGCGGATCCTTCCCTCATGCCGGGCGATCCCCGGGGAGATCGAACGGCTGGGCGGGATGAAGGGATGACGAAGCCTGCTCACCAGGGCAATGTTCCAAAGCGTCACGCGGCTGCCGCCGATTCCCGGGAGCAGTGGGATGGAGAAATGGAGGAATG
>JAJFTY010000172.1 GCA_021372695.1 Deltaproteobacteria bacterium
AAGGACATCGAAGCCCAGGTCCAGGGCGGGGTGGAGAACGGCATGGGCTCGGCGGAGTACACGATCGAAGAACTTTCCCTGGACCGGAGCCAGAAGGCGATCAACACCTTCTATCCCGAGGTCGCGGCCCGGAAGCTCAAGAGGATGTACGAGCGGAACCATCCGCTGAAGGGGCTCGACACCGCCTCCTTCGGCCGCCAGACCGAACTCATGAAAAACCCCATCTGCCCAAAAAAGTAGCAGACGCCCGAGGCCGGGGAGCCGCCGGGCGCAAAGGCATTGGCACCTCGTTGACCGACGGGAGCGCTTTGGAGGGCATGAGCGATCGCGGATCTCAATGCCCGGTCATTCACGGTTCATCAAACAACAGGAGGCTGACAATCATGGCGGCAAGACGGCTGAAGTATTGTGTGAACAATGAATGGAAAGAGTCGAAAACGGGGAAATACATGCCGGTGACCAACTCCAGCACCGGGGAGGTGATGGCGGAGGCCCCCTGCTGCACGGTGGAGGAGGTCAACAGCGCCGTGGCGGCGGCTAAGGCCGCCTTCCCGGACTGGTCGGCCAGGCCGATACAGCAGCGGACGGACCTGATGTTCCGCTTTCGCGTGCTTCTGGAGGCCCACCTGGAGGAGCTCACCCTTTCGGTCGCCAAAGAACTGGGCAAGAACATGGATGAATCCAAAGGCGACATTCTCAAGGTGATCGAAGTGGTGGAGATGGCCTGCGGCGGGCCGATCCTGATGCAGGGCGATGCGCTGATGAACGTTTCCACCGGCCACGACACGGTCATGTACCGGGAGCCGGTCGGCATCTTTGCCGGGATCGTCCCGTTCAATTTCCCGGCCATGATTCCTTTCGGCTGGATGATCCCGCTCTGCATCACCATGGGGAACACCTTTGTCCTCAAATCGGCGAGCCTGACGCCTCAGACGTCGATGCGGGTCCTGGAGCTGCTGATCGAAGCCGGTATGCCGAAGGGCGTGGTGAACCTGGTGACGTGCAGCCGCAATGAGGCGGAGCTCTTGCTGAAGCATCCCGACGTCCGCGGGATCTCCTATGTCGGCTCCACCTCGGTCGGCCTCCACATCTATTCCACGGCCGCAGCCCACGGCAAGAGGGTCCAGTGCCTCTGCGAGGCGAAGAACCACGGCCTGGTTTTGCGCGATGCGGCGCTGGAGCGTTCCGCGGTCGGGATCATCAACTCGACCTTCGGCTGCGCCGGAATGCGCTGCATGGCCCTGCCGGCGCTCTGCGTGGAGGAGGCCTGCGCCGACGAGTTCATCTCCTATCTGCTCAAGTATGCCAAGGCCCGGAAGGTGGGCTGCGCCTACGATCCGAAGACGGAGCTGGGGCCGGTGGTATCGGCAGAACACAAGCAGTCCGTGATCGAATGGATCAACAAGGGGGTTGCCGAAGGGGCTGAACTGATCCTGGATGGCCGCAATGTCGTGGTCCCCGGGTTCGAAAACGGCCATTTTGTCGGCCCCACGATTTTTGACCATGTGAAGGAAGGCATGGCGGTCGGCGATTGCGAGATCTTCGGCCCGGTGACATCCATCAAGCGGGTGCGGGATTTTGAGGAGGGGCTCGCCATCATGAACGCCAACCAGTTTGCCAACGGCTCCTGCATCTTCACGCAGAACGGTCACTACGCCCGTGAATTCGTTCGTCGCACCCACGGCGGCATGGTGGGCGTCAACGTCGGCATCCCCGTACCCATCTCCTATTTCCCGTTCGCCGGTCACAAGAACTCGTTCTTCGGCGATCTGCACGTGATGGGCCGGGACGGCGTCGCGTTCTACACCGAGGCCAAATGCGTGACGAGCCGCTGGTTCGGCGAAGAGGAGAAGAAAGAGACCAAGGTCAGCACCTGGGATGGAACGATCACCCGGAAGTGATCGGACCGGGCGTCGCAACGAAAGGGGTGCCCATCAAAAGGCGGGGTGTTAGAGGCCCCGCTGGAATGGGCGAAGGGCATTTTGTCGGAGGGAAGGCATCTTATCGAAAGGAGGGTACTAAAGATGAGGGAAGCGAAGCGGTGGATACTGATCATGGCGGTTGCGCTGTTGTTCCTGGGCGCCCTGTCGGAAGCCGCCGAGGCGGCGGCCCGATGGCGCTATCAGACCATTTGGGCCCCGTCGATCACCCTTTGGCGGGGGGACAAGTACTTCGGTGATCTTTTGAACCAGATGGCGGCCCCGGACCTTCAGCTCCGGTATTTCGAAGGAGGCACGCTGGTCACGAGATCGGACGAAATGTTCGACGCGGTGGCCAAGGGAACCCTTGAAATGGGGACCGACTGGCCGAGCTACTGGGAAGGCAAGAACACCGCCTTCAGCCTGGTCACCTCCACACCGATGTGGCTTACGCCCAATGATTACATGCTCTGGTTCTGGCAGGCCGGAGGTCTGGAACTTTGCCAGGAGCTCTACGGCAAATACGGTCTGGTTTGGTTCCCCCACTCCGTCACGGGGCCGGAGTCCGGACAGCGCTCTAACAAGCCGATCTACAAGGGCGACGACTACAAAGGCGTGAAGATGCGGCAGTGCGGCCGCGTGCAGGCCAAGATCCTTGCGGATCTGGGCGGAGCGGCGATCTTCATGCCCGGCGCGGAGATCTACCTCGCCCTCTCCCGCGGAACGATCGACGCGGGCGAATTCTCCGTTCCGGAATGCGACTGGGCCATGGGTTTCCAGGAAGTGACCAAGTACTGGGTGCTTCCCGGGTGGCATCAGCCAGGTCCTGTTTCCGGCGTCATGATCAATAAGGCTGCTTTCGACAAGCTTCCCGATAAGACAAAATTCATGTTCAAGGAAGCGGCCATGGCGACGATGATGTGGTCGTATACGTATTTCGAATACAGCTCCGGGGAATACACGAGGAAGTTCAAAGAGAAGGGCATCAAGATGACCAAGCTGGACGATGCGACGATGGTGAAGATCCAGGCGCTTGCCGACAAGTATATGATCGCCGACGCGGAGGCAAACCCCGACTACACCAAGATCGCCTTCTCCCAGGCCAAATACTTCAAGGACATCGAGGAGTGGCGGGCGATCCAGACTCCCTTCACGTTCGGCCGCAGCCCTGCGCATCTGAATGAAATCTATGGAAAGCTGGAAGCCCTCGCCAAGAAGCAAAAGGTGTACGACGCCGTGATCGCCAATGAGAGGGAAGTTCGTAAGCGTATGGAAGGACAGGCGTTCTGGAAGCCAGGCACCCCTTACACACAGAATCCCATAAAAAAATAGAGCCGTTCGTGTCGTTGCCGTGATCTTCGCTCCTGCCCGATCCCTCTGCGCGGAGGGATCGGGCAGGGACAGTGTGCCAGGGGTTGGTTTTAGGTGAGGAGGCTGAACGTGGATAAGATCAAGAACATCATGAAAATAACTGAGACCCTGTTGGAGAAAGTCGGAAGGGTCGTGAGCTGGGTTTTTGTCATCCTGGTGGGCTTGTCCTGTTTCGAGGTGTTTACGCGCCGGTTTTTGGGGAAACCGACCATCTGGACCCACGAAATTCTGAGCTACACCTTCTGCGCCCTGATCCTGCTGACCATGGGCTACACCCAGCTCCACAAGGGCCATGCCAATATCGACGTTTTTTATGACGCCTTTTCCAAGAGAAATAAGGTGATCCTGGATGTCATCAACTACGCGATCTTCGGCATTCCCTTCGTGCTCATCATGCTGGTGGACGGGACCATCTTTGCCGCCACATCATGGATCATGCAGGAGCGGACTCCCAGCGCATTCAACTTCATCGTCTATCCGGCAAAGACCCTGATCCCGATCGGGTTCTTCCTGTTCTTCCTGCAGCTGCTGGTCGACTTCATCAAAAAAATCATCTATCTGGTTAAGGGGGAAGAACTATGATTATTGACATGTCCCCAGAATTCGTCACGGTGGCGATGTTCATCGTGGTCATTGCGGGGCTCTTTCTCGGCCATCCCGTGGCCCTGGTACTGGGCGGAACAGCGGCCATATTCGCATTCCTCGGTTGGGGGCCCTCAGGGTGGTACCTGTTTCTGGGCCGCGCCTTCGATTCGACGACCAACAACATCCTGCTGGCCATCCCCCTGTTCGTTCTGATGGCCGCCTTTCTGTCCCAGTCGGAGATTTCGGCGGGTCTCTTCACGGGCATGATGTATCTTTTCGGTCCGGTGAACGGGGGCATCGCCCTCGCCGTGATCGTCATGTGCGCCGTGGAAGCGGCCTGCACGGGCATCATCGGGGCGAGCGTCGTCAGCATGACGCTGATGGCTGTTCCGGTCATGCTGAGTCACGGTTACGATAAACGCATGGCCTGCGGCACCGTGGCAGCGGGCGGCGTCTTGAGCATCCTGATCCCCCCCAGCATCATGCTGGTCATGATGGCCGACCAGGCCGGCGTATCCGTCGGGAAACTCTTTGCCGGCGCCTTCATTCCGGGTCTGGTTTTGACGACGTTGTTTTTCACCTACGTTCTGGTCCGCACGTGGATGCATCCGAACATGGGGCCCGCGCTGCCCGCCGAGGAGAGAGCGGCGCTTACGCTGCCGCAGAAGACGGTTTTGCTTTTGAAAAACCTCGTGCCGCCGCTGGCTTTGATATTCGGCGTTTTGGGGACGGTCTGGTCGGGACTGGCCACGGCAACCGAAGCAGCCGGCGTCGGATGCCTGGTCGCGTTCCTGCTCGTCATCATCTATGGCAAATTTACATGGAAATTATTGGCGAACTGCATCTGGTCGGCGGCCCGGACCACCTGCATGGTCATGACGATCCTCTTTTGCGCCTCCATTTTTACCGGCGTTTTCCTCGGGCTGGGCGGGGGGGATGTCGTGACGGACCTCGTCATGAAATTTGAGGGTTTCGGAAAATGGGGTATCTTCTTCGTCATGATGTTCATCATCTTCATCCTCGGTTTCGTAATCGACTGGATCGCGATCCTCTACATCACACTGCCTATTTTCGTGCCCATTGCCGTTGGTCTGGGCTTTGACAAGCTGTGGTTCCTGATCATGGTCGCGGTCAATCTGCAGACGTCGTTTCTGTCGCCGCCCTTCGGATACGCGCTCTTCTACATGAAAACGACCGTTCCCAGGAGCGTCCGGCTGGTCGACATCTACTACGCGGTCATGCCGTTCATCGTCATGCAGTGCATCGGCCTGGCCGTATGCGGCGCCTTCCCGTGGCTGGTCATGTATCTGCCTTCCTTCATCAAGTAGGCAGGACGACCGGGATCTCCATTTCCGGGACATCGTCCGTCCGACAGGCGCGAGAGGCCTGTCGGACGGACGATGTCCTTATTGTAAACGACACTGGGAAGAAGAGCCTTTATGCCTGGTCTGCGGCCTTTACTGGCGGGAATTTTTCTCGTCTCCTTCAGCCTGATCGCTTTTGAGATCGCCCTGTCCCGTCTCCTTTCCGTGCTTTTGTCCTACCACTTCGTGTTCGCCGTTCTCGCCGTCGCCCTGCTGGGGCTGGGCGGCGGCGGCATCCTGCTCCACCTGCTTGGCGGGCGTGGGAGCAAGGAGAAAAGACCGGCCGGCGACTTTTCCCTCTGGGCAGCCATTTTCGCCTTGACCGTTTCATTTTCGGTCATTCTCGCCGTTCGCCTCGGCGCCTCGTTCGAAGCGTTGGACAACATCTTCTTCTACGGCCTCCTCTTTCTGTTTCCTTTTCTAGGGGCAGGCCTCCTGCTGTCACGCGTCTACCGTGAGTTTCCCGCCGACAGCGGAAAGATCTACGGATGTGACCTGATCGGGGCGGCGTGCGGTTCCTTCGGATGCCTGCTATTTCTGAATGGGCTCGGGGTGGTCCCGACGATCTTTCTGTTGGGGGTTCTGTCGTCGCTGGCCGCGCTCTTGCTGGCCCTGATGCAGCCTCGCGGCAGGAAGAGATGGTTCTCCCCCGGACTGACATTCATCCTGCTGGCCCTGGTGTTCGGGGCCGAGCGCGGCGGCTATCTCCGGCTGGACATCCCGATCGGCAGGAATCCGTCAAAAGAGATCCACGATGTCCTCTACGGCCCTTCGATCCGGGGTGAAGTCGCCGAAACCCGCTGGAGCTCCTTCGGACGTACGGACATGGTCAGACTGCTCGACTGCCCCGACCAGATGGATATCTACCTGGACGGCACGGCAGGTTCGCCGATGTACCGGTTCAACGGGCACGCGGGCAACCCCGGTCCGGTCATCGAAGGTCTGAAGACGACGTTCCCGGGGTACTTTCCGTTTCTTTCATTGGATGAGGGACAGAAGGACGACGCGCTGATCATCGGGCCCGGCGGCGGCAGGGACGTCCTGCTGGCGCTGATGGGGGGCGTGAAAGAGATCACCGTCGTAGAGGTCAACCCGGATCTGGTCGATATGGTCCGCCGCCACTCACCGTACAACGGTGGCATCTACCGGGACCTGCCGAACGTCCGGGTCGTGGTGGAGGAAGGGCGGCACTTCCTGAAACGCGACCAGAAGAACCATGACTTCATCATGCTGAGCCTCCCCGTCACGAACACCAGCCGGAGCCTGGAGGGGTTCGCCCTGACGGAAAATTTCCTATTCACGACAAACGCCATCGCCGACTACTGGGGGCACCTGAGCGAAGAGGGGCGCCTGATCGTCGTCGCGCACGACGACGTCGAAGCCCTGCGCCTGCTCTCGCTTTCCCTCGCGTTCCTCGAGACGAAAGGCATGGACGAGAAACAGGCAATGCGCCACATCTACTTGACCGGCTCGGAGGATTACACGGTCCTCGTGCTCGCGAAAAGGCCGCTGGAGTCCCGGGAAACGGCCGTCCTCTATCGGGCCATGCACTCCCTCGGATACAATCCGGCGACATCCTTCTTCCCCGGTCTTGGCGTACCGCTCAACCCGGTCCTGGCCTCCATGGAGCGGGGAGAGAAGACAGCTGCCGAGATCAGGGAAATGATCGGGGCGCGGGGATATAACGTCAATCCCGTTTCGGACAACAGCCCGTTCTTCTACAATTTTGAGAAAGGATTGCCGAAGTCCGTCTCGACCGTCCTTTGGGTCTCGGCCATTCTGCTCCTGTTGACCGCGGCCGGGGGCCTTTTCAACGCAGGAAAACGCCGGGCATCGCCGGCGGCAAACCCTTCGGTGCGATCGGGACATCTTCTCAGGGTCCTATCGCTCTTTTCCATACTGGGCGTCGCTTTCATGCTGATCGAGATTTCCCTGATGCAGAGGTTTTCGCTCTTCCTTGGCCGGCCGGTCATCTCCATGGCTGTTCTGCTCTCTGCCCTGCTGGCCGGCGCCGGCATCGGCGGTTTCTGGAGCAAACGGTTGGCACCGGCGCAGATGACCCGGGGAATTGCGCTGGCGTCTCTGGGAGTTGCAGTCATTGTTCTGGCCTATGCCGCTGTTCTTCCCTGGCTCCTCAACCAGCTCCTTGGACTCCCCTTTGCGATGCGTATCGGCATCGCAGCGGCATTGCTGATTCCCCTGGGCTTTTGCATGGGCATCCCCTTCCCCCTGGGCATCCGACTCCTGGAGGAGACCCGGATGGGTTCTCTGATCCCCTGGATGTGGGGGGTGAACGGTCTCGGTTCGGTCACGGGTTCAACCCTGACCGTTGCCATCGCCATCGGCTTCGGTTTCACGGAGGCCCTGGTCGCCAGCGCGGCTCTCTATCTCATCGTCTTTTTTGTTTTTCGTGCAGGCACGATGGTGGGCCGTGCCGCGGAATGACGGCAAAGATGAAAACGGGCGTCGGAGTGTTCCCAGAGTCTTCACCTCTTGCTCTGTCAGTCGCCGGTACTGGCCGGTCAGCAAATCACCCAATACAATGGGCCCGAAGGCGAGGCGCTTGAGCGCCGCGACTTCATGGCCGATGGCTTTGCACATGCGCCGGATCTCGCGGTTCTTACCCTCGACCAGGGTCATGGTCAAATGCGATTCACGGTTGCTCGATTTACGGACCACGATCTTGTGCGCCCTGAGGACTTCCCCCTCATCCGTGATCCCACGCAGGAGTCTGTCCGCATCTTCATCGCCGACCCTTCCCCTGACGGTGACCGCATATACCCTCTCAATGGCATTGGCAGGGTCGGTCAAAAACGCGGAGAGGTGGGTATCCGTCGTCAACAACAGGAGCCCGGTGGTCTGCATGTCCAGGCGCCCGACCGGATGCAAATGTTGAAGATCTGGCGGCAACAGATCGTAAACAGTCTTGCGTCCTTTTTCATCGCTGCGGGTGGTGACGTAATTCTTGGGTTTATGGACAACCACGGTGCGATCGGCCGTGGGCGTGAAGATATTTCCGTTGAGCGCGAACCGGTCCTGTTCAGGGACCACCGGGGCCGCAGGATCCGTGACGGTACGGCCATTGACGTTGAGGCGCCCCTCAAGGACCCACTGGCGTGTCTGGCTCCGGGAAGCAATGCCCAATTTGGACAGGGCCCGCTCCAGCGTCACTTTTCCAGAAGCTCGCGCCATAAAACCACCCAATACCTTCCCGATCCTCTCCTCAGACGCCGGTACGATAGCACGAAAAAGAAGGGACCACTATCTATTGCGAAAAGCCGGCCCGGAACAGGCAAGAAGTTCTTCACTCGTACAAGTCTGTTTGCTATTTGGTGAGGCTTGAAGTAGAGTCGTTTCCCTCGATGAAAGATCAATCCATTCGGGTCGAACATGAAAATAGCCTGCTCCTATCTGTGTGATTACAGGGATAGAAATGATTATTTCCTGTCACTCATGCCCTGGGGTATCTCTTCCATAGCGGCATATCTTGAACGAGAAAACCACACGGTGATCCTTGCAAATTTGTCGCAGCACGGAGCGATCAAAGGAGCGGAAATCATTCTCAAAGAAAAACCCGACGCTGTTGCCGTCTCCATATTTTCTTTCAACAGAACCGAATCTTTCCAACTTATCCGTGAGCTTAAACGCAAAAACAGGAATCTTATCATCATTGCCGGAGGCCAGCACCCCACCTTTCTTCATGAGCAGATACTCTCCGAATATCCCGAAATAGACTACATCGTCAGGGGTGAAGGCGAAGCGGCCACGGCGAAATTGCTCGGCGACCTGAAATCGCACGAACGCTCCCGTGTCATCACGAAAGAGAGAATCGCCGATCTGGACTCCCTCCCCATCCCGGCGATGTTCGGCGGAAAAATGATCGGGGTCGATCCGCACGAACAGTTCAGGTACATCATCACCACACGCGGATGCCCATCGAAATGCAGATACTGCTCATCGCCCTATTTCTGGGGGAGGAAGGTGACATACCGCAGCCCGGCCAATATTGTGGCTGAACTCCAATATATCCGGGAGAAATACGGCATCATCTACTGCTCCATCCGCGACGACAACTTCACGATCGATAAAAAACGGGTTCTCGAATTCTGCCGCCTCCTTGGCGAAAGCGGAACTTACATGATGTGGAACTGCCAGGCACGGGTCGACACCGTCGATCTGGAGATGCTCGTCGCGATGAAAAGATGCGGCCTCGAACATATTCAGTTCGGCGTGGAGAGCGGCTCGGAAAAGATGCTCAGACTGTACGATAAAGCCACATCCCTGGAAAGAATCAGGCGCGCCTCGGCAGCCGCGCGAAAGGCCGGCGTTTACCTCTCGTTCTATCTGATGGCAGGCATGGAGGGTGAAGAGGATGCCGATATCGAGAGCACCATCTCCCTGATGCGCTCCGCCCTGCCCCATGACGCCATTGTTTCACCGGTAGCCTATTATCCGGGAACGGGGATTTATGAGCGTGCAAAAGAAGAGGGGAAAATAGACGATGCGATCTGGAATCGTAAAAAGGATTCCGGACTGTATGTGATGGACAGAAAAGAAACCAAAGGATGGATCAAGCGCCTTCTCAAGGAGAGCAGCGCCGTGTCCAGTCAAGCTGTTTATAACACTGAGGATTTTGCCGCACATCGAAAAGCAGCCGGGGAAGATTGCTGGATGACGGATCTGCTGGAAGGTGACTTCTATCTTGACTCCGGAGAGATCGAACGAGCGGTCGCCACGTACAAAAGAGTGATCAGCCGGCACCCTGAAAACATCTGGGGATACCTGAAATCTGCCGAAGCTCTCTCGGAGGCCTCTCCTGCCGAAGCCATCAGGATGTTCAAGAAAGCAGCGCAGAAAGTACCGTCATATCACGGCACCTGGCTGCGCATCGCTCAGCTCGAATATGAAAATGGACATTTTGACGCCGCGCGGAAATCTGCCGAGAAATCGTTGTCTCTTGATCCTTATGACAGCGAAACGGTCGCTTTCCTTCAATTTCTGAGCAAACGACAGACGAAACGCAAAAGATCTACGAACTGACATTGAAAGAAAGCATATCGGTGAAAACTTCGGTTACTTCCCTTTCAAGGAGGAGTGGATTCTCCAGATCATGGAAAGAGCCATCCCCTGAGAATTGTTTTGGGCAATGAGTGCCTGATTACAGACGACAACCAAAATGAATTCAGGAATAAAAAAGGGGTCGAGCCAATAGACTCTTCCCCTTTGAACGCGATGATTTGGCTATCTTACTTCTTGATCCTTCTGCGGAATCCGGCCAGACCCAGCAGGCCGAGTCCGAACAGAAGCATTGTGGCGGGCTCGGGCACACCCACCGCAATGGAGAACACATTAGGTTTCCCAAGGTTGTCATCGAAGTCTAACGCAAACGGGTCGTCATCATAGATATCGATGGACAGCGCCTTAAACTCGAGAGAGTACGTTTCCCAATGGAATTTCCACCAGTCATACCAATGATCTCCCGGTTCCAGATAATTGATATATCCCCGCGCAAACAACTCAGCGTCAAAGTCCACATTGAATAATGTGTCCAGTGTGAAAGGTTTGAAGGAGAAATCCCAGATTCCCACCTGATCCAGGTTAAGGTTTATGGTTTCTATTGATGAGTCATCCATCGTGAAGTCGCCGTATATGTATTTATCTGTGCCCCGGAGATTGCCCACAAGCGTCCCCTTGAGCGCATCGAGATTCAAATGATCGGTCTGTTTGACATCGACATCGACGCTTATCCCGGTTAATCCCCAGAGATCCTTACCAATACTTAACGCGGTCAGTGAGTCGCTGCCGGTGACCGTGCCGCCGATTGCCGGTGTATAGGTCTTGTCGATGTCGAGCGCAAGATCCAGATTATAGATATCATACTTCGTGCCTGCAAGGTACGCATCCAGTCCCGCATATGCACCCAACAGGCTTGACATAAGACCGCCATTGTCATTTCCCGAATAGCTCATGGAAATGGCTGTGGTAGAACCCAGACTCGTGTAGCCGTTGTAATCGACGTTGAAAACACCGTTGACGCTGCCCTCGACTGTTCCCGAACTGGCTCCGAAAGCGTAGCCGATCCCTATAGTCGTGCTGCCGATAACTCCGGACTTTTCATAACCGAGGGATAGTGAATCGGTTCCCCACATGCTCTGCTCCGGGGCGATGAAACCAAGATCGAAGCTTGCGTTGTTAGCCTGCGCGACCTCGCCCCCCGCAAGAAAAATAAGCAGAAAAACAAAAAGCGGAAACAATTTGAAGTTTTTCATCTTTTCTCCTTTCCGTGTTATGGGGAGCTGTAGCGAAAATAACCCGATCGCGGTCCTCCGCTTGACTGAATCTGCAATCTCACACTCCCCGGGTGCAGTGACTGTCACTTCGCCACATCCAACAATCTCCAGATAATGCAACAACGGCTGCATCTTCTTTAAAGTAAGTGCCTTGTTCCCGGTGCGCACAAGCTAGAAGTTCTGAACCACAATGGACAGACAGGCGAAAACATCACAAACGAATTTCAGGAGAGATGAAATGGGCCAAAGATAAGTCAAGAACAGCGTGAAAGATGCAAAATAAATGCAATTTTTACGCCACCTTTGCAGGTATATGATTTGAATTAGATTACTAATTTTACTTAATTGGGGATCGTCAGTAAGTGTAAAAAAAAGCGACACTGGAAAACTCAAAAAAGTAGGCGCCGATTTTATTTATATCAATTATTACAATATATTAAACTTTAACGCTGAAGTGTCAGAAATACCGACGCTCACATTGCGTTACCTTCAAACCCGACACGAGGGTTGTCGGACCAAACATTACTGGAACAGGGATGAACTTTCTTTATTGCCGCAGGCCCGCGGCGGTCTGGAGGATGAAGAGCGCCTCCCGCAGTCCGATCGGATACCCGGTGGCCGGCGCCTGGCTGGTGGGAGCGGGGTAGGAGGCCGGGGCGGGAAGCCCCGCGATCATCCGCAACACCAGGATCGCGTCGTCGACTTCAGTCCGGCAGTCGCCGGTCAGATCCCCGGGCCGATCCGCGGCCGTCAGAAAACACTGGAGCTGGAGCGCGGCAAAGGCATTCAACCTGCCGCCGGAAACCGTCTTTCCGGCCGCACTCCCGATCTTGTCCACCGAGCCGAGAATCGCGGACCGGAGCTCCGGGTATCCGAGTGCAGGAAACCGGGCGAGGAGCAGCCCCGCGACACCTGCCACGTGGGGGGCCGCCATCGAGGTGCCGCTCATGTAATGGTAGGGCACGGAAACCGGCTTGTTGACCAGAGTCACCGTTGGAGCGCCCAGCGCAAGCAGCGTCTGGCCCGTTGCCAGCGGGACGAAGACCGCGGGAATCCAGTTGCCGGCGCTCATCAGCGTACCGCCGTTGACGTCGGTTTCGTCCACGATATTGTTGTAGATGATCGCGCCGATGGCCCCCGCAGTCCGCGCGTTCCGCACCTTCTCGAAAAAATAGAAGGCGGTGCCGTCCCGGTCGCCTCTCTTGATCAGGGCGACGTTTCCGTTCACCGCGGCGGGAAATTGGTCCGGATAGCCCTGGCCGCAGTCGTAGGCCCTTCCCGTGATCCCGCTCTCTCCGGTCTTGCCCGCATAGAGCATGCCGATCGCCGCGTATTCGACCGGGTCGCCCCCCTCGACCCGGACCTTCGCCTCCGTGAGGTTACCCTCCAGCACGGTGGAGTAGACCTGTACGCCGGGGGCCATGAGATCGACGCTCGCGGCCCCGTAGTTGCTGAAGGAGGCGAGCCGGTCGTCGGAGTCGCCGGCCGCCACGGAGATGATGTTGTCCAGGTTGTAACCGGATGGATAGTGCGGGGTCGAATCGTTGTTCTGCGCATCGTTTCCCGCTGCACAGATCGCGAGAATCCCCGCGTCCCGTAGCAGCGTGAAGGCCTCCTCTTCGGTATCGGTCCGGGCCGCCCCCCCGAAGCTGCAGTTGATGATTTTCGCCCCCTGGTCGATGGCGTAGAGGAGCGCCTCGACCACGGCGAACCCCTGGAAATACTCCCCGTTGTCGGCCTGCACCTTGAGGGGCATGATCCGGGCACGCCAGTTGACCCCGGCGATGCCCTGGCCGTTGTTTCCGGAGGCGGCGATGATCCCGGCGACGTGGGTGCCGTGGTCGTCCGGACCGATGGGGTCGTTGTCCGCCACGGTGTGGGCCTGATCGGTCTCGACGGCCCCCGCAAAGTCCCAGCCCCGGATGTCGTCCACGTAGCCGTTGCCGTCATCGTCCACGCCGGGCGTACCGTTCAACTCCGCAACGTTCACCCACATGTTCGCCGCCAGGTCGGGATGCAGATGGTTGACCCCCGTGTCGATGACGGCAACCACCACCTCCGGCCCTCCCGTGGCGATATCCCAGGCCTCCCCGGCCCGGATCTTCGCGAGCCCCCATTGCAGATTGATGTAGGGATCGTCGGCGGTCCGGTTCGGGTAGCGCAGGGCATGCCGCTCGGCCCGCTCGACAATCCCGGAGGCCTCGTAGAGGCGGATCGCCTTCACCGCGGCCATCCCTTCGTGCAGCCCGATCCTCTGGAGGCGGAGCTTCGGGATGAAGCTCAGGACCGTGCTTCCCAGAGAGAGGTGCAGCGCCTCGACCTCCTCGGCCGCCGCGCCGGGCCGGAGTTTCACCAGGAGTTCGCCCCTCTTGTAGAGCGGCCTTCCCCGGTTGTCCGTTTCCCCGGCGGATTCTCTCTCCGGGGTCGCGCTTCCCAGCCGCACGCCGCCTCGGTCAGGGGCGGCGCCGGTCTGCCGTTCCGCCGTCGCCGCCGGCGCGCTCCCCGATCCGGGCTGTGCCGAAGCCTCCTGGCCGTCCGCAGAAGGGGCAGCGCTCGATGGCGCGGCGGCGGACTCTCGCCCGGCCGAGCCGACGGTCCAGGCGCGGATGATGCGATAGGCCCGGGTCTCAGGCCGAAACTCGTAAACCAGGGCGCGGTTCCGGCAGAGCTGCTCCAGGGCCTCTTCGATGGTCGCATCGGTCAGCCGAAGGGTGACTGCGCCGGAGACGCCCTCATCGGGCACGACCTCGACGCCCGCCTTCCGGCCGATCTCCCGCAGGACGTCGCGGATGTCGGCATTCCGGACATCGATGGAGATCCGGTCGCCGCTCATGAGGATCCCCTGCCCCTGCGGGCCCGCCGCCTCCGCGGCAAAAGCAGGCAGGGCCGCGAGACAGGCCGCGCCGATGACGCCCGAAATGCAAAGAACGACAAGCCAGAACCGGACCGACGACGCCACTGAGACAAGAACCGCACGGAACTTCGGAATCGGATCCCGGGAGCGCGCATTGGAGGTTTTTCGGGGCACCCTGCTCCCGCAGCGAAGCGCTCGCAAAGACGATTGTTTGAGCGCGAAGCGCGAGTTTCGTCTTTGCAGCGAAGCGAGGAGGAGCAGGGTCGAAATAGATCCAGCGCGCGGAGGGATCCCGATTAGCAAAGGACTCGAAATCATGATCTGGGCATCCTACTTCCTCGGCCGGATCCGGGTGCCGTCGCTGATGGCGTCGTCGGGATAGGCGACCACGCGGTCGTTTTCCTTCAGTCCGGAAACCAGTTCCACCGTCAATCCGGTCTTCTGGCCGACCACCACGGGCCGCAGGCGCGCTCTTCCCTCCTCCTCGGCAAAGACGGCCCACCCTGTGCCCGAACGGAAAAGGGCGCTCGCGGGAACCTGCAGGATATCCTTTCCCTCCCAGATGACGAAGTGGGCTTCCAGGCGATAGGCGTCCCCGAGGGCGCGCCATATTTCCGGCGGCGAGGTGATGTCGGCGATCACCAGGACCCTCTGCTCCTCGACGCCCAGGCTCGATACCTTCGTGAAGCCGGCCGGCTCGACCCGGCGAACGCGCCCCTCCAGAGGTTCATCCCGGCCCCAGCGCTTGAAGAGAACCTTCATCCCCGGCCGGATCCGGACCGCGTCCGACGAGAGAACCTCCACGCGGACTTCGAGAGCCCCTGCATTCCCGATGTCCATCAGGGGCTCGCCGGTCTGGACCGCCCCCTCGCTTTCGCGATACAGCCGGAGGATCGAGCCGTTCACCGGAGCGGTCAATTCAACGACCGGGTTCTTCCCGCTTCCCCGGGCCGGGGCGAAGTTCCGCAGGGTCGTCCTCGCCCGCTCCAGTTCGGAGCGCGCGGCGTCCGCGGCCGCTTTCGCGGAACGCTGCGTGGCCCTCGTCTTGCCGGCCTCGGAATCGATCTGATCCAGTTGATCCCTGGCAACAGACCCCTTGGCGTAGAGGCCGGCGATCCGGCCCCGTCTCTTTTCGACATAGTCGGCATCCGCAGCGGCAGCCCGCTCCTTCTCCAGGGCTGCGGCGAGCGATGCCTCCGCCGCCGAGACGACGGCTTCCGCCTCGGCCCGGCTCCGGAGGTCGAGGGGTTGGGAGCGGAGCGGCTCCAGGACCACCAGGGTTTGCCCCCGCTTCACCCGATCCCCCACCTTCGCCTCCACCCTTCTCATGTATCCCGCGGTCGGCGCCGAGACCGTGAAGCGGTCCTTCAGCCGGGTGCGCCCCTCCTCTTCGATCGTGACCTGGAGCGGACCGCGGCTCACCTTCACGAAATCGACCTCCTGCGTCCGCGGGAGAAAGCCGTAGAGAACCGCCAGGACAACGACGAGGACGATGCCGGCGATCCACAATTTCCTGCGCAATGCATGATTCATCCATTCACTCCTGGACAGACTCGATGAAGCTCCGGATGCCCCGATTCCGAAAGGTCCGCAAAAGGCAAATTCTCCACTCCCCTTGCGGGTCACCCCCACCCTGCCCTCCCCCGTCGAGGGGGAGGGTAAAAAATGCATGCCCCGTCAAGGGGGAGAGGTTCTTGGCTTTTTACGAAGCCGTTACTCCCGGGTCTTCAATACCTCGACTAGGTCGAGATGGTCGAGCTTGTGGCGCACGATCAGCCCCGACACCGAAGCCGAGGCCAGAACCACCGCTGCGGCCAGCGAATAGGTCCTTGGCTCGATGACGAGCGGAACCCGGAAAAGGTCGGAGGCCAATGCCTGTGCAATGTACCCGCAGAGCCAGTATCCCATGAGAAATCCCAGGGGGATGGCGACGAGCGTGATCAGCGCCAACTCCCCGAGGAGGATGTAGGAAATCTCACCCCGCGTGTAGCCCAGCACCCGCAGGCTGGAGAGCTCCCTGCTCCGCTCCGAAAAGGTAATCCGGGCGTTGTTGTAGACCACGCCGAAGGAGATGAAGCAGGCCATGAGTGTAGCAACAAACGTGAAAAAAAGCATCCCCTTGGCCTGCACCTCATGAAAGTTGCGCACCTCATCGGTTCGGACGACCGTGCCCGACACGCGCGGCATGTCGACGAAAGTTTGAAAGAGCCGCTTCCGGAACAGCGGGTCGGTCAGCAGATGGGCGCCGGAGATCGCATCGCCCTCCTTCATCAGGCGGTTGAGCGCCGTGACATCCATGTACCCCATCACCCCGAGGTACTGCCGGACCAGGGCCACCACCGGCACCTGGCGGGTCGACCGGGTGCCTTCGAGGGCCTCGACGGTCAGCATCTCCCCGGGCCGGATCGCGAGGATCTTGGCGAGATGGTCGTTCAGCATGATCCCCTGGGGCGGCAGCGGAACCGGCTTGAGACGGACATCCAGCAAGAGTTGCAAATGGCTCTCCGGTTCGATCCCCCGGATCGACGTTTTGTAGCTGCGGTGGCCGTGGATCATCTTCACCGGAACGCTCCGGTAGGTCTCGGCATACCGGATCCCCGGGAGCTCCTTCAGCTCGAATACGGCCCTGCGCGACGTGGGTTCGGCAAAGGTCACGGTCATGTCCTCCTTCTGGGAGAGGACGAATTGAACGTTCACCATGTGGCCGACCGAGTCCTTGAAGAAGCCGCTGGAGATCATCGTGGCGCAGGCGGCCGCAATGCCCAGCATCGAGAGGAAGGTCCGGATCGGCTTGCGTTCGATGTTCCGCGCGATGATCCGGGTCGGCTGCGAAAGGAAACGGCCGATCCCCGCCTTTTCGATCAGGGAGACCCGGTAGCGCGCCGGAGGTTCGGGCCGCATCGCCTCGGCCGGGGGCTGCTTGGCCGCCCGCCAGAGGGTGTGCAGGGTGCCGGCGAGGACCGAGGCGACCGTGATCAGGACCACCGCGACGATCACGCCGGGATGGAGGGTGAAGATGAGATGCGGGAAGCGGTAGACGGCCATGTAGACGTCGCCCAGCAGGTGGCCGAACCAGATTCCCCCGGCCACGCCCGCAAGCAGGCCCGGAAGGATGATCAGGACCACCAGTTTCGCATAATGGAGGCCGATGTCGAGGTTGTCGTAGCCGAAGGCCTTGAGCGCCGCATTCTGCTCGCGCTGCGTGTTGATCGTCCTGCTCATGACCACGTTCAGCAGGAAGGCGGCCACGCAGATGAAGATGGTCGGGAAAATCTTCGAACTGGTCTGGAGCTGCCGGAACTCCTCGCTCAGAATCCGGTGCGATATCTGATCCTTGCGCCCGTAGGCGCCGTATCCACCGTAGCGGTCCACCACCTGATCCAGGTCGCGCAGAACGTCGCTCAATTTGGCATCCGGATGGAGGGTCAGGGCGACGCTGTTGAACGCCCCATCCATGTCGTAGGCCTTGGCGAGGGCCTTCCGGCTCATCCAGAGGACGCCGTAGTGCTTGAAGTCGGGGCTCATCGCCTCCGGCTTCATCAGGAGAACGAACTCCGGCGAGAGGGCGATGCCCGTGATCGAGAGCCGCTTCCACTTGCCGTTGATGACCGCGGCAAAAGTGTCGCCGAGCCGCAGATTGTGGGCCAGGGCGAAGTTTTCGTTGATGACGGTCTCGTTATCCTTCGCCGGATCGGGCAGCCTGCCCGTCCTGATGAAGAGCCGGTTCAGCAGCGGCTGCCCGTCGTCCGGGATCGACAGGATCCTGCCGTTCACCGGTTCCGGAAAACCCGCGATATCCAGTTTCACGTACGCGGAAACGCGGGTTTCCACCTGATGGACCCCGGGGACATCCCTGATCTTCTCCTTCAGGCTCTCCGGCGCCCGCTTCAGTTGGACGAAGACGTCGGCAAAGCCGTAGTCCCGGTAGAAGCGGTTCCGGGTCAGCTCCAGGGAATCCATGGTGCTGATGAACATGATGAAGGTCGCGGCGCCGCTCATCACGACAAGGGTGATGGCAAAGACCTGCCCCTTCATGCGCCACAGATCCCGC
>JAJFTY010000175.1 GCA_021372695.1 Deltaproteobacteria bacterium
CCTTCCGACATCTTCCGTTTCCCCCCGTTTCCCGCGGGCGCCCGATTTTCGTCCGTCCGATGCTTTCCGACGACGGGGTATCTTAACAGAGAAACCCTTTACAGAAAAGGGCTTTTGAACTTCTCCTCCCCATTTTTAGCACTTGACAGCCATATTTCTTTTTCTTATGGTTTGAACGCCGCGGGAGAGAGATCGTCGTTTCGGCGTTTTGAACTTCCGTACGCGCGTTTTTTTTCGAAGCTTGTCGATTGAAAATCACGTCATCAGGAGAATCGAATGAAACCATTTGTGCCCAAGGGGATTATTCCCGCGATGATCACACCGCTGGATGAGAAGGGACGCATCAACGAAGGCGCGCTCCGTAAACTGACCAACCACCTGATCGACGGCGGCGTTCACGGTCTCTTCCCCGTCGGAAGTCAGGGGGAATTTTTTTCACTGACCTTCGAACAGAAAAAAGAGGCGATCCGGATCGTCGTCGACGAGACCAGAAACCGGATTCCCGTTTATGCGGGAACCGGCGCCGTCACCACCCGGGAGGCGATCGAAACGACCAAAATGGCGCAGGATCTGGGCGTCAGCGCCGTCTCCGCCATTACCCCCTATTTTCTCGTCCCCAGTCAGAAGGAATTGATCAACCATTATACGGCGATTGCGAATGCCTGCCCGGACCTGCCGATCCTGCTCTACTCCAACCCGGACCGGACCCAGGTGCCCTTCCCGATCTCTACGGTCCTGGAGCTGGCCGCCGTGGACAACATCATCGGCATCAAGGACTCCAGCGGCGACATGTCGCTCACGGGCGAATACATCCGCCTCACCCGGGGGATGAATTTTCATGTCCTGATGGGACGCGACACGCTGATCTATGCGGCGCTCTGCTACGGAGCCAAAGGTTCGATTTGCGCCACGGGAAACGTCGATCCGCGCGTGCCGGTGGAAATCTACGAGGCCTTCCTCGCGGGGGATCACCAGCGGGCGCTCGAGGCCCAGTACCGTCTGGCGCCGCTGCGGATCGCCTTCGGCCTGGGCACCTTCCCGGTCGTCGTCAAGGAGGCACTGACCTTGATCGGCATTGACGCCGGCCCGGCGGTCCTGCCCGTCGGCCCCATGACGCCGGAAAACCGCGAGAAGCTGCGCAAGGTCATTGCGGACATGGGGATGCTGAAATAATTTCTGTGGACGGCATGTGCCCGGGGTGCACGATAACGACGGTTCCCCCGGCCGTTCGTTCAAACCGATGGGTTGGCAGCCGGCAGGTTCCCCGCGAAGTGGCACGCCGCAAAATGGCGGGGATTCACCTCGCGGAGCTGCGGCTCCTCGCGCATGCAGATCTCCCGGGCGTAGAGGCAGCGGGTGTGGAAACGACAGCCCGGCGGCGGGGCGATGGGGCTGGGGACATCCCCGGTGAGGATCACGCGTATTTTCTTCCGCCTTGGGTCGGGGACCGGCGATGCCGACAGGAGCGCCTGGGAATAGGGATGCAGCGGGGTCCTGTAGAGCGTTTCGGAGTCGGTCAGCTCCGCGAGCTTGCCCAGGTACATCACGGCCACGCGATCGCTGATGTGCTCCACGACGCTGAGGTCGTGGGAGATGAACAGGTAAGTCAGGCCGAACTCTTGCTGGAGGTCCTGGAGCAGGTTGATCACCTGCCCCCGGATCGAGACGTCAAGGGCGGAAACCGCCTCGTCGCAGATGATCAGTTTGGGGTTCAGGGCGAGGGCGCGCGCGACGCCGATTCGCTGGCGCTGACCGCCTGAGAACTGGTGCGGGTAGCGCCGCATGTGCTCACGCTTCAGGCCGACGACCCGGAGCAGTTCGAGTACCCGGGCCTCCCGCTCCTGCCGGCTGGTCATCCCGTGGACGAAGAGGGGCTCCCCGACGATGTGGGCGACATTCTTGCGGGGGTTCAAAGATGAAAAGGGGTCCTGGAAGATGATCTGCATCTCCCGGCGGAGGCAGCGCATCTTCTCGGCATCGTATCCGAGGATGCTCTCGCCCCGGAAGAGGATATCGCCGCCGGTCGGCTCTTCCAGGCGGAGGATGATCCGGCCGAGCGTCGATTTGCCGCAGCCCGACTCTCCCACGAGGCCCAGCGTCTCGCCGGGGAGGATCCCGAGGCTGACCCCGTCGACCGCCCTGACCGCAGCGATCCGACGCAGGAAGATCCCGCCCGTGACCGGGTAGTGCTTCACCACCTCCCGGACCTCGACGAGCGGCTTTCCTCTATCTACGTTTCCGTCGTCCATATTTGATAAACCCGTACAAAGTGCGATATTCAAGCGTAACGTCATACCGGCGAAAGGCGGTATCCAGCTAGATCAATTGGCGAAAAAAACACTAGACCCCGGCCGTCGCCGGGGTGACAGATGCCATTTCCCCCGTCATCCATACTTGTGGCACCGAACGATATGGCCGCGGCCCAAGTCGATCATGGGCGGGGGCATCCGGTCACAGGGCTCAAAAACATCGGCGCAACGGTCATGAAAGAAGCACCCCTCTCCGAGGCTGAAGAGCGACGGGACAACGCCCGGGACGGTGCAGAGGCGCTGCTGCCTCTTGCCGCTTCCCAGGATCGGGATCGAACACATGAGCCCGACCGTGTAGGGGTGCTTCGGTTCGGCGAAGAGCGTGTCTACGTCGGCCACTTCCATGATCTTTCCCGCATACATGACCGCGACCTTCTGGGCCATCTCGGCGATCACTCCGAGGTCGTGGGTGATGAACAGGATGGAGGCGCCGGTCTCCGTCTTGAGCTGGTTCATCAGCTCCAGGATCTGGGCCTGGATCGTGACGTCGAGGGCCGTCGTCGGTTCGTCGGCGATCATCAGCCGGGGGTTGCAGGCAAGTGCCATCGCGATCATCACCCGCTGGCGCATGCCGCCGCTCATCTGGTGCGGGTAATCATCGACCCGCGACTCGGGGGCCGGGATGCGCACCCGGCGGAAGGCCTCGATCACCCGGCTGCGCGCCTCTCGGCTGGAGAGCTTCTCGTGGAGCGTGATCACCTCGGAAACCTGATCGCCGACCGGGAAGACGGGATTGAGCGAGGTCATCGGCTCCTGAAAGATCATCGAGATCGACTTTCCCCGGATTTGCCGCATTTCCGACTCCGGGACTTTCAGGAGGTCCGTTCCCTCGAAGAGGATCTCCCCTCCTGCGATCCGGCCCGGCGGGATCGGGATGAGGCGCATCACCGACGAGGCGGTCACGCTCTTTCCGCAGGCGGACTCCCCGACGAGCCCCAGGGTCTCTCCCGCGTCGATCGAGATGCTTACGTCGTCGACCGCCTTGAGCACGCCGCCGCGGACGTCGAAATAGGTCCTGAGGTTCCGGATTTCGAGAAGATGCCCGTCTTTCGTCATGTCAGTCCCTCAGCCGCGGGTCCAGGGCGTCGCGCAGGCCGTCGCCGAAGAGGTTGAAGCCGAGCACGGCAAAGAGGATCGCGATTCCCGGGAGGGTCATCACCCACCAGGCCCGCAGGATGAGCTGCCGCCCCTGGGCGATCATCGCCCCCCACTCCGACATCGGGGGCTGAGCCCCGAGCCCCAGGAAGCTCAGACCCGCCGCGTCGAGAATCGCTGCGCCAAAGCCGAGGCTCGCCTGGACGATGATCGGGGCCAGACAGTTCGGGAGGATCGCGTTGAAGATGATCCGGCGGTTTCCGGCGCCCACGGCTCGGGCCGCCGTGACGTAGTCCTTCTCGTACTCCTCCATGACCGACGCGCGGACGATCCGCGCGAAACGGGGGATGTTGATGATCCCGATCGCGATCATGGCGTTCCGGAGTCCCGGGCCCAGATAGGCGACGATCACGATGGCCAAGAGGATGTGCGGGAAGGCCAGGATGATGTCCATGATCCGCATGATCAGGTTGTCCGGCCACCCCTTGTAATAGCCGGCGATCGCGCCCAAAAACGACCCGATCAAAAATGCGATACCGACGCTCACCACCCCCAGGGTGAGCGATACCCGCGCCCCGTAGATGATCCGGGTCAGCAGGTCCCGGCCCATGTCGTCCGTTCCCAGCAGGTTTTTCGCCGCCCCCCCCTCGGCCCAGACGGGCGGCTTGAGCTGGTCGTAGAGCGCGTTTTCGTTCGGGTCGTACGGGGTGAGGAGCGGCGCCAGGATTGCTGCCAGCGTGAAGAAAACGATGATGATGAGCCCCGCGACGCCGGTTTTGTTCTTCAGAAACTTTTCGAGCTGGTCGATCAGGGGGTGGCGTTCTTCGGGGTTCCTCATCGTTGCCCAGAAGCCCGTTTTGGCAGATACGGTTTCGTTCACGGCCTACCTCACGCTGATCCGGGGGTTGATGACGGCATAGAGCACGTCGACCACGAGGTTGACCAGAACGAACGTGGTGGCCACGAGCAGCGTGCCTCCCTGGATGACCATGTAGTCGCGCTTCACCACCCCGTCGAAGAGCCATTTTCCGACGCCCGGCCAGGCGAAGACCGTCTCGGTCAGGATCGCACCGCCCATGAGGATGCCGAACTGGAGGCCGACCACGGTGATGACGGGGATGAGGCCGTTTCGGAGCGCGTGCTTCATCACGATTTTGAACTCACTCAAGCCCTTGGCCCTGGCGGTCTTGATGTAATCCTGCCGGAAGACTTCGAGCATGGAGGAGCGGGTCATCCGCGCCACGATCGCGAGCGGAATCGTGCTGAGCGCGATAGCGGGAAGGGCGAGGTGTCTGACCGCGTCCCAGAAGGCTGCCCAGTTCCCGGTGAGGATGGAATCAAGGAGGTAGAAATTGGTGATCACCGTGAGCTCCGTGTCGACGCCCAGGCGGCCGGACATGGGAAACCAGCCGAGGGTGAGCGAGAAGAGGAGCATCAACACCAGGGCCAGCCAGAAGACGGGCATGCTCACGCCGATGAGCGAGCCCACCATGCTGATATAGTCGAACCAGGAGTACTGCCTTGTCGCCGAAATCAATCCGAGGATGATTCCGAAGAAGCTGCTGATCAGCATGGCGGCCACGGCCAGTTCAATCGTCGCGGGGAACCGCTCCTTGATCTCCGTCGAGACCTTTTCCCGGGTCCAGATCGTCTCCCCCAGGTCGAGCTTGACGACCCGCTTGAGGAACAGGCCGTACTGGACGTAGAGCGGCTCCTTGAGGCCGAGATAGTCCCGCATGGCGTCGAGCGACTCCTGCGTCGCCCGCTCGCCCAGAAGCAACTCCGCCGGGTCACCCGGGGTGATCGCCAGCATCAGGAAGATGACGACGGTCACCCCGAGCAACGTCGGGATGACCGCCAGGATCCGCCGCAAGATGAAACCGGTCATGTTCTGCTCACGATATCGTAACGCCAATCAGGGAACGGTACCGCTGTCCCCGCTTTTCTTTCCTCTCCACTCCACGGGAGGCGGGGGAGGCTTCGGGAAGCGCACATTGGAGGTTTTTCCGGGGTACCATGCCACCGCAGCGTAGCGCCCGCCGGGAAAGCTATCTGAGCCGAAGTGAGTTCTTTCCCGGCAGCGAAGCGAGGATGTGCAGGGTCGGAAAAAGATCCGTGCGCTGCGAAGCCTCGTACCGCCTCCCTACCTCACCCTCCTATTGCAGCCACACGCTCTTCATGCGGACGGAGTTTGTGGGGTGGAGCATGAAGTTCTGGACCTTCTTCGAGGCCGGAGACATGACGACCGAGTGCGCGATCGGGAGGATCGGGCACTCGTCGTACATGAGCTGCTGCGCCTTTTTATAAATCTCGGCGCGCTTGGCCTGATCGACGGTCGTGCGCCCCTCGTCCATCAGCTTGTGGAACGCCTCGTTCTGCCACTGCGTGCGGACGGCGGAGGATTCCAGGCCGTCGTAGAGAACGGCCAGGAAATTGTCCGGATCGCCGTTGTCGCCCGTCCAGCCGAGTTGGAAGAGATCCATGTCCTGGGGCTGCTCCCGCTGGCGTTTGAGATAGGTCCCCCAGTCGTAGCTGACGATGTGGGCGACGATGCCGACCTTGCCCAGGTCGCCGATCATCGCGACGCCGACCTTCAGCCCTTCGGGATTGTAGGGCCGGGGCACCGGCATGGACCAGAGGGTGATCTCCGGAAGCCCCTTGCCGTCGGGATAGCCCGCCTCGGCCAGGTACTTCTTGGCGAGGGCGACGTCATACGCATACCCGGGGACGTCCTTGTTGTAGCCCCACATGGTCGGCGGCATGCCGTTCTTGGCCACTTCGCCCATCCCCTGGTAGATCTTGTCGACGATGGCCTTGCGGTTGATGGCGTGGACCACGGCCAGGCGGAGCTTGAGGTTCTTCCACAGCTCCTTCTTGTGGTTGAACCCCAGGTAGCCGATATTCATCCCGGACTGGCTGATCACCTGGAGCTTCGGGTCCTTCCGCGCCATGTCGATATCGCCGGGATTGGGAAAATCCATCATGGTGATGTTGCCCGCCTTGAGTTCCAGGAAGCGGACCGAATTCTCCGGAATCACCCGGAAGACCAGTTTGTCGAGGTAGGGCCCCTTGGCCTTGTCCCAGTACTCCTTGTTCGCCTCCAGGTTGATCCGGTCGTCCTTCACCCACTTCACGAACTTGAAGGGACCCGTGCCCACCGGATTGCGGACGAAGGCCTTCGGGTCCTTCATGAAGGCGGTCGGGCTGATGATGTCCGCGAAGTCCATTCCCATGTTGGCGATGAAAGGCGCCTGCACCTTCTTGAGTTTGAAGACCACGGTGTACTCGTCGGTGGCCTGGATGGAGTCGATCGTGTCGTCCATCCCCATCGAAACCCAGTACTCGGGGGGGCGATCCTGCTTGGGGATATCCCACCCCTTGCCGAAGAATTTGACGTTGCGGTTCTTCATCATCCGGCCGATGGAGAAGACGACCGCGTCGGCATTGAAGGCGGTCCCGTCGTGAAACTTCACCCCTGTGCGGAGCTTGAAGGTGTAGGTCAGGCTGTCGGGGCTGATCTCCCAGGAGGTTGCCAGTCCCGGTTCCAGGGCCGTCGATTCGTCCTTGTAGAAGACCAGCGCCTCCAGGATGTTGTCGCAGATCATGAAGGAGTTGCCGTCCGTTTCATAGGCCGGATCCAAGCCGACGCTGTCGCCGCCCCGCCCGTAGATGAGCGTCCCGCCTTTCTTCACCGCCGTCGAGACTGCCTTCTTCGTTTCAGCAGATTTCTCGGCCTTTTTCGGCGCCGCCGCCAGTACGAGGCCCGCGCCCAGGAACATCAAGATGCATACCAGAACCATCACCCTTTTCATCATCTTGCCCCCTCCTTTTTCTAGTTGTGCAATCACCTCATCCCCGGTTCTCTTCCTGTCATCCGGGGAACAGCGTTCCCGCTTCGTATTTCTGCCAGGCGGCGACCAGGGTCATCGCCAGAAGGGCGCTCCGCTGCGGCAGGCTCTTCCGGATCATGTATTCCCTGTCGCTGTGGTCGTGTTCCCCGATCGGACCGAGGCCGTCGATCACGGGCGTCCCTGCCAGGGCGATGGTGTTCGCGTCCGATACCCCGGCGCGGAAATGTTCCCTGATGGGGATGTCGAGCTTCCTGGCCTCTTCGGCGGCCACGGCAAAGAGCGCCTTGTTGTCCGGCGTCGCTGCCATCACCGGCGTCTCGCTTACGACCTCGACCGCAAGCTCCATTCCCGCCGTCTTACGCCGTTTCATCAGCTCTTCCAGCCATTCATGAAAGAAGGCCGTTCCTTCGGCGCTCGGGAAACGGACGTCGATTTCCGCCCAGGCCTCTTCCGGGACGCTGTTCGGGACGATCCCGCCAGCCACCTGACCGACGTTCACCGATAGGCCGGGGAACCGACCGTTCAACTCTTCCAGTTCGACGATCACCCGGGCCAGGTCGAGAATCGCGCTCTTCTTCCCTGTGACGACTTTTGCGGCATGGCCCGCCTGCCCGCGGGCGGACATCCTCAGCCCCAGGCGCCCCTTCCTTCCCGTCACGACCTCGCCTCTCATTCCTCCGCATTCGAGGACAAAGGCCATCGCGGCGCGGCCGGCCTCGGCACGGAAGAGAGATCGGGAGACGGGAGAGCCGATCTCCTCGTCGGAATTGAAGAGCCATGTGACCGGCAGCCCCCGCAGCATTCCCAGATCCGCCAAGGCTTTGAGGGCGAAGATCCCGGCGACGAGTCCCCCTTTCATGTCGATTACGCCCGGTCCGTAGAAGAAGTGCTCATCCTCACGCCACCCGTTGAACGGGGAATCGACGGGGAAAATGGTATCCATGTGACCCGCCAGGAGAATGCGCCGCGAGTTCCCATCCGGGACGGAGGCGATCAGCATGTCGCCGTATTCTTCCTGTGGGAGGATCTGCCTTTCGAGTGGCAGGGGTTCCAGAAGTTCGCAGACGGCCCGGCAGAGCCGGTCTACGCCGGCCTTGTTGTGGGTCCCGCTCTGGATCAGGACCAGGCGCTTGAGGGCGTCGCGCATCGCCTCTTCCTGGTCCCCGAGCGAAGCGGCCAGTTCTTTGAGCAAGTTGTCCATAGAACTCTTGTTTCTTCAGGAGAGAGCGGGTTGACGAATTTACAACGGTTCGGTTGTTCAGTGGCTTACACCCATCCCGGCATCCGGGGCAAAAGCCGCGGGCCGCATGGTCGGAAATGAAAGCGGGCTTCTTTTGACAGCGGCAGTGTAAGAGGGAAGGCAAGGGGTGTCAAGCTTTTCTTTATGACTGCGGCGGGTTCGCCATCCGCCTGCGTCCGGGGGTGGGCCGGACCGGTGAAAGTGCCGGCATCGTTTTTTTCCGATTGCGTTTCGCAAAGGCAGGGTGTAAAAATATTCGCCTTTCCGCCCCTGTTTTCGGCATCCGCCTTGGTTCTTTTCGTCTCCAGACGCCCACACATCCCGGATCATATTCGGCCGGAGCGGGCGGAAACGGCTCCTCATCGATGAAGGGCCGTCTCATCCACATCAGGAGGCCTTCTATGCAGCGGTTCCAGAGTATCATCGGCAATGCCATCAAAGACGCCGTGTCGGATATCTACCTCACCGGCGGTCATCCGATGGTGCGGCGGAAACACGGCGCCATCCAGTTTCATCCCGAGGTCCGGTTTTCGCATCAGGAGATCGACGACCTGGTCAAGAAGATGTTGACCCCCAAGCAGCTCCACATGTTCCAGCAGCGGAAATCTCTGGACTACGCCATATCGGTCAGCGGCGCCCGCCTCCGCATCAACTTCTTCACGACGGCCAGAGGGGTCAGCCTGGCCATCCGCCTCCTTCCGGGGCATATCCCGACGATCGAAGAGCTGAACCTTCACCCCTCTTTGCATGAAATCTCTAAGCTCAAGTCCGGGCTGGTTCTGACCTGCGGCGCCACCGGGGTCGGCAAGTCGACGACCGTCGCTTCCATCGTCAACGACATCAACAACAGCCGCCAGGCCCATATCGTCACCCTCGAAAACCCGATCGAATACCGCTTCCCGTCGGGGATGTCCTTCGTCCAGCAGCGGGAACTGGGACCGCATATGCCTTCCTTCGCCCAGGGGCTTCTCGACGTCCTGCGGGAAAATCCGGACGTCATCATCGTCGGCGAGCTGCGCGAAGCGGAGACGATGCAGCTCACGCTCAATGCGGCGGAGTCGGGGCACCTGGTCATCGCGACCCTGCACGCCTCCAATCCGGAAGAGGCCATCTACCGTCTGTGCAATGCCGTCCCCATCGAGTCGCAGAATGAAATCCGCTATCAGCTCGCCTCGACGCTGAACTGGCTCATCACGCAGCAACTGGTCAACATCGAGAAGGTTTCCTACCGCGTCCCCCTCCTGAGCATTGTCCGCGGGACCCAGTCGGTCCGGAATATCATCCGTGAAAACAAGCTTCCCCAACTCAACAGTGCGGTCCAGATGGGGAAGAATGAGGGGATGTTCACGACGGAGCGTTATCTGAGCGAGTATCTGGAGACCCGCACCTCCTTCACCCCCTATGCACAGGCCTTCCGACCCTCCATGGAGAGCAGCCAGGATGCCCTCTATCAGTCGCCGCTCACGGAGGATAGACCAGAGTCCACCGTCCCCACCCGGAAGTGGCAGGCAACGATGACCGGAGAAGAACCCATCATCGTCAAGACGCCGCAGTACAGCCACAATGAAATGGAGAACATGCTGACCATCGACGATGACGTGTCGCTCCAGGAGCTGATCAGCAAGATGAAATCATAGGAGGAGCGGAACATGACGGCAGAGAACCAGAGGAGCTATCCCAGGGCGAATACGTTGCTGCCCTTTGCGGTGCGCCGCCTGGGGCCGGATGAATCTCGTGAACCCCGTTGCCGGATCGCGACGGACGTCATCGTCATCGACGACTCCCGCCCCCCCGTGTTGAAGGATGAGTCGCTCGACCGGTGGCTGAACATGCTGAACGCCAAGCTGGACTACCTGATCCGTCAGGCCGCTCCCCAACGGGAACCCGTCGTATTCATGACCTTCGAACCCGTGAACATCAGCGCCGGCGGCATGAGCCTAGTTGCCGACGAACGGTTCGGCATCGGCGATATCCTGGAAATCCGGATCGTCCTCGAGACCTACCCGTCGAAAATTCTCTATTTTTACGGGGAACTGGTCAGGGTCGAGGCTGCGCCGCGGAAGAGCGGCGGCTACACCGCGAGTCTGAAGTTCCTGGGTATGGATGACGACGTCCGCGACGAAATCCTGAAATTCGATTTCAAGAAACACCGGAAAAGACTGATCGGCAGCAAAAAGGCCTGATCTGCGTATCGGTCCGCATCACTTCCCCGGTATAGGAGGCCCCTGCCTTGCCTTCGGCTGATCTGACTTGAAAATACGATTCGCTTCTTCAAGACGCAGTCCCGCCCTGGACCATAGTTTATCCCTGCCATTATCCTTCCATGTGACCCTGATGGTCTTATTTTTATGAATTGGCTACGCTTCATTTGGCGTCAAGCCGTTCGCCGGTGGAGACTGAAAGAAATCGCCCGGGATTTCTTTGAAACAGAAAGTCCGATGGTGAAAGGCGTCAGGAGGGAGCATATGAAGAAAATCAGGCTTCTCACAGCGTTCGTGTTCGTGTTGGTGGTCGTGGGTCTGGTATGGCTTTATGTGCCAAGGGCATTTGCGGACACAATCGATTTGACGACGGAATCGACAGCCCCGTTCTCTGCATTCACCGGTGGCAACGGTGCCGTCTGAGGTTCGATCGACCTTCGAAACGCGTCGGAATGAGGCAGGGCCGCAAACGCCCTGCTTTTTTTGCCTTTTCTTTCAGGTGAAAAAGAGGCCGATCAGGCTCAGGATGATCCACCGGAAGAGACGGATGATCGGGTCCAGTGCGCCTAAATAAAGCAGGCCGATGATGATGAACAGGCCGTAGGGTTCTAGCCGGGCGAGAAGATAGGCGGTGCGGCCCGGCAGGAAGCCCATGAGGATCTTGGATCCGTCGAGGGGCGGGATGGGGATCAGGTTGAATGAGGCGAGCATGATGTTGATCTGGGCCAGATAGTAGAGGAGGAGCCCGATCGATCCCGAAGGCGCCGGAGCCAGCCAGCGAAGCAGCAGCACCGCCAGGAAGGCGAGAAGCAGATTCGCGATGATCCCCGCGGCGGAGACCCAGATGAGCCCGGCCCGGGTGTTCCGGACAAGGCCGAGGTCGACGGGGACCGGTTTAGCCCATCCGAAACCGAAGATGAAGAGCATCGCCGTGCCGATGGGATCCAGGTGTTTCAGCGGATTGAGGGTCAGGCGGCCCATGGCTTTGGCCGTGGGGTCCCCCATGCGGAAGGCCACCCAGCCGTGGGCCAACTCGTGCAGGATGATGGAATAGAGAAGCGGGACCGCCAGCAGCACAAAGGTCAGCGGATCCTGGATGAGAAGTCGTAGCAGGCCCATATTCCCCCCCAAGTGGTGAGACTTCAGATGATTTAACGCTATCACAGAAGAGCTCGAACGCGCCAGATGAAAGAGAGCGGAGAGTGATCCATGGAAGACGGGGGCATCTTTCACGGATGATGCCCATGATATTCGGAGAAAAGAGGAGGTGCACCTGTGGCTGATCAAAGAATTGCGATGGAGCGTGACAAGAAGATTGCCCTTGTCGCGCACGACAACAAGAAACGGGATCTGGTCGATTGGGCCAAATTCAACCGGGACCTTCTGGCTCACCACAGGATATACGCCACCGGGACGACCGGCGAGATATTGGAGCGGGAGCTCGGCCTCAAGATTGCAAAACTCCGCAGCGGTCCATTGGGCGGGGATCAGCAGATCGGCGCCAGGATCGCGGACGGGGATATCGATTTTCTGATTTTTTTCTGGGACCCGCTCGAACCGCAGCCTCACGACCCGGATGTGAAGGCGCTCCTGCGAATGGCGGTGGTCTGGAACATTCCCATCGCCTGCAATCGCTCTTCCGCGGATTTTATCATCTCCTCTCCCCTGATGGATGGGGATTACGAGCGTCTGCTGCCCGATTACGATGCCTATCGGACCCGGAAGATCACCGGGTTGGAATGACGTTTCCCAAGAGCGACATCGTCGCATAGGCATTGCACGGATGGTCACCGGAACCGACCCGGCCGGCGAAGAAGACCCGCACCCCCCGCGTCGGTTTCTGAGGGCAAGATTCTCTTGCCACCGGTTGCGGGCGATGGTATCGTGGCGCCTCTTCCGATCAAAAACGATGGGGGTGGATGAAGGTGAAGCTCATTCTTGCAGGCCACAACATCGACCACGATATCATCCAGGAATTTCAGAATGCTGAGCCTGAGCGGCAGGACCTGACGCCGGAGACCGTCGCGGCCGCCTACGCGCGGATCAGCCGGAACCCCCGACCGGTCAACGAACTCCGGCAGATCGCCCGGGGCGAGGTGGAGAAGGCGCGCGCCTCAAACCGGAATATCGTCTTCGACATGGGGCACAGCTCCATCGCCGAGCATGCCGTCTTCAACCTCGACATCCTGAAGGTCTCCCGCCTCGTGGTCGAGGAGATCGAGAGGTTCCGTCTCGCCTCCTATACGGAAAAATCGCAGCGTTATGTGCTGTTCCGGGACGACTTCGTGATCCCGGCCGAGGTTCGGGAAGCCGGCCTGGAAGAGGCCTTCGTCGCCGCCGTCCGGATGCAGAACGACTTCTACCATTCCCTCTATGAAAAGCTCCGCCCCTGGGTGTTCGACCGGAATCCGGAGCTTTCGGCCAATCCGGCGAATCGCCTGCTCCTTGAAGGGTGGGCCAAGGAGGATGCCCGGTACTGCCTGCCGCTCGCCACGGAAACCCAGCTCGGGATGACGGTCAACGCGAGGAACGTCGAGCTGATGATCCGGCGCCTGGCCGCAAGCCCCCTGCAGGAAGGGCAGGAGTGCAGCCGCCTTCTTTATGACGCCACCAAGGCGGTCGCCCCATCGCTCGTCCGCTATACGGAGACCACCCCCTACGACTGCGAGACCCCGGCGGCGCTTCGGGCGGAAGCGGCCGGGATCGTCGACCGATGGGCGGCCGTGTCATCCGCGGTCGCGAGAGAAGGGAGCGGCCGACCCGAGGCAGAAGCCGGGGCACGTGACGGGCTCGTCCGTCTGATCGACGCGACCCCTGCGGCCGACGAGAAGATTGTGGCCGCGCTCCTCCACAGCGCATCCCAGCTGCCGCTCGCGGAATGCCTTCGGATCGCGGGGCGTATGGAGCCAAAGGAGAAGAAATCGCTGATCGGGACGGCGCTCCGGCGGATGAAAGCCTATGACGTCGCCCCTCGGGAATTCGAGTATGCGGGCGGGACCTTCGAACTCGTGATCAGTGCCACCTGCTTCGCCCAGGTGAAGCGGCACCGCATGGCCACGATCACGGTCCAGGGGTACGATCCGACGCTCGGCGTGACGGTGCCGCCTTCCATCACAGCAGTCGGCATGGAAAGCGCGTTCCGCGATATCTGCGGCCGGACTGAGGAGACCTGGGAACGGATCCGCCGCCAGACTCCGGCCGCGGCCGCCTATGTCCTGACGAACGCCCATCGGCGCCGGGTCGCGATCCGGGTCAGCGCCCGCGAGCTGTACCATTTCGCCCGCGTCCGCGCGGACCGACACGCCCAGTGGGATATTCGGGAGACGGCTGAGCGGATGGTCGAGCAGGGGAGGAGGGCGATGCCGCTCACGCTGATGCTGGCTTCCGGGAAGGACGGCTTTGACGCGCTCCGCGGGCGGGTCTTCTCCGGCGACTGACGGCTCCGAAAAAGAGGCTGGAGATCAAGCCATGTTCGATATCGCTGCGGACATCTTCCGGGCTCTAATCACGGCCGCGATCTTCTTCTAACTCCGATCGATACGCGGGAAAGAGCCCCCGCGCCTCCACAGGGCATAGATCTTCCTCGTCATCGGCTTCGGGCTCCTTCCCCTGGCGGCCTCCTCAACGTCGCCGACAATTTCCCCTCTCTCGGCAAGTGCACCGGGCCGGTCAGAGGTGATGCCTAGGCGTTGAACGGTTTTGAACGTCTCATCCCCGTCCGATGAGGGGCATCTTGGTCGCCATGATCGTCATAAACTGCACGTTGGCAGTGATCGGCAGGCCCGCCATGAGCACGACGGCATCGGCGATATTCTGCACGTCCATCATCGGTTCGGGCGCCATCTCACCGTTCGCCTGCTTTACGCCCGTGGCGATGCGCGCCGACATTTCGGTCAGAGCATTGCCGACGTCGATCTGGCCGCAGGCAATGTCGTATTTCCTGCCGTCGAGTGAGATGCTCCGGGTGAGCCCGGTAACCCCGTGTTTGGTCGCGGTGTAGGGCGCGGAGTCCGGGCGCGGCACATGAGACGAAACCGAACCGGTGTTGATGATTCGGCCGCCGCGCGGTTCCTGGTCTTTCATCATCCGGAACGCTGCCTGCGCGCAGAGGAACATGCCCGTGAGGTTCGTATCCACCACCGATTTCCACTGTTCATAGGTGAGATCCTCGAAGAGGACTCCGGCTACATTGACGCCGGCGTTGTTGAAAAGCAGATCGATGCGTCCGAAAGCCGCCCTGGTTTTCTGAAACAGACTCCGGACGGATTCGGGATCGCTGACATCGGCGGGAACAGCCAGAGCACGTTGGCCCGCCCCCGCTTCCGCCACCGCCTTCTCCAGGAGCTCCGCGCGGCGTCCTACCAGCACGACGCGGTACCCCTCCTTCAACAGCGCAAGCGCCGTGGCTCTGCCGATTCCCGTTCCCGCGCCGGTGACGACGGCGACCTTCTGGTTTGAACCCATGATTTCCTCCTTGCGACTCTTTGCCGCTGATGCCGGAAAGAATTTGATCTCTCCGAGTCAGTGAATACCGAAACTGAGCCGGTCAGCCGGCGATATGGCCCCCCAATTCATCCTCGATATGGATACGGATGATCTCATCAAAACTCTTGTCGGCCCTGAAACCCAGCGAGGTTGCTCGGCGCGTGTCGAAATTTCGCGGCCAGCCGTCGACGATCCTGATGATTTTTTCATCTGCCTCCTCGCGGATGAGCTTGACCGCCTTGTCTCCGGCGACACGCCGTAACGCCTCGATCTCTTCGCCCACGGTGGCCGATAAACCTGGAGCTGAGAGCGTCCGCCGCCATCCCAGGGCATGCGAGTCGAGTTCGGCGGCGTGCAGCAGAAATCCGACCGCGGAACGCGGGCTCGCAAACCAGTGCCGTACGTCGCGGCTGACCGGCAGCACCGCTTCCCGTCCGGAAAGCGGCTCGCGCAGGATGTTGGAGAAGAACCCCGAGGCCGCCAGGTTCGGCTTGCCCGGGCGGATCACGATGGTGGGCAGCCGGATGCCGACGCCGTCCACGAACCCCCGCCGCGAATAGTCGTTGAGGAGCAACTCCACGATCGCCTTCTGCGTGCCGTAACTGGTCAGCGGGGTCGCGAAGAATTCGTCGCCGATCGCTTCGGGAAATGGTGCACCGAATACGGCGATCGAAGAGGTGAATACCAGCTTCGGGAAATAGGGCCGGTTGCCGCCCTCCAGTCGGATCGCCTCGAGCAGCAGGCGTGCGCCGTCAAGATTGATCCGGTAGCCCTTCTCGAAGTCGGCCTCCGCCTCGCCCGAAACGATGGCTGCCAGGTGGAATATGAGGTCGGGGCGCGAGGCAATCAGCGCCTGTGCCGTGCCGGGGGCGGAGAGATCGGCGGTCACGGTTTCGACAGTACCGGCGTGGGGCACCGGTTCCGGTTTGATCACGTCGGCAAGCGTCAGTTGGTCAATCTTTTTACCGCCAACCTGACCCGCCCTGACAAGGCCGGCGGTGAGCTTGCGACCGACCATCCCTGCGGCTCCGGTAATCAGAATATGCATGCTGACCCCCCCCTTGTTGAAGTGATATCGATCTAGGTTGCTTTGGCAGCGAAGTACAGAAAACAATCTCGAAAGTCAATAATATTTGGCAACTTGTGTCGTGCGCACGGCAAAAAAGGTCATCCTGCGAGTCTTCCATCGAAATCAATCCCCTTCTCCGGTTTCAAGGGAAATTGGATCGGCTTTTTGTCCCTGTTGGAGCGATATATGGCCGTAAAGAGTTCAACGGTTCTTCGGCCGTCTTCACCGTCCACCAGAGCCCTTTTCCGCCGCGAGACCGCATGGGCAAAATCTTCAAATTGTCTTTGATGGAAATAGTGCGTCGGGTCGATTTTTCCAAAAAAATCGGTATCCTCCTTCTTCCATTTATCCAACAGGGCCTCCTCGCCTTTCACCGTCCAGAGATCATTGTAAGGAGGCTCGGCAACCCCGGACATTCCCGCAATAAACATGGCGCCACTGTCTGTTTGAACCCCAATGGATGCGCCGTTTTCTCCGTGAACATGCACCTGCCCGAACAAAGCGGGATTTTGGGAGTTGCTCACGACGATATTTCCCAATCCGCCGTTCTTGAATTTTATCACTGCGAGCGCGGTATCATCCACTTCAATATAAGGATGGTTCAGGTTTCCCCAATAACCGAACAGTTCATCGATGGGTCCCATGTACCAGAGCAGCAGGTCCAGTTGATGAGGTGCCTGATTGACGAGAACCCCGCCGCCTTCTTCGTTCCATGTGCCCCGCCAGGGATCGCTTTGATAATAGTTTTCATCCCGCCAGCCGAGCATGGCGATCGTGCCCAGAACCGGTCTGCCGATTTTACCGGCATCGATCGCCCTTTTCACTCTCAAAACCGGTTCATAGAACCGTCTTTGAGAGATGGTGCCGAGAAGAACATCTTTTTGCCTTGCAGCCTCGATCATGGCATCGCAATCTTCCAGCGTTGACGCCAGCGGTTTTTCCACCAGGACATGCGATCCTGCATGGATCGCCTTCAGGACAGTATCTCTATGGGCGGGATGGGGAGTACAGATCGTTACGAAATCGATACTCGAGCCATGAATCATTTCCTCGATGTCGCAATAGGGTTTCAGGCCATACTGGTCTGCGAACATTTTCGCTTTCGAAATGTCCCGGCTGTACACGGCTGCGAATTCGGTGTCTTTTAAATTCTTTAATGCCTTCGCATGCAGATGGGTCACTTTGCCGACCCCGACAACGGCGGTTCTTAATTTCTTCATCGTCATCCCACCTTTACTGCTTTTATCAGGGGGTAAGGATAACCTTCATCAACCCGGGTTCCTTGTCGTACAATCGTTTAAACCACGATGCTCCTTCCGAAAGCGGGGCGACCGCGCTGATCAGGGAATCGACATCTATTTTTCTGCTGGCGATCATATCCATGCAGGCCGGATATTCTCCATTCGATCCACACGATCCATACAGGGTAATTTCTCTTGTTACGGCCGCCTGAAGGGGAAAATCAATGGTTGCACTTAAATTGCCGACAAGCGTCAAACTCCCCCCCTTCTTGATCACATTGATTCCAGTGTTCACGGCAGGAGAAATTCCCACGACCTCGAATGCGCAATCGGCTCCTCTGTCGCGGGTTAATCTTAAGACTTCCGCTTCCACATTGCCCCCCTTTGGGTCAAATCCAAAATCTGCGCCCAACTGTTTGGCAAAGGCCAGTTTCCCTTCGTCGATATCGACCGCAATGATCTTTCCGCAACCGGCGAGCCTCAACGATTGAATCACCAGCAGTCCGATCATCCCGGCGCCGACCACGACAGCAGTATCATCCAAGCGGATCGGCGTTCTGTTTACGGCATGAAACGCGATGGAGAGCGCTTCAACCATTGCAGCCTGCTCGAAGGTAATTCCTTCGGGAAGCCTATAAAGAATGTGCTGGGGGACTACGATATATTCCGCAAAGGCCCCATGCTGTCGGTACTCTTTGCAGGAAACACCGGCAACACGCCGATTATCGCAGAGATTGATCTGACCCAGTCGGCAGAAATGGCACTTCCCGCAATAAATTGTGGAATCAAATGTTACCCTGTCCCCTTTTGCCCAGGGGGTCACATTTTTCCCAATTTCCGCGATGGTTCCTGAAGCTTCGTGTCCCATGACAATGGGAGGGATCCTTCTTCCGGTACTCCCGTCCATTCCATGAACGTCGCTGCCGCATATTCCGCATGCTTTCACCTGTATGAGAACTTCATCACCACTCTTGATTATGGGTCTATCCATGTCGATATATCCGAACATATTGTATTCTTTCAACATGAGAGCTTTCATTTGGTTTCTCCTTCCAGAAATACTACCATAAAAAATGGGACCGATTTTGGCCAGATCATCACTTTCGGCCAGATTTCTCATTCAATTTGAGAATCGCCTGAATGGTCTCTTGGATGTGCGCGTCCATCAACGTCTCACACGCAGCCTTGTCCCTGTTTTTCAGTGCGTCAATCAACTTCCGGTGATATCGGAGCCCGATTTCGCAGCCGATCAACTTGACGACATCGATCATGGCCGTTGATATTATTTCATTAATTATTCCACATACTTTAGTTATTATCGGGTTATGCGCGATCTGCGCGATCCGGTAATGGAAAGAATGGTCCGCCGTCGCGTGTTTGGCCGGTTTATCGGTACACGATAGCATTGTCGCGTACGTTTCTTCCAGGTACTCTATATCTTTATCCGTAATTTTGGGAACCGCCAGACCGATTGTGCCTTTCTCGATGATTTTACGGTATACCAGGACCGTGATGAGGTCTTGGTTCTTACTGATCTGCATCAAGGGATGGAGCGTGTCCACCGCGCTGATCATCGAAAAATCGTTGACGAAAGTTCCTCCGCCATGCCTGGTTTCCACCAGGCCGAGAATTCCCAGTTGCTGAATCGCAGACCGAACCGTGACCCGACTCACACCGAAGGATTCGCAGAGTTCATTCTCTGAAGGCAATTTATCGCCGATTCTCCAAACGCCCTTCATGAGCTTCGATTTAAGCTGTACATACACCTGCGAACGGAGAGATTCGGTCTTTACCCTCTTCAACTTCGGCACGGCGCGGCTCCTTGTCTGAGGTGGTACCCTATCGAAATGAATTTAGTATATAAGTACGATATATGGCAAATCTTTTTTGCCGTTTGCGGCAAGGAACGTAGATCTCGGGACAACCTGTCTGTACAAACCGGTCCGGCGCCCTGGTTCCCGGCCATCATTTCGGATGATGACTCAAAGGGTGACCGAAATCGAAGGCGATCTATCGCCGAACCGATTACCGGGTTACCGCGGGGAGCGGATGGGAAGCGATCCCAGGCCCGAGATGTTTCATCCGGAAAAAAGATAACGACTCACTTGTCACACAACCTACAACAATGCAAGAAGGAAAGTGTGAATAACCGGTGTGTTCCGGCAGCGCAGTTTGTGATAAAATTTTCTTGACATCCCGGATTCTTTTCCGTACCGTCGACGTTCAGAGAGCAACTTCTTACCCGTAACAAAAGTTCGTACCGTCGAGCAGGCGGGAGAGCAACTTCTTACCGATAACAAAAACGTTCATACCGTCAAGCAGCGAGAAGCAATTTCTTGCCGATAGCAGGGAGTGCGTACCGTCGCAGGGGGTAACTTCTTATCAATCACATGAAAGGAGGAACGTGATGAAGGACCATCGGAAGGGGAAGACCAAGGGAAAGTTAAGCCGGCGTGATTTTCTCAAGGCAGGAGCGGCCGGCTTGGGTGTTGCTGCCATAGGAGGGCTGTTGCCTGACATGCTTCTTGCCGCCAAGGCCCCGGCATTCAAGAAAGGAACCAAACTCTCCATCCTGCAGGGTTCCTATTTCATTGCGCCCTCGCAGGATCTGTACAAGAGGCAGGCTCAGGAGTGGGGCGAGGCGAACGGCGTTGAGATGTCCTGCGACTTCCTGAACTGGCCGGATCTGCAACCCAAGATCGCGGCCTCCGTGCAGGCCGGTGGTTACGACATCGTCGAGCTGTGGGGCGGATGGAACTATCTGTATAAAGACAATCTGGTCGAGGTGGCCGATATTGCGGAGCCTTTCGGGAAGAGAAATGGTGGATGGGAAAGATATGTTGAGCTCTCCTACAAGGTTGGAAACCGCTGTCTGGGAGTTCCCCATGGTTACTCCAATGGCTCCATGGCCTACCGGATCAGTTGGTTCAAAGAAGCCGGATGCCCGAACGCCGAGGACGGGAACAAAGTTGACCTGACCTGGGAGGAGTACTTCGCCATCGGCAAGAAGTGTAAGGCAAATGGCCACCCATTCGGGCAGGCCCTCGGCCACAGCACCGGGGATCCTCCGGGGGTTTGCTATCCGTACATGTGGGCCTACGGTGCCATGGAAGTGGCAAAGGACGGCAAGACCATCGCCTTCAATAAGCCCCAGTTCGTGGAGGGAATGCGGACGTTCATCCAGGGCTGGAAGGATGCCTATGACGAAACCGGAACTTCCTGGGACGACAGCAATAACAACCGCGCTTATCTTGCCGGACAACTCTCCAGCACCTTCAACGGCTCCAGCATCTATTTTACCGCAAAGAAGAATCAGCCGGAGATCGCCGCGGACACGCACCACATGCTCATTCCCAAGGGGCCGGCCGGCCGGTTCTACTGGCTGGACACCCGGACGTTCGCCATCCTGAAAAACTCAAAGAATGTGCCGGCAGCCAAGGCATTCCTGAAGTGGTGGTTCGAGGACAAGCAGTTCGGCGACTGGTGGCGGAGCCAGGAAGGATATATGCTTCAGCCGGTGAAAAAGTATTACGACGATCCTGTCTGGTTCAAGGATCCGAAAATGGCGCCCTTCCGGGAACAGCCCAAATACGGGCAGAATATGGGCTTTGCGGGGCCGCCGAATGAAAAAGCAGCTTTGGCGTGGTCAAAGTACATCATCGTGGACACTTTTGCCAAAGCCGTCCAGGGCGGGGATGCCAAAGCGGCGGTTGAATGGGGAGCGGAACAGCTGAAACGGATCTATGGCAGGTAATTGCTACTGATAGAGGGGATGGATCGGAAACCCATCCCCTCTATTTAAGATATCTTATTCAGCCTATTGAATTGATGTAAATACCAGGATTGAATCCCTTCACCCCTCCTTTGCAAAGGCTGGAATCCCCCGCTCTGAAGAGAGCAGGGAAAGGTTTGGGTCATTACGGACTCCTCAGAGATCGAACGAAAGGGGGTTTCTTTTGAGCCGTCCAAAGGGCATGTCTCCTCCGGCAGCCAATCCTCGATCAGGATCCTTTTCCATGAGGGACTTTTTTGACACGGAAAGGAATCTCGGCATCATTCTCATGTTGCCCGGGGCCATCCTCCTGATTGCCTTCATGGCCTATCCTTTTTTGCTCGGCATCTGGCTCTCTCTGACGGACAGCATGATCGGACGAGCCGGGGAATTTATCGGACTCAGGAATTTTACGGATCTGCTGACCGACACCATCTTTCACCAAACCGCCAAGAATACGCTCATATATGCCCTGGTCACCGTCCCCTTCAAAGCCATGCTCGGCTTGGGGCTGGCTTTGGTCCTGAACCGGCATATGCGGTTCAGCAGCCCCGTCCGGGCCGCCGTGATGATGCCCTGGATCGTTCCCACCGCTCTCAGTTCCCTGGGTTGGTTCATGATCTTTGATCCAGTCTTCAGCCCGATCAGCTGGCTCTTTAAACATTTGGGATTCATCAGTAAGAACATCAATTTCCTGGGGGACCCCATTTTGGCGATTTCCTCGGTTTGCTGGGCCAATATCTGGCGGGGGGTCCCCTTTTTCGGAATCACCATCCTTGCCGGGCTGCAGTCGGTTCCCCAGGAGCTGCATGAGGCCGCGGCGATCGACGGGGCCTCGGTCTGGCACCGGTTCCGTCACGTGACCATCCCTTCGATCAAAGGGGTGGTCCTGATCGCCTCTCTCCTTTCCATCATCTGGACCTTTGCGGATTTCCAGCTTATCTATATTTTGACGAAGGGGGGACCGGCAAACCAGACCCATATTTTTGGAACCTATACTTATCAAATTGGCTTGTCGGCAACGGAAATCGGCATGGGCGCGGCCATTTCCCTGTACATGTTCCCCATTCTCGCCGTCTTCGCCATTCTGCTTCTCATCTATCTGCGAAAGGAACAATAACATGGTTGGAAGCGACGTCTTTCGTGCCAAGTTTTTCAGCCTCTATCTGCCTCTGATGTTATATTTGGTCTTTCTCCTCTTCCCCTTTTATTGGATGCTGGTCGTTTCCTTCAAGCCCACGAACGACCTTTTCAATCTGAAATTCAGTCCGTTCTGGATCCAACAATTCACCCTGGAAAATTATCTGTATCTTTTCCAGAATACCGATTTTGTGACCTGGATGAAAAATACTCTTATTGTTTCGATCGTTTCAACGACTTTATCCTTGATATGCAGTATCTTCATCGGTTACGCCCTGGCCCGGCTGCGCTTTCCCGGGAGCAACTTCCTGGGGCTGGGAATCTTCTTGGCTTATCTGGTTCCCCCCACGCTCCTCTTCCTTCCCCTGGCGCAGGTTATTTCCAGCTTCGGTCTGAACAACACCTACTGGGCTCTCATTCTCACCTATCCCACCCAACTGATTCCCTTTGCCTCCTGGCTCCTGATGGGATATTTTCGCACGATCCCGAAGGAAATCGAGGAAAGCGCCATGGCCGACGGCTGTTCGCGCATCCAGATCCTCTATCGCATGGTTTTGCCCCTATCCGTCCCGGGGCTCCTTTCCGCCGGGATTTTCTGTTTCACCCTTTGTTGGAATGAATTCCTTTATGCCTTAATTTTTATGTCGTCGGGGCCCATGAAAACGATTCCGGTCGGAACGGTCAGCGATCTGATCAAGGCCGACACCCTGTTCTGGGGTGCGCTCATGGCGTCCGCGGTTTTGGGATCCTTTCCCGTCGCTTTTATATATTCCTTTTTCGTGAAGCATTATGTCTCCGGCCTCACGGCCGGGGCCGTGAAAGGGTAGATCTGTGAAAAAAAGAAAAAATGTCCTGCGCAGTCTTTTGAAGGCCGGGAAGCCCTCCCTGGGAGTGCATGTCCATGTCACCTGGCCCGGGTTTGTGGAAGTCATCGGGCAAACCGGCGTCATCGACTACATCGAGTTCGCGGGGGAATATGCGCCCTACGACCTGTATTCCCTGGAAAATTTCGGTCGGGCCGTGGATCTCTTTCCGCACATGACCTCCATGATCAAGATCGATCAGGAC
>JAJFTY010000178.1 GCA_021372695.1 Deltaproteobacteria bacterium
GAGCGAGCGGATCGCCTGCTCGACGGCGCCGTAGCTCTCCGCCCGGCTCTTGATCAGGCAGAGCCACTCCCGCGTGGTCTCGATCTTCCCCTTCCAGCGGTAGACGCTCGTGACCGGCCCCACGATCTGGACGCAGGCGGCCAGCCGCTGCTCCACGAGCGCGAGGGCGATCCGGTCGGCGTCCGCCCTCTTTTCCGTCGTCGTGGTCACCTGGATGAACCCTTCCATTTCAGTCACCTTTACAGAACTTCATTCATCCGCCGGCTGTTCAAAAATGTTCGGATGCAAGGCCCCCGAAGTCCTGAGCCGTGAGGCGTACTTTTGGGTACGTTGAACGGCTTGGGACGAGGGAAACGCGGCAGACGGACTTTTTTCAACAGCCGGCTACGTCTTCCGCACACATTCGTACATCAGTATCGCCGCCGCCTGGGGCAGGCTCAGGGACTCCGCCGCGCCGGCGCCCGGGATCCGCCATCGCTCCTCGGTCAGCGCGAGGAGCCCTTCGGGTAGGCCGTGGCTCTCGCTGCCCAGCAAAAGCGCCGTCGCGGGCGCGCAGGGATGGGGCGAAACGCCGCTCCGGACATCGCTTCCCACGATCCGGAAGCGCCCCCGGAGCTCCGCGAGAAGGGGGCCGAAATCGAGACCGTCGATCACCGTGAGGTGGAAGCAGCTTCCCATCGACGTCCGGATGACTTTGGGATTGGTCGCCTCACAGGAGCCCTCGCTGACGAGGACCGTCCTGAAGCCGAACCAGTGGGCTGTCCGGAGAAGGGCGCCCAGGTTGTTGGGATTGTTCACTTGGTAGAGCAGCAGGAGCGGACCGGTTCCGGTCGAAAGGGTGAGGGTCAAATCGGCGGGTTCGGGTACGACGGCAACCGCCATCACCCCTTCCGGAGCAGGGTCCTGGCTCAGGGCCGCCCATTGCCGGTTCGTGAGCCCATAGATCGGCACCCCGGCCGGGACGCGTGCCCAGAGTTCCTCCTGCCGGCCGGTCGCATCCACGGAGATAAGGACAGCCGCCATTGGACGGCCGCTCCGCAGGAGTTCGTCGACGACCTTCCCGCCCTCGGCGAGGAACAGCCCCTCCTGCCGGCGGTACTTCTCCTGCGTCAGTTTCCTCCACCCCTTGAGTTGCGCGACCGATGGTTTTTCGATCCGTGCCGGCATGTGGCCCCCCCGATATCCTCGTTGCGGGATATTCTAACAGAGAGCCGGGGTAGAACAAAGGACTTTACGTCTTCTCCCGGATCGTGATCGCGAAATCGGGGCAGATATGGAGGCAGCGCAGGCAGCCGACGCACTGCTCGGTTTTTTCGGCCACGGCCGGTTTGTAGCCGCTCGGATTGAACTCCGCCGACTGTCCGAAAATGCCGAGGCTGCACACCTCCCGGCAATAGCCGCAGTCCTTGCAGATGATGCCATTGACCGCGACGTCGAAGTCGCGGAGGTCGCAGGAGAGGCAGCGGGAAGCCTCGGCCGACGCCTCGCCCTTCCGATAGGTCTGCTCCACGGGGTCGAAGGTCGAGCGCCGCCTTTTGATCGGGATCGTCCGGGTCCCGGGTCGCTTCGTCCCCTGCGGTGCAGCCTCCGGCGGTTCCACGGCCGTCTCTGCCGAGAGCGCCTCCGGGATGATCCCTGTTCCGCCGAGGAATCGGTCGATCGATGCGCATGCCAGTCTCCCCTGGGCAATCGCCTCGATGATGGTCGACGGCCCCGTGACGGCGTCCCCTCCGGCAAAGATCCCCTTCTTTGATGTGGTCAGGCTGCCGGAATCGACCGGGATCGTCCCGTTTTTCGCCCCTTCGAGGTGGACCGCAGCGGCATCCGCGGACTGGCCGATCGCCGCGATCAGCGTGTCAAAGGCCATTTCATATTCGCTGCCGGCAACCGGTACCGGTGCCCGTCTTCCGGACGCATCGGCGTCCCCCAGTTGCATCCGGATGCAGGTCGCGCTTCCTTTCCCGATTCCGACGGGGGCCGTGAGGTATTCGATACGAACGCCCTCCTCGAGGGCCTCGGCGACCTCTTCGTTCGCAGCCGGCATCTCCGCCCTTGTCCTCCGGTAGAGAAGCGACACTGCCGCGCCGCAGCGGACTGCGGCCCGGGCCGCATCGATCGCCGTATTGCCGCCCCCAACGACGACCACCTTCCGGCCGATCTCGGGCGCCTGGCCGGCGTTGACCTGCTCCAGGAAGGCAATCCCGTCGATCACCCCGGGTGATTCCTCGCCGGGGATCCTCATCCGGACCGGCTTCCAGGCACCCGTCGCGACCAGAACCGCGTCGAAACCCTTCTCCCGCAGGGATTCCGCCGAGGAGACGCGGCTGCTGGTTACGATCTCCACGCCGGCCTCCCGGATCATCGCGATCTCCCGGTCCACGATCTGATCGGGAAGGCGGTACTCCGGAATGCCGTAGCGGAGCATGCCGCCGGCGAGCGGGAGCGCTTCATACACGGAGACCCGGTGCCCCTGGCCGCTCAGGTAGTAGGCTGCGGTCAATCCGCAGGGGCCGGAGCCGATGACGGCGACTCTCTTGCCGGTGGAGGGCCGTCTGGCGATCACCGAGGGTTTTCGTCCGCCGTTCTCGGCCGCTGCCTTCTTGAGCATCCGGATGGCGACCGGCTCATCGAACTGCGCTCTTGCACATTTGGTCTCACAGGGATGGACGCAAGCGTAGCCGCAGACGAACGGAAACGGTATCCGCTCCCGAATCACGGCCAGCGCCTTGTCGAAATGTCCCTCCCGGATATGCCTGACATATCGCGGAACATCGATTCCCGCCGGGCAAGCCTCCCGGCACGGGGCTGTCGACTTCTTTCCGCTCCGCATCGCAACCATTGCAGCTCCTTTCAAATCAGCCTGCCACCAGATTCACGCCCGACTCAAGCGCCTGGAGGTTCATCGCCTGGACATTCCCGGAGAAGCGCTTCCGGATCACTGCCGCCAGGCTCTCCTTTCGGACCATTCCGATCATCTTCGCCATGCAGCCCAGCGCGATGATGTTGGCCATCCCGACGTGACCCATCCGGCTGGCCATATCCGTGAAGGGGTAGCCGTAAAGATTTTCCCCCGGGTGCGTCTTCATGAGGGTGGTATCGTAGAAGATCGCAGCTCCCCGGGCGGAGAGTTCCCGGAACTTTTCCAGCGCCTCCTCCGTCAGGGCCAGCACGACATCGGCGTTCTCCACCTCCTGGAAGATGATCTCATCCCGGTCGATGATCACGCCCGCCATGGAGAAGCCGCCCCGCGTGGCGATGCCGTAGGAGACCGTCTGAACGACGTTCTTCTCCTCCAGGATGGCCGCCTCCGCAAGCATGATCCCGGACACCACCAGTCCCTGGCCCCCCGATCCGGCCAGGATGACCTCATATCTCCCCTTCGTTTCATCCATCGCGCTTCGCACCTCTCTTATCCCTTTTGGGCCATGGCTGCGGCCCTGATCTCCTCGTATCGCGTGTTGAAATCCGGCTCATCGCGGTCCACCAGCTTTCCGACCGGGAAAAAGCCATCCCGGGCCGCCCCCGGACCTCGGCGGCGATACTCCTCAACGGGAAGCCCCTTCTCCTTGAGCCAATGAAGCATGTCCCGGGCTTCCTTCATCCGGTTGTTCTTCCCGAAAAGCGTGGGACAGGGGCTGTAGACCTCCACGACCGAAAATCCCTTCTTGCAGAGCGCCTCTTTGATGTTGGTCTTCATCTCCCATGTGTGGTAGGGCGTCGCCCGGGCCACGTAATTCGCCCCGGCAACCTCCGCCAGCGCACCGATGTCGAACCCCCGTTCCGGGTTTCCGTAAACGCTCGTCTGGGTGAAAGCTCCCCCGGGCGTCGTCCCGGAATACTGGCCTCCCGTCATCCCGAAATTGAAGTTGTTGATGATGATCGCCGTCAGGTCCATGTTCCGCCTGGACGCATGGATGAAATGGTTCCCGCCGATCGTGACGCTGTCTCCGTCGCCCATCAGCACAACCACGTGCAGTTTCGGGTTGAAGGCCTTGATCCCCGTGGCATAGGTCAACGCGCGCCCATGCGTCGTATGCAGGGCATGGGTCAGCAGATAATCATCCGACTTCCCCGTGCAACCGATCCCCGTCACCACCACCGTATCCTTCCGCTCATACCCCAACTCCTCGAAGGAGCGGAGCAGCGCGCCCAGCATCACGCCGATGCCGCACCCTGGACACCACATGTGCGGCAGGACGCCGTCCTTCAGATATTTCAAGCCCGTTGCGTGCGACACCGTCAACCCCCTATCCTATCTTAGTTTCGCTATCCGATCGCCTTCAGAATCTGCTGCGGCGTGATGATCTGCCCGTTGTAGCTGTTGACCTGCCGCAGATCCGCGCCGCTTCCAAGGACCTTCCGGACCTCTCCGGCCACCTGGCCGCTGTAATTCATCTCCGTCACGACCACGGTCTTCGCCCGGCTGCCGAAGAGGGCCACCTCCTTGTCGGCGAACGGCCAGAGCGTGACGAGTTGCAGGACGCCGGCCCTGACCCCCCTCTTCCGAAGTTCCAGGGCCGCCGCGCGGCTCGCGCGGGTTGTCGCCCCGAAGGCGACCAGCAGGACCTCTGCATCTTCGGCGTCAAACCTCTTGGTCATGACGATCTCATCGCGATGCAGCTCGATCTTCCGATGGAGCTGCCGGACCCGCCAGGCCGCATTGGCCGGATTGTTGTTGCTGTATCCATCGGGTCCGTGCATCGAGCTCGACACGTGGAAGATGTATTCGCTGCCGTAGGTGGAGAGGGGCGCCACACCGTCCGCGTCGGCCGCGAAGGGCTTATACGCCTCGGGAGGCCCGGAAGGTTTCTTCCGGTCGACCACGGCGAGATCGCCCGGCTCCGGGATGACCATATTCTCCCGCAGATGGCCGATCACCTCGTCGGGGGCAAGAATGACCGGAATCCTGAATTTCTCCGCAAAATTGAAGGCGGTCACAGTCAGGGTAAAGCACTCGCTGACCGTCGCGGGGCAAAGCGCGATCACACACTGGTCGCCGTGCCGGCCCCAGCGAAGCTGCATGATGTCAGATTGCGCGGGCTTGGTCGCGAGCCCCGTGCTGGGCCCGGACCGCTGAACATCGATCACCACGCAGGGCACCTCACCCATCACGGCCACACCGAGGTTCTCCTGCATGAGCGAGAAACCCGGACCGCTCGTCGCGGTGAAGGCCTTTGCTCCCGCGAGCGACGCTCCGATGATCGCCCCCATGCTGGCGATCTCATCCTCCATCTGCATGAAAATCCCGCCCAGCCGCGGCATCATTTTCGAACACTCCTCGGCGATCTCCGAAGAGGGGGTGATCGGGTATCCGGCATAGAACCGCGCGCCGGCATAGAAAGCACCCTCCGCGATGGCCTGGTTGCCCTGCATCAATCTCACTTCCCGTCCCAAGGTCTCACATCCTTTCTTGGCACCATCGGTATTGCTCAAGGTACCGTTGCCGTTGACCGCCGCCTCATCTCAGGCGCCGATCCTCTTTCGTTCCCTTTCGATCATTTTGGCAAACCGGATCATCCCCTCCTCTACCTGATCCAGCGCGATCATGCTGAAGCTCGCCCGCATATAGTTCTTCAGTCCGCCGGTCGTCGAGAAGCCGCAGCCGGGAACGAGCAGAATCTTCAGCTCCACACCGTCCGTCTCCACCATCCGTTCGGCATCGAAGCCCGCTGGCATTTCAAACCAGATGAACATGCCCGCCAAGGGGACATTGTAACGAATATCCACCGGAAGGTGTTTCCGGGCAGCAGCCAGGACCGCATCGCGATTCCGCCGGTAGATACCGCAGTTCTCCCGGATCAGGGCACGAAATTCCTCATACGTGTGGCTGGCAAAGAAGCCGGTCAGGAGCGCCTGGTCCATGGCGCTGGTATGCAGATTCAACCCCTGCTTGTAGAGCTGAAAATAGCCGACGATCTCGGCAGGCCCCGAGGCGTAGCCCAGACGGAGGCCCGGCGCAAAGATCTTGGAGAAACTGTCCAGCCGGACAACCCTCCCGTCGCGGTCCATGGATTGCAGAGTCGGCAGGGGGTCACTGTCTTCGAGCTGGACCATTTGATAGGGGTCATCCTCCAGAATCAGAAGATCGTGGCGCGCGGCGATCTGCAGCAGGTGCCTGCGGCGTTCCAGCGAGAGGGAGACGCCGGCCGGGTTGTTGCCGTTGGGAACGTCATAGATGAATTTCGGCAGGCGTTCACCCGCCGATTTTTTCATTGCCAGGATCCTTTCCAGTTCCGTCGTGATCATCCCCTGCTCGTCCAGGGGAACGGCGATGAAACGCTCCGTGAACGCGCGAAAGGCCCCAAGCGCCCCCGGGTAGGCGGGCTCCGACATGATGACGCTGTCCTCCCTCTCCAGAAAGAGATAGGCCATCGTGTGAAGACCCTCCTGGGCCCCGTTGAGCACCTGGACCTGATCCCCTTTCAATGCCACGCCGTCTTTGGCTTCATGCCACCGGAGGATATGGGGTTTCAAATCGGCGCTGGCATCCGTCGGACCGTACTGACAGGCCAGGTCCACCGCCTTGTCCCGGATCTTGAATTCGCGGCCGCTCTTGAAAACCACGTCCACGGAGGTGAACGCGAAGGTCTGCGCATTCGGGTAGCCCCCGCCCAGAGAGATCATGCCGGGCATCCGCATGATCGGGACAAGTTTACGAATCGGCGAAGGTTTCATCCCTTGAACCCGTCCGGCGAGCAATGATTGAATGTTCATGTAAATCTCCTTGAAGGCATGGGGCATGGCGCTTCCCTGCTGCGCCCTGTAACGATCAGGTTTTCAAAAATTCCTGCACATCATTCTTCTTTTCCGGATCATACATATCCTTTTCCGGAATTTCGCATCCTTCGACCGGCTCCCCGATCAGAATCTCCTCCACATGATGGATCGGCGTTCCCAGGAGCATGCTCCCCACCTCCCGGAAGATTTCCGGAAAACGGCTGACGATGAAGCGGTGTTCACCCTGGCTTACGATACCATCGCCGAGGCTGTTCCGTTCGGTCAGAATCTCCCTCAACTCCCGGGTCAAATCGCTGTTGGGATCGACAATGCTGACGTTGCCGCCCAGCGCATCCCCGATGACCCTCTGGATAAACGGGAAATGGGTGCAACCGAGCATCAGGGTGTCGATGTCGTTATCCTTCAGCGGCCGCAGATAGGTTTCAACGGCCAGCCGGGTATCATCGGCATCGATCTTTCCGACCTCGATCAGCGGGGGCAGAAGGGGGCAGGCCTGCCCGAATACCTGAATGGCCGGGTCGAGAGCGGCGAAGATCCGGGCGTGGAGGCCGCTCTCCACGGTCCCCTTCGTGCCGATGAGCCCGACCCGCTTGTTCCGGGTCGCTTTGCACGCCGCGGGGATTCCGGGCCCGATCACGCTCAACACGGGCACGGAAAAGCGCTTCCGGGCCGCCTCGTACCCGGCGGCGGAGGCCGTGTTGCAGGCGATGACGATCGCCTTGACCCCCTGGTCCACCAGAAACTGGAGGCTTTCCAGAACCAGCCCCTCTGCAACATCGTGGGGGAGGGCGCCATACGGCTGGCGCGCCCGGTCGGCAAAATAGACGACCCGTTCCCCGGGCAGGACCCTGAGCATCTCCCTGACCACGCTCAGCCCGCCGACGCCAGTATCGAACACCCCGATGGGGCTATTTCTCTTCATCTCGCTCCTGACTCAGAAGCGGCACCCGGCCGGAAACAAGCGGCCGGGCACCGCTATCGGATCATTCCTCAAACAGCTCTGACATTCGACCCTATTTCACGGCGCCCTTTTCCTTGTAATACTTCAACGCGCCCGGATGGATGGGAACCGAAAATCCATCGACGGCCGTTTTCAGACTGATGTCGTTTCCTTTGGGGTGCCCCTTGGCCACTTCCGCCTTTTTCTCGATCAGAGTTTTGGTCATCTTGTAGACCAGATCATCGGGCATCTCGGCTGCAACACAGAGCGTCGCCAGGGAGCCGGTGGTGACAACCTCATCCAACCCCTTGTAGGTTCCCTTGGGGATAATGGTCGCGCTGGCGAAATAGGGATATTTCTTGACGAGTGCCGCGATGTTGGCGCGATCCATCGACAGAATCTTGACCTTGTGCTGGGTGGAGATATCGATGATGGCGGAGTTGGGCGCGCCCGCATCGACCAGAACGGCGTCGACCTGGCCGTCCTTCAGAAGTTCCATGGCCGGTCCATAGGAGAGGTACTGCGGCTTGATCTCGGAGAAGGGAATGCCGTACGTTTCCAGAACGGCCTTCATGGTGGTGACGCTGGAGCTGCCCTGGATGCCGCACGATACCTTTTTCCCCTTCAGATCGGCATAGGAATTGATGCCCGAGTTGGCCTTGACCACCGTCTGAACCGTGTTGGGATAGAGAGAGATCAGCCCCCGGATATTGTCCACCTTGTTACCCTTGAACATCTCCTCTCCCTTGGCGGCCCACTCGGCGACCAGGGACTCCACAAAACCGACTTCCATGGTTTTGGCCTTGATAAACCGCGCATTTTCGATGGAACCCCCTGTCGCTTCCGCACCGACGTTGATACCGATGCCAGCCGCCGACCACACCTTGGCCATGGCCACACCCAGCGGGTAGTAGGTCCCGCTCATCCCGCCGGTGCCGAGGGAGATGTTCCGGTCCGCCGCAACACCGATCCCCTGTCCGCCGACCAGCACCATTGCCAGAAACAGGCATGACACCAGCAGAAAACGCTTCATCTCCATCTTTTTTTTCACGTTGCATCCTCCTTTGTTTGAATTGATTCGTGATGACGACCGAACGCGACCGGATCATGTCCCCGTACACCTTCGATCGCCCCCTTTACATGGCGCTATCGCTTGCCGGTTCGTCGCGCCCTGAAACCGGCTCTGTTCCCATCTCAGGCCAATGCCCCTGCCGCATCACCCTTGGTGCGCCGCTGCCAGAAATAGACTGCCGCCAGGATGGCAAACCCCATCAGATCCGTTGTGATCCCTGGTATAATCAACAAGATACCGCTGATCAGCAGAGCGGCCCTTTCCCATCCCCTGCATCTCCGGTTGAGGAAATTGCCGACTGCGGCGCTCAGGGCAACCACGCTGAACCCCGTCGAGATGGTCATGATCAGAATGTCGGCGATGGGACCCTGCAACACCAGACCCGGGTGATAGACAAACAGAAAGGGGATGATGAACCCGACGATCACATTTCTCGAGGCGATCACCCCAGTCATCATCGGATCCCCCTTGGCGATGCCCGCGGCGGTGTAGGCCGCGAGCGCGACCGGCGGCGTGATGTCCGCATAGACGCCGAAGTAAAAGACGAACATGTGGGCCGTCAGCGTCGGCACACCAAGCCCGACCAGGGCTGGGGCCGCCACCGAAGCCTGGACAATGTAATTGGCCGTGGTCGGCAGGGCCATGCCCAGGATCAGCGAGGCCAGGGCCGTCAGAAGTAGGGCGATGATCAGTTTCCCGGCGGCCAGGTATTCGATCAGCATGGCCAGCTTCACGCCGAGTCCGGTCATGCTCGTGACGCCGACGATCATGCCGGCGCAGGCGCAAGCCGCGGCAATCCCCACGGAATTCCTTCCCGCCAGCGCCAGGACATCCCAGAACCCCTTGAGGCTCAGCCTTGTGGCCGCCTTGAACATGCCGGCAATGATCATGAGCCCGATTCCGGCAAAGGCGGCCCGGGCAGGGCTGTAGCCCAGGACCAGAACGACAATCAGCGCGATGACCGGCAGGACATAGACCCAGCCTTCCTTCATGACGCCGCCGAATTTGGGGATTTCATTTTCCGGCAGCCCCTTCATCCCCGTGCGGCAGGCCTCGAAATGGACGTTCATGTAGACGCTCAGGTAGTAGAGGAGCGCCGGAATGATGGCCATGATGACGATTTTCACGTAGGCCGTCTGCGTGAATTCCGCCATGATGAAGGCGGCCGCCCCCATGACGGGAGGCATGATCTGTCCGCCTGTCGATGCCGCCGCCTCCACGGCGCCTGCAAATTCGGGCCTGTAACCAATCCGCTTCATCAGAGGGATCGTGAAGGTTCCCGTGGTGGCCACGTTGGCGATGCTGCTTCCGGAAATCGTCCCCATGAGCCCGCTGCTGATGACGGCGATCTTGGCGGGCCCGCCCCGGAGGCGCCCCGCCAATGATACGGCGAGATCGATGAAGAACTTGCCTCCGCCGCCCTTGTCGAGAAAAGCCCCGAAGAGAATGAACAGGAAGACGATCGTCACCACGACGCCCAGCGGAATCCCGAAGATCCCCTCGGTGGTCATGTACATCTGGTTCAGGATCCGGTGGATATCGTACCCCCGGTGGCCGAAGCTGCCCGGAATCAGATAGCCGAAGTAGGCGTACAGCAGAAAGACGATCGTCACGATCGGAAGAGGCCAGCCGATGGAGCGGCGCGTCGCGTCCAGGACCATGATGATGCACAATCCGCCCAGAATCTTGTCGGTGGTGTTGAGGGCGCCCATGCGGTTGACGAGGTTTTCAAAATCGACCAGGACATAAGCGCAGACCACGACGGCCAGGATCGCCCACGCCCAGTTCAGCCCATTCAACCCTTTCCGCCTGAACGTGGGGTACAGGAGAAAAATGACGAGAAAACTGAGCATCAGGACCGCAGCCCGTTGCATCATGGCCGGCAGGGGAAAGAGAAGCATCGTGCCGATGATAAAGACGGATATGCCGGCGCCGCCCAGCTGGATGAAAAGGTTCACGATCCTGTTGCGTTCGTCGTACGTTGCGGCCTTTTCTTCCGACCCGGATGCCAGCAATTCGTCGGCCTTTGCCTTGACGGGGTTGAATTTTTTCGCCATTCCGTGTCTTCCCTCCTTAGCAGTGTTGTCGTTGCGTTGATTGGCTCCGGGCGTCCGCGCCGGAGCGAAGACCGTCTTCCTCTTGTTCATACCGATTGCCATCGATCGGCAATCATTCTTTCTCTAGTTGCTGCGGATTGGCAACGCAGACCTTGTCGATCCTGAGGAGATGGTCCCGGATGGCCTGTTTTGCTTTTTCCGGATCATGCTCCCGGAGCGCCCGCAGGATGAGTTCGTGCTCCCGGTCCGTGGTCGGCAGCTTTCCTCCGGCGTGGTTCATCATGCGGAAGCGGACAAACTGCATATGGGCGTTCAAATTCCGATAGATGTTCAAAAGCCGGTTGTTCTCCGCAAATTGGAAAATCAAGAGATGAAACCGGCTGTCCAATTCCATGTATGCCCTGTAGCTCGTGCCGCCGTTCGGATAAACGGTGAGGGCGAGACCCTGCTGATAAAGGTCCTCGAGTTGCCGGAGTTGATCGTCGGTGATCCGCTCGGCAACCGTTTCAATGACCGCAGTTTCCAGGATGATCCTCGTCCGGATGATTTCGTGAATATCCGCCTCGGTGATATTCTTGACGTAGGTCCCCGTACGGGAAGAGATTTCGACCAGGTCTTCGCCTGCAAGCCTGAAGAGCGCATCCTTGACGGGCGTGTGGCTGACCCCCAGGGCCCGGCTGATCTCCCCGACGTTGAGCTTGCATCCGGGGGGATAGTCGGCGTTGATGATCCGCTGTTTGATGATATCGTAGATCTTCTCGTTGAGGCTTGCCAGGTCGATTGAGGGGAAGGATGCTGCCGCGTCTTCCATTCGGGACTCCTCTTGCCATTCCTGCCATGTGAAATCTGAAATTTCACATCGGTCGCTTCGTGCCACAGGCCATATCGAAAGTCAAGTTTTTTGAACACCGCCCCTCACCGTTTTTTCCCAATCCGGCTTTTAACGCTTGACAGCCGTGCTCGTTTTTCCTATGGTCTGGTCATCAAAAACCCTTGAATCATCAGGATACTCGAAGGAGAGAAGCATGATCAAATTCACACCCAAAGGCATCATCCCCGCGATGGTCACCCCCATCGATGCGGCGGGGCGCGTCAACGAAAGCGCGCTGCGGAAACTGACCAACCATCTGATCGACGGCGGCGTCCACGGCCTCTTCCCGGTGGGAAGCCAGGGGGAGTTCTTCTCCCTGACCTTCGAACAGAAGAAAGAGGCGATCCGGATCGTCGTCGCCGAAACCCGGGGCCGCATCCCGGTCTATGCGGGCACCGGGGCCGTCACCACCCGCGAGGCGATCGAAACCACGAAGATGGCGCAGGACCTCGGCGTCGATTGTGTCTCGGTCATCACCCCCTATTTTCTCGTCCCGAGCCAGAAGGAGCTGATCGCACACTATACGGCGATTGCCAAGGCCTGTCCGAATCTGCCGATCCTCCTTTACTCGAACCCCGACCGTACCGGCGTTCCGATGCCGGTCTCCACGGTCCTGGAACT
>JAJFTY010000189.1 GCA_021372695.1 Deltaproteobacteria bacterium
CTCCGTGATGTCGAAATCGGCGATCACGCCGTCCCGCATGGGGCGGATGGCGACGATGTTTCCCGGCGTCCGTCCGAGCATCTTCTTAGCTTCCGTGCCCACGGCCAGGACCTTCTTCTCGCCCTTGGCGTTCTTGTGAACCGCGACGACGGAGGGTTCGTTCAGGACGATCCCCTTTCCCCGGACGTATACGAGGCTGTTGGCCGTTCCCAGATCGATGGCCAGGTCGTTGGAAAACTTTCCCAGAATAAAATCGAAAAGCAAGTTCGTTCCTCCTGCGTTTTTCGGAAAATCCATTCATGATCAAATGGATAGTTCGATTGTGGTTCGATTAGGGATGCCCTATACCGTATTTCCCCACCCTTATCAATCCATTTTTCCAAAAAGTCGTTGCATTTTGAGGGTGACTATACTAGTAACCCGATCATATCAAAATCAAATACAGGGGATGTGGAATGCTGCTCAACCTCATGCGGAAACATGCCAGAAACTGGCTCATGAAGATCATCCTGGGGATCATCGTCGTCGTCTTCATCTTCTATTTCGGCTCGATGGGCGGGAAACAGAGAACCGAGCGGATCGCGATGATTGATGGTAAACCGATCGTCTATGCCGATTTTCAGCGGGAGTACCAGAACCTGATCGAGATGTACCGCCAGCGCCTCGGCCAGGCGCTGACGGATGAGATGCTCAAGGCGCTGAACCTCAAGCAGCAGGCCCTGGACAATCTGGTCAACCAGGCCGTCATCATGAAGAAGGCCGAGGAGATGAACATCCGGGTGACCACCGAGGATGTTAAGGCCGCCATCCTGGCTTATCCGGCCTTCCAGCGGAACGGCGTCTTCAACGAACGGCTCTACGAGCAGACCCTGCATGCGAGCAAGCTGTCGCCCGAGGAGTTCGAGGAGATCCAGAAGAAGATGCTGATCACCATCCAGGTGGAGGATCTCATCCAGGACGGTGTGAAGGTATCCGATCGTGAGATCCATGACCTGTACATGATGCAGAAAGAGAAGATCGACGTCGATTTCGTTCAAATCTCCCCCCAGAGTTTTGCTGCGGGCATCAAGCCGGCCCAGGCCGATCTGGAGTCGTTCCTGAAGACCCGGGAGGCGCAGTTCCGCGTCCCCGAGCAGGTGCAGCTCAGGTACCTGGCATTCCTGGCTAGGGACTATGCCGCCGGCGCAAAGATCTCGGACGCGGAGATCGCGGAATACTACGACAAGAACAAAGCCCAGTGGAAGAGGGGGGACAAGGTGTTGACCCTCGCCGAGGTCCGGGGTAGGATTGCGGACGAACTGGCTCAAGTCAACGGAATGTACGCGGCCGCTGATGCGGCCAAGAAGGCGCATGACACCATCTACCAGGAGGAAAATTTCGACGGCTATGCCACACAGCATAAGCTGACGATCCAGACCACCCCGCTTTTCCGGATCGGCGATCCGCCGGCCGAATTCAAGCCGATGGCGGATTTTGCCAAGATCGTTTCCCGGCTGGAGAAAAAAGAGATCAGCCGGCCGCTGCAGGGGGAGAAGGGATACTACATCGTTCAGGCGGCCGCGAAGAAAGCCCCCTACGTGCCCGCCCTCAAGGAGATCGAGGCCGAGGTGGAGAAACAGTATCGGGATGCCGAGGCGAAGCGGCTGGCCAAGAAAGCGGCGGACGACATCCTGGCCCGCCTGAAGAAGGGCGACGGGTGGCAAAGCGTGGCCCAAGAGAAGGGGCTGAAGGTGGTCGAAACAGGCCTCTTCCAGCCGGGGGGCGCCGTCCCCAAGCTCGGCTCCTCTCCGGAGCTGAACGAGGGGCTTTTCCAGATCTCCGAGAAGAAGCCCTATCCGGAGCAGGCCTATCTGGTCGACGGGAATTATGTGATCCTCCGGTTCAGCAAGCGGGGAAGCGTGGACGAGTCGGAGTTCGCATCGCAGAAGAACGCGATCGCGACCTATCTGCTCCGTACGAAGAAGGCTGAGGTGGTCAAGTCCTGGATCGAGGGGAGCAAGGCCGCGCTGGTCAAGGAGGGACGTCTCGAGTTCACACGGGATTTCAAAGATCTGTAGGAACAGGCGGAAGCCGGCGGGATGCATGAAGGGGTTGGCCGTTGCCGGTCAGCCCCTTTTTGCGTCTCGGACCATTGGCGGGTGTCAATGGGGTGTCGTAAAACGCTCGTTTTGGAAAGACTGCAAGAAGGAGGACGATCATGGCGAACGATGTTGCAGAAGCGGTTTCCCGGAATTCGAAGCATCGCTGGCGGTTCTTCCGCTCGGGCGGTTTCGATCAGGTGCGGCTGGAGACGGGCGACGATCTGATCTCCCTGGATCAGCTCGACCAGAAGCTCTGGGTGGCGTTGAGCTGTCCGGTCAAGGGGCTCGAATTCGACGTGAAGACCCTGGAGCTGATCGACGGCGACGGGGATGGGCGGATCCGCGTGCCGGATATCATCGGAGCGGTGAAGTGGGCCGGCTGCCTGCTCAAGAATCCGGACGCGCTGACCAAGGGTCTTTCTGAACTCCCGCTCTCCATCATCAACGACGGATTGCCGGAGGGGGCCGGGCTGATCAAATCCGCCCGGGAGATCCTGGCGAATCTCGGAAAGCCGGAAGCGGAGGCCATCTCCGTCGAGGATGCCGATGATACGGCGAGGATCTTCTCTCTGGCGAGGTTCAACGGTGACGGCTTGATCCCCGCCGATTCGACCGACGACCCCGCGGTGCAGCAGGTCATCACGGAAATCATCGACTGCCTGGGGCCGGAAACGGACCGCAGTGGAAAACCGGCTGTCTCGCAGGCCAAGGCGGATCAGTTCTTCGCCGATGCCCGGGCATACTCGGAATGGCATCGGGCCGCGGAGACCGACAGCGCCATTCTCCCGCTGGGGGAAGCCACGGCATCCGCCTCCCTGGCCCTCGCGGCCGTCCGGGTGAAGGTGGACGACTATTTCACCCGTTGCCGGCTCGCCAAGTATGATATCCGTGCCCTCGGCGCCCTGAACCGGCAGGAAGCGGAATATATCGCGATCGCGCAGAAGGATCTCACGCCGGCGGTTCAGGAGGTATCCGGATTTCCCCTCGCTCAGATCGGCATCGACAAGCCGCTGCCGCTGCAGGACGGAATCAACCCCGCCTGGATCGCGCCGATGGCGGTCTTTGTTGCGGAGGTTGTCACACCGCTTCTGGGTGAAAGAACGGCGCTCACGGAGGCGGACTGGTCGGTCCTGGCTTCCAAGTTTGCCGCATACGCAGCCTGGTCTGCCGGAAAGGCCGGATCATCCGTCGAGAAATTGGGCTTGCCGCGGATCCGGGAGATTCTGGAGAGCCGCGCCGCAGAAGCCGTCTCGGAGCTCATTGCCCGGGACAAGGCGCTGGAGGCCGAGTTCGCCAACATCACCTCGGTCGCCCGCCTGGTCCGCTACCACCGCGATCTCTTCCGGCTCCTGAACAACTTCGTCTCCTTCAGCGATTTCTATACCCGTAGGAGCAGGGCGATTTTCCAGGCGGGAACCCTCTACCTGGACGGCCGGAGCTGTGAGTTGTGCGTCCGCGTCGAGGATGTGGGAAAACATGCGACGCTCGCGATGCTCAGCCGCACTTATTTGGCCTATTGCGACTGCATCCGAAGAGGGGGCACCGAGAAGATGACGATCGCCGCAGCCTTTACCGCCGGCGATTCCGATTATCTGATGATCGGGCGAAACGGCGTCTTCTACGACCGGAAGGGTCAGGACTGGGATGCCACGATCGTCCGGCTGATCGAACATCCGATCAGTATCCGCCAGGCCTTCTGGAGCCCCTATAAGCGGATCGGCCGGATGATCAACGACCAGATCTCGAAGTTCGCCACCGCCCGGGACAAGGCCGTCACGGACAAGGCCGGCGCCGGGATCGCCGATGCAGGCCATAAGGTGGAGGCGGGGAAGCCCGCCGCACCGCCGCCGCCCTTCGATGTTGGCAAGTTCGCCGGGATCTTTGCCGCGATCGGCCTCGCCATTGGCGCCATCGGAACGGCGATTGCTGCCGCGGTCACGGGTTTCATGAGCCTCGCCTGGTGGAAGATGCCGATTGCCGTCGTCGGCCTGATGCTGCTCGTTTCCGGCCCCTCCATGATCATTGCCTGGCTGAAGCTGCGCCAGCGGACGATCGGCCCCATTCTGGACGCCAACGGCTGGGCGATCAACAGCCGGGTTCGGGTCAACATCCCCTTCGGCGGTTCGCTGACGAAGATCGCCTGCCTGCCCGAGGGTGCGGTCCGGTCGCTCGAAGATCCCTTCGCGGAAAAGAAGAGCCCCTGGCCGAAGGTGGTCGTGCTGCTCATCGTGATTGCGGCCGTGCTTTTTTTCCTCAACGGGAGGGGGCTCCTGTACAAGTGGACGTGTGGGATCGTCGGAACGAAACCGGCCGTGACAACCGTGGTTCCGGGGGGCGGAGGAGCGCCCGCGACACCGGCGCCGGCAGCGGCGAAGTGATCCCTCAGGACGCGCCGGGGGAGGGGACGGGCAGGAAATCCATGATCTGCCGCCACAGCGATGGATGCATCCGCAGGACCCAATCGTTGTGGCCGGCTCCGGGGATGACCCACATTCGTTTCTCGCCGGGCAGCAGAGCGAAGAGGTCCCGGGCGTGTTTTACCGGGACCACCTCGTCTCTCTCCGCGCCGACGACGGCGATGCGGCCCGGGTACGATTTCAGGTTTTCCGCATTGTCATACCGGTCTTTCATGAACCAGCCGACCGGCAGGAGAGGGTGGTGGTCTTTGGCCACGGCCAGGAGCGTGTTCCAGGGGGTGATGAGAACGATGCCGGCGATATCGGGGGACGCCTCTCGGGCCACGCCTGCGACCACCCCGCACCCCAGGGATTCGCCCAGCAGATAGACCGGCCCGGGATGGGCTTTGGCTGCAAGACGGAGCGTCTCCAGGCCGTCGTTCACGAATGAGGGTTCGCTCAACTCCCCCTCCCTCCCTCCGTAGCCGGGGTATTCGGCAAGGATGACCCGATAGCCCAGCGCGCCCAGCGCCGATGAGTAGTAGTCCCTGTCCGCCGCGGTGCCCGCGTTGCCGTGAAAGACGATGACGGTGCCTCTGGCGTGCTCGGCCTCGACGGCACGGGCGTAACCCCGATAGCCTCGGGGTCCGGAAGGCCAGAACCGCAGGCCCTTGGCCGCGAGTTCCGATTCGGACGGCAGGCTCAGGTCCGGATAGTACAGCATGCTGCGTTGCATATCGCACCCCGCAATGAAGAGGCCCGACAGGATCCAGACGAATATTCCACTCCCAGCAGTGAAACGCTTCGATCCACCGAGCCGCAATCCTTCCCCCTATCGCTCCGAGCTGTTGATTACCGTGATCTGATCATTCAATGTCCAGAAGTCATAGATATATCCGACTCCGAGGAGTCCAAGCGTACAGAGGTAGAGGATGCCGCTCCCCCATTTCCCCATGTACATGCGGTGAACGCCGAAAAGGCCGAGAAAGGTGAGCAGGATCCAGGCGGCATCGTAGTTGATCCTTCCCTCTCTGAACCTGAGACCGGCCTCCCGCGCCATCGAGGGTATCAGGAAGAGATCCAGAAACCAGCCGATGAAGAGGACCCCGAGCGTGAAGAAATAGATCGTGCCTGAAATCGGCTTTCCGAAATAGAACCTTTCCGATCCCGTGAAGCCGAAAATCCAGAGGACATATCCGATCAGCACGCTGTGGGTCTTCCGGTCATTCTCCACCGGGCATTGCCTCCATTCCGTCTTGAATGACGGGCTGATTTCGTCTACGGCGCACCGTACACGCCCCGTTTCAGCTTTTTGATCCTGCCCAGTTTGGCAGCGCGATTGACGATGCTCCAGATCTGATTTTCCACCAGCCCGGTCTTGTCTTTCAATTCGGCCGTCGAAATGCCACCGGAGCTCTCCCGGATCCAGCTGACAACCTGATCGATCTGGGTGACCCTTTTTCCGCCGGCTTCCCTTTCCGCTGTCTTAGCGGCTTTGGCGCCTTCCGCCCCGGCCTCCCGGGACCCGGATAGGATCGCCTGAAGCCTGTCGAAATAGGTCTTCACGAATGTCTCGGATCCTTCAATCTCGATTTCGCGGGTTGTCGGGTTGAACCTGATGCGGTAATTCTCTTTCATCGTCGCCTCCTGAAATTCGTGTGAACCGTTTCCGAAGCATCAAAACCGGAGCTTCAAAAGCTCCATCTGCACCGTCTCTCCGGAACGGTCGGGATATGCCATTTTCCCTCCCTCATCCGGCCTGACCTCTACGGATGGAAAAGCAATTTCCCACCCGGCAGGTCCCCGGTTCAACAGCGCCGTCGAGTCGTCCGGGTTCGGTTGGAGAAGAGAGGATCTAAATCCATACTGGAGAAAAAAGAAGAGGCCGCAGGCAAGGCCGCCGGCGATCGTAATCGTGACCCTCGTTTCTGCGACGGCCTTCGCTGTGGACAGCGGCAGAAAAAGGCTTGAGATCAGGAGGAACAACACTGCCATGACGCAGATACGGCTTTTCATCACAGCTCCGGCTGTCGCTGCTCATCGGACGGAACAAGGCCCGGCCGCCGGTGATCGGCTTCAATGCAGATTCCGCCGATACTGGGGGTTCGAAAAATCATCCTCGATGATCTTCTCTATTTCAGAAGGTTGAACGTCCCTGCATTTCTCGAGCAACCGCTTGTAGCGGACGGCATCGAAGGGTCGATTTGCGGATGCAGACGCGAACAGCACGTGGAGCAGGATCATGATGATGAAATGAATGGCCTCGTGACGCTGAAATCCCTTCCCCTCCATCGCCTCACAGAACCGGGCGGCTTCGGCGGGGGACTCCGCCAGAAGCTGGTCTTCGACCATCTGATGGGTGCTGATATGCAAAAAAGGATTGAAGGTCGCGCCTGCTGCGTATTCGCGTCCATCGAGAATATCGGCATCTTCGAAGTGGACGCCGTACTCCTCATGTTCCATCAGGATTTCCGCGAGGTCGTTATCCCTTTCGGACAGTTCCTCCCGTCTTCCGGATTGGATCATCTCCCAGATGCGGTGGATATTCCGGCGGAACAGCATCCTCTGGTGTTTTTCCGCCTGTTTTGAGTCGTCGGCAGCCATTCCGTTTTTCGTTAAAGGATCTTGAGAATACTCGGAGCATGCCTCTCGGAAGCCGGCGGAATA
>JAJFTY010000211.1 GCA_021372695.1 Deltaproteobacteria bacterium
CGCGGCGGCCGAGATGGAAAAGCGGATTCTCGAAGCCATCTAGAAAGGTGAGGAGAGCGCCGCCGACAAACTGCGGCTCATCATGCGGGCCGCCAGGGTGCACTTCTCGACCATCGATGCCCTCTTCCACCGGTTTCTCTCCACGGAAGCCTACGTGCCGCAGGTGGCGGACGATCACGAGAGGGCGATCATCACAGCGATCGCCGACGAGCGTTTCTTCCGGCACCCCATCATCCTTGCCGACATCGAAAGCATCCTCATCGCGGCCCGTATCCTCCACATGCAGCCCGAGTCGCTGATCGAAGCGCTGGACAAGGGCAGGGAGGCGCTGGAGGCCTGGGAGTGCCCCGAGAGCCTGCTGGACGAGCTCAAGGCCGAACAGGCGCGCCTCACCGCCGAGTACGAGAAGCTGCGTTTGCGGGTGGAGGCCGTGGCGAAGGAGACGAAAGGAGCCCTGCGCGCCCAGGTGGCGGCCGCGCTCCTCGATCCGCTCGCCGGGGTGGATCTCAAACGGGCGCTCTTCCTCAAATCGGATGTGGCGGAGGTCAGGGTGGCCGCCGCCGACCGCGAAACGCCCGCCTACGCGGCCCTGCGGGAACTCTATCCGCCGATGCGGATCCTCATCGCCGAGCACCTCATCAACACGAAAAGACTGCGGAGCGCCCTTCTCAAGCGCTTCATCAACCTGCGCGCAGCCGTGCTCGCCGAAGAGAAGGAAAAGCTCGGCCGGCTCTATTTCGACGATATCCCGAAGGCGCTCATCGCCCTCGACGGACCTGACAGCCTTGACCGGCCGCTCTTCATGGCGCGCCTCTATGAGCTCGGGTTCCACCGGACGGCCCATCTGCTCCTCGACGAGTTTCAGGACACCTCCCAGATCCAGTTCGACCTGCTGCGGCCGCTGATCGCAGATATCCTCGGCTCCGTGGGGGAGAATGCCGAAGGGGAGCGGTCGGTTTTTCTGGTGGGAGACTGGAAACAGTCGATCTACCAGTGGCGGGGCGCAGCGCCCGATCGGCTCCGGGCTGCCATCGACCCGGCGCTCGCAACAGGACAGATCGCCGCCGAGACGCTGCCCTACAACTACCGGTCGACGCCGCTGCTCATCGAATTTTTCAACCATCTGGTCGCGGAACTCTTCTCCGGGACCGGCAAGGTGACCTTGCAGGAGCCGCCGGTCAAGCCGAAGCACCCCTACGGCGGCATCTCCGAGGTGGCGGTCATCCCGGCCGCCTGCGGCGGAGGCGACGAACCGGCTTACGAGCGGCTCGTCGAGGCCGTTATGGAAAAGAAAGCGGCATGCGGATGCCCCTGGGGCGACATCGCGGTCCTCTGCCGCACCAACGGGCATATGGACAAGGCCGCGGCTGCGCTGGCCAGGGCCGAAATTCCGACCTCCGGGATCCGCGGGCGCGAGATGCTGTCGCTCCGCGAGGGGACCGCGCTCTATCTCTGCCTTATCGCGCTTTTTATCGAACACGACGGCCACTTCATCCCCCGCGCCCTTGCGTCCCTGGGCTACGGCGAGGCGCTGACGGCCGTCGTCAAGCGGCTTGCCGGGACCACGGGCAACGCGCCCGAGCCGCACCGCTTTGCGGCTTTTGCCGCTGCCCTGCGCGACCTGATGCCCCATTTCCCTCGCATTCTCGTCGAGACGCTCTGGGATGAGGCGGAACGCTACTTCGACCGGCCCGATGCCGACGATGCGCCCGCCTTCCTGAGCTATCTGCTGACCATGTCGCACCTCATCACCGTACCCGAGGGAGAGCACGCCGACCGGGTGAAACTGGCCACGATCCACGGTACCAAGGGCCTCGAATTCCACCATGTCTTCCTCTTCTGGAAAGAGGGGCTCGACAGGGCGCCCGAGATCCCGCACCCCGATGACGGCTGTCCGCTCAGCCTGACCAAGGACGAACTAGCCTTTCTCGCCACCGGACCGATCGCCGGAGCCTCGGCCATCGCCGAGGCGGCAGCAGCGGTGAAGGAGGAAAAGGCCGAAGAGACGGCCAACCTCATCTACGTCGCAGCCACCCGCGCTGCGAAAAGCCTGACGATCTGCCTGCGGGCCGACAAGGAGGGCGCCCTGAAAGGCTTCGGCGGGCTGATGTCCCGCACGGTGCAGACCGTCATACCGGACGCCGAACGGACGGAATTCGGCTGGCGGCATGACTACGGCCCTGAGAAGCCGCGGCCTTCCGACCATGAGGAACTGACGGCGCCCGCACTTGCCGAAGGCCCCGCCGCAACCGCCGACAGCGACGACATGGACCCGAGCTTGCGCTCCGCCGCCATCGAGGCGGGGATCGAGCGGGGGATCCGCATTCATGGGGCGCTCGCCCGGCTTACCGGCGACCGCAGAGCGATCCCCCCGGATAACCTCGCCGAAGAGGAACGGGCCGCTGTCGAGCGGTTCCTGGGCGACCCCGGGGTGTGCGAGCTCCTCTTCCGGCCCGGAAGGGTGCTCACCGAACAGCACCTCTCCGATACCCGCCTGTTCGGCATCGTGGACCGGCTCATCATCGCCCCCGATCGCATTACCCTGCTCGACTTCAAGACGGGCCGTGTCGGCCATCTGGCTGACAAGTACCGCCCCCAGATGCTCCGCTACCGGACCATCCTCCAGGGTCTCTTTCCGGGACGGCCGGTCGAATGCCACCTGCTCTTCGTGGACGAGCCGCACCGGATCGTAACAATCTGAGGCGTGGAATATTTTTTGAGTCCGAGGAGTTGGACAAGTAAAGTGAAGTCAACATAACAAAAGATGGGAGTTGGAATGAACAGACTGGATATTGACCTGGAAAATTGTTATGGGATCAAAAAGTTAAAGGCTCAGTTCGATTTCTCCCAGCATATGCCTTACGCCATCTACGCTCCCAATGGATCAATGAAGTCGTCCCTTGCGCAGACCTTCAAGGACGTTGTTGATTCGGCTAAATCCAAAGATCGGATATTCCCAGCCCGAGTGTGCATTAGAAAAATCACTGACGAGAACGGTGTTGAATTGCCCAAAGAAAACGTTCTTGTCGTTCGTCCGTATGACGAGGTTTTCGGTCACACGGAAAAAACTTCGACCCTGCTTGTGGACAGTAAACTGCGAATGGAATATGAGGAGCTCCATATAGATATCGAGAAATCTAAAGGATTCTTCCTGAAGGCTCTGAAGGAGCAATCCGGGTCGAAGAAAGACTTGGAAAAAGAGATTTCCTCCACCTTTACCAAAAGTGACGACGCATTCTACCGCGCGTTGATCCGCATCAAAGATGAACTGCTGGCCCAGAAAGAGGCGCCATTCGCCGACGTCCGCTACGACACGATTTTTGACGAAAAGGTTCTGAGCTTTCTCGGCACCAAAGACTTCAAGACAGCGATTGAAAACTACGTTAAGAAATACAATGAACTCTTAGCTGCCTCCACATATTTCAAAAAAGGCACGTTCAACTATTACAATGCAGCCACCATTGCGAAGAGCCTCGCCGACAATGGTTTTTTCGATGCCAAACACACCGTGAATTTGAATGCTGATGAGAAACTGGAGATCGTAAGCCAGGAACAGCTTGAGGAGTTGATAGCGAAGGAGAAGGAAGGCATCTCGACCGACCAGGACCTCAGGAAGAAGTTTGCGGATATTGAAAAGCTGATCACGAAGAACATAAATGTCCGGGACTTTGAGTCTTACCTAGCAGAACATGAAGAAATTCTTCCGAAGCTGGCAAATATTGAAAGCTTTAAGGAAGAGATTTGGAAGTCGTATTTAAGGGCACAGATTGAGCTCTACAAAGATTTAGTCGAGAAATACCAAGCTGCTGAGAAGAGAAAGAAAGAGATCGAGGATGAAGCAGGCAAGCAACGGACACAGTGGGAGTCAGTGATTGAAATTTTCAATGATCGTTTTTTTGTCCCATTCAAGCTCACCGCAAAGAACAGGGTCCCCGTCATCCTAGGCCAGGAGCCGATGCTTAGCCTCGGATTCACCTTTGAGGATGGGGGAGACCATGCACCGGTAGAGAAGGCAGCATTGATGCAAGTCCTGAGCACCGGGGAGAGGAAGGCTCTCTACATCCTGAATATCATCTTTGAGGTTGAAGCTCGAAAGAAAGCCAAGCAGGAAACCGTCTTCGTTTTCGATGACATCGCTGACTCATTCGATTATAAAAACAAGTACGCCATCATTCAATACTTGAAGGATATTGCGGAAGAACCGTACTTCAACCAGATCATCCTGACACACAACTTCGATTTCTTCCGTACTATAAACAGTAGATTTGTAAACTACCCGTATTGCCTAATGGCTTCCAAGAGCAGTACTGGCGTTGCCCTGAAGCAGGCGACGGGGATCCAAAACATTTTCGTGAAAGACTGGAAGCCCAATTTCTTCAAGGACCCAAGAAAGAAGATCGCATCCATCCCATTTATAAGGAACATCATAGAATACACAAAGGGAGACACGGACGCCGATTTCGTTAAGCTCACCTCGCTGCTACATTGGAAAGACGATTCTGCCGCCATCACCCAAGCTGACCTCGATGCTATCTATACCGCGGTATTTGGGAAGGCTGGGACGTCGGCTGATGGTAAGAGACCGATGATTGATATCATTCATCAAGAAGCGAGCAAATGCCTCGATGCTGAGGACGGCACCAATTTCGAGAATAAAATTGTTCTATCGATTGCCATCCGAATTGCTGCTGAGCGAATCATGGTAGAAAAAATCAACGACGCAGCATTCGTGGCAGGCATCGACTCTAATCAAACGCCCAAGTTACTGGCAAAATTCAGGGAACTATTCAGCGGAGATGTTGGTGCGATCGATACCATTCAGCAGGTGATCCTCATGACGCCGGAGAACATTCACCTGAATTCGTTCATGTATGAGCCGATCTTGGATATGTCGGACGAGCACTTACGGAAGCTCTACGAACGAGTGCTGTCCCTAACTCCAGGCGCACAGTTGAATCGATGCCGATAAAACGACACGATATGTCGATGATTCAATAGAGAAACACGTTTTGTTTTGCTGGCGTTCTATAGGGTAAATGTTGCGGTATTGGGAACATTGTGAGTGCCCTAATACACACTGTTAGGTGGCCGTCAAGAAAGGGGGAGAACTATGCTGCAAGCTATTATTGATGCAATAATCAATCGTAAAGTCCTATCCTTCACATACAGCGGCATCACTCGTGTTGTTGAACCGCATGCTGTTGGTGTCTCGCGTGCTGGAAATGATGTGTTGCGGTGCTTCCAAATACAAGGAAGCCACCTGACCCCTGGTCACGAATGGGATCTATGTAAAATCTCCGATATGTCTAATCTGTCCACCACCGGGCAATGCTTTAAAGGTGAGAGACAAGGATACAAGCGCGGGGATAAACATATGACCGCCATCTACGCCGAGCTATGATGTTCTAAGAGATATCGGACATCTTGAACCTGGAAAAGAGTTGCAGAGACGACGATAGAGCTATGAAACTCCTCCACACCTCCGACTGGCACCTAGGCCGCGCCCTCGATGGTCGCAAGCGATATGACGAGTACGAAGCCTTTCTGAACTGGCTGGCGGAACTCATCGAGAATCAATGCATCGATGCGCTCCTGGTGGCGGGCGACGTGTTTGACAGCAGTACCCCCAGCAACCGTGCTCAGGAACTCTATTACCGTTTCCTTTGCCGCGTGACCGCTTCGCCGCGCCGCCATGTGGTGGTGACGGCAGGCAACCACGATTCGCCGTCCTTCTTGAACGCCCCCCGGGAGCTCCTCAAATTCCTCAACATCCATGTCTTGGGGTGCGCCTCCGAATCACCCGCTGACGAAGTTATTGTAATCAAAGGATCGGATGGCGAGCCGTGCCTGATCGTCTGTGCCGTTCCTTATCTCCGGGATCGGGACATCCGCACCGCCGAAGCCGGAGAGAGCGTCGAGGACAAGGAGCGGAAGATTGTCGAGGGGATCAGAGCCCATTACCGGATGGTCTATGACGCGGCCCGGGAGAAACAGGCCCTGCTGAAAAGGGCCGTGCCCATCGTCGCCATGGGGCACCTCTACACGGTCGGCGGGAAGACCGTCGATGGCGACGGGGTGCGCGAGCTGTACATCGGCTCCCTGCTCCATGTCGGAAGGGATGTCTTCCCCGAGGGCATCGGCTACCTGGCTCTGGGACATCTCCACATCCCGCAGTGCGTGGGCGGCTCCGACTTCATCCGCTATTCCGGTTCGCCTCTGCCCATCGGCTTCGGGGAAGCCGCACAGAAAAAGAGCGTCGTTCTCGTGGAATTTTCCGGTGAAGCACCCGTCGTCGCCGACATCCCCGTGCCCTGTTTCCAGGAATTGCGAACTCTCAGGGGAGATTGGCCGGCCCTGGCCCGCGGTCTCGAAGAGATGAAGGGCCGGGGGAGCAGGGCCTGGCTGGAGATCCTCTACGAAGGGGACGAGGCCGCCGGCGATCTGCAGAAGCGTCTGGACGAGGCGGTCGAGGGCACGGCCATCGAGATCCTCCGCGTCAGGAACAGCCGGATGGTGGAGCGGGCCATGAACGGGAAGGGCGGGGACGAAACGCTGGACGACCTGAACGTCACCGACGTTTTCGAGCGCTGCCTGGAGGCCCACAATGTTTCTGCGGAGCGGCGCCCGGCTCTCTTGAGCGCCTACCGGGAAATCATCGTCTCCCTCGACGAGCAGGATCCGAGGGCTGAATAGGAGACAGGAACATGAGGATCCTCGGGGTTCGCTTCAAGAACCTCAATTCACTGGCCGGCGAATGGCAGGTCGATTTCACCCACCCGGCCTATGCCTCCGACGGCATCTTCGCCATCACCGGTCCCACCGGGGCGGGGAAGACGACCATCATGGACGCGGTCTGCCTTGCCCTTTACGGCAGCACGCCCCGTCTGGGGAAAGTCACGAAGGGCGGCAACGAGATCATGTCGCGCCAGACCGGCGAGTGCTTCGCCGAGGTGACCTTCGAGACCGCGAAGGGGCGTTATTGCTGCCACTGGAGCCAGCGCCGCGCCCATAAAAAGCCGGACGGAGAGTTGCAGCAGTCCCGGCATGAAATCGCGGACGCCGAATCCGGCCGAGTCCTGGAATCCAAGATCAACCAGGTCGGCGTATTCATCGAGAAAGTGACCGGCATGGATTTCGGGCGCTTCACCCGGTCGATGCTCCTGGCCCAGGGGGGATTCGCCGCCTTTCTCCAGGCTTCGCCCAATGAACGCTCCCCCATCCTCGAACAGATCACGGGTACGGAGATCTACAGCCAAATATCCATTCAGGTGCACGAGCGCCGTGTGGCGGAGCAGGAAAAGCTGGATCTCATGCAGGCGGAACTGAAGGGGATCCGGATCCTGGGGGAAGAGGAAGAGCGGGAGCTGCAAAACCGCCTGAAGGAAAAACAGGTGCTGGAAGCCGACCTTGCCGGAAAGCTGAAGGAAATGACCGGGGCTCTGGCCTGGATCGCGGGGATGGCGGCCCTGGCGAAGGAGCTGGGCGAACTGGAGAAGCAGCGGCAGGCTTTCGAGGAGCGCCGGCAGGTCTTTGCGCCGGAAGCCCAGAAGTTGGAGAAGGCACGAAAAGCCCTCGGACTGGAAGGCGATTACCGGTCCGTGATGGTTGTGCGGGAGTTGCAGGCAAGAGAGGCCAAGGAACTTCAGGATGCCCTGGCTATCCTTCCGGAGAAGGAGAAGGCCGGTGCCGCGGCACTCGCGGCAAGATCGGCGGCCGACGGGCTCCTGAACGAGGCGCGGGACCGGCAGGCAAAGGAAGGGGAGATCATCAAAAGGGTCCGTGATCTCGACGTCCGCCTGGACGAACAGCGCAAGCAACTCACGGAGAAGACCAATGCGATCCTGGAGATCGAAAAGCAGGCAAAGACCTATAGCGACAGCATCGGGAGTAATGAGCAGGAGCTGAAAAAAGTTCACGCCGCTCTGAAAACGTTGGAGGAATACCGGACAAGACATGCCGCCGATGCCGTGCTCGCGACCCAATTCGGCGTCATCGAACGGGGCTTTGCAGGGCTCGATATCGTTCAGACGAAATACTCAAACGCCTTGAAAGAGCTCTCCCGGGCGGCCGGGAAAAAGGAATCCGCCTTGGCTGCGCGCGTTGCGAAAGAGGCCGATCATGAGAAGGCCCGCCTGGCATTCGAGAAGAAACAGACGGCGCTGAAGGACCTTGCCGATGCGATTACGGTCCTTCTCCGGGGGCGCGACATCGGCCAGTGGCGCGAGGATCTGGACGCCTTCAAGGAGCGCGAGCGGCTTCTGGTTCAGATAGGCGAGACAGTGTCGCGGATGGACCGGGCAACCACGGCCCTGGACGCCCTGAAAGCGACGCTGGAGCAATCGATCGCTCGTCATGCCGCAATCCTGAATGAGATCAAATCGTGCGGCGATCAAAAAATCCTGCTGGAAAAAGAGATTGCCGCCCTGGAAATCCAGGTATCGCTTCTCAGCCGCATCCGCGATCTCGAAGCGGAGAGAAAGCGGCTCGAGGATGGCCGACCCTGTCCACTTTGCGGAGCGACCGAGCACCCCTATGCGAAGGGGAATCTGCCGGTGCTGAATCAGGCAGAGTCGGATCTGAAAGAAAGGAAGGAGGGGCTGAAGGCGGTCTCCCAGCGATTGAGCGAGCTGGAAGCCGGCCGGGTCAAAACAGCCGCCGACATTCAGCACGCGGAAAAAGAGACGGCGGAAAAGAAGGCCGCTCTGGATGCGGATCAGGAACAGTGCATTGCTATGCTGTCGAAATTGAATCTGGAGGCATCTCCGACGGAACGGTCCGGGAGGATTCGCGGCGAGATCGAAGCTGTCTTGGCCAAGATCGCCGAAACAGCGAAGATGGTCGCCCTGGTCGAAGAGAAGGGGAGGCAGGAGAAATCGGCACAGGCTGCCCTGGAAGAAGCGAGAAAGACCCTGGACAACGCGGGCAAGGCCCTGCAGGAGGCCCGGCACAATCTGGAGACGGCCGGCCTAGACCACGAGCGGCTAACAAAAGAGTGCGCCGGCCTGACTGCTGAGTCGGAGAAGGCGCGCGCCGCTGTCCTTGAGGATGTGAAACCTCTGGGGGTCAGTGAAATTCCCCCCGATGGTTTCAGTGACCTCCTGAAAGATCTGACAAGACGCAAGGATAGCTGGCAGGCCAAGGAGGCGGAAAAGACCGCTCTGGAGAAGAAGGCCGGTGAACTGAAGGCCGCGGTTGAAACGCATCAGGCCCTGCTGGACAAGTTGGAAGAGGACGTGGCATTGCGCTACAAGGATCGCGATGGGATGAAAGGGGAGCATGAAACCCTGGGCGCCTCACGCCGGACACTGTTCGGGGAAAAGAATGCCGACGGGGAGGAAAAACGGCTTTCCAACCTCGTGGATCAGGCCAATGCAAAGCGGGAAAAGGCCCGCGAGGATTATGGCCTCATTGAAAAAGAGATCGGCACGCTGAAGGAAAGAATCGGTTCCCTGCAAGAGAGAACCGCTCAGCGGGCCGCGGAACTGAATCAGACGGAACAGCACGTGCTTGCGCGGATACAAGGCGCGGGATTCGCCGACGAGGCGGATTATCTGTCCGCCCGCTTGACTGAGGAGGAGCGGGCATCCCTCGCCGAAAGGGAGCAAAGCCTGCTCAAGGAAAAAACCGAAATGGAGGCCCGCCGGAAAGACAAGGCCGATACTCTTGCCCACGAACGGGCAAAGAGATTAACGGACCAGTCCGCCGAGGCGCTGGCGGAAAAGGTGGCGGCCGGCGATGCCGAACTGAAGAAACTGGGGCTCGATATCGGCGGCATCCACCAGATCCTGTCCGATAATGAACGGCAGAAGGGCAGCCAGCGGGAACGGCTGAAGGCGATCGATGTTCAGAAAATGGAATGGTCCCGCTGGGATGAGTTGCACAGCCTCATCGGTTCGGCGGACGGGAAGAAATTCCGCAATTTTGCCCAGGGACTGACCTTCGAGATGATGACCTACCACGCCAACCGCCGACTGCGGGAGATGACGGACCGCTATCTCCTGATCCGCGACGCAGAGCAACCCCTGGAGCTGAACGTCATCGACAACTACCAGGCCGGAGAGATCCGCTCCACCAAGAACCTTTCCGGTGGCGAAAGCTTCATTGTCAGCCTGGCCTTGGCCCTCGGCCTCTCCCAGATGGCGAGCCGAAACGTCCGTGTGGATTCCCTCTTCCTCGACGAAGGATTCGGCACCCTCGACGAAGATGCCCTGGAAACGGCCCTGGAGACATTGGCCGGGCTGCGTCAGGACGGAAAACTCATCGGCGTCATCTCCCACGTCGCGGCTCTGAAGGAACGCATCGGCACACAGATACAGGTTGCCCCCGAGTCCGGCGGCCGAAGCAGCCTGAGCGGCCCCGGCTGCCGGAGGATCAGGGCCGATAACGCAATTGGTGGGTGAACTGCCTCGTATTCGGCCGTCCATGATGCGGCCGGCCTCCGCAAGCCAATATTGCTCAGGGTGAATCCATGAATGATGAAAGCTGTCGAATAACCGTGCCGGGCACCCCTCCATCCCCCCTCCAGGTTGAGGAATGGATCGGCCCGGATGCCTATGCATTCTGGAAGCGCATCAGCCAGTTGATTGAACAGAGATATCCAAACGTCTTCTCGCCGGAGTGGCTGTTCGGCGGAAAGAAGCACGGGTGGTCCCTCCGGTACAAGAAGGGAAAATCCTTCTGCACCTTGATTCCGGAGAAGAACCGCTTTGCACTCCTGATCATTTTCGGTGCGGAAGAGCGCGCCAAGGTGGAAACGATGCGGCAGGAACTTTCCGCACGAACCCGAAAGGCCTATGATGAGGCCACGACCTATCATGACGGGAAATGGGTTCTGCTCATCGTGGATGCCGACGCGATCGTCGCTGACGTGACGCGGCTTCTGGCCTTGAAGCGGAGGCCTAAGAACGTAGAGAATCCAGCCTTACGAGCGCCTCGATCCGAATCATCCGTTACGCTGATAGCCGACAAAAGATACGAGCCGCGCTTCTTCAGCCCGTACGGGTGAAGACCGCTCCGAAGAAGCCGTCGGTGCCGTGGCGGTGGGGGAAGGTCCGGAAGAAACCGTCCGCATCGATGAGTTCCGGAGGGATCCCTGCCGGCGGGATGCGTCTGAACTCCGGCTTCCTCGCCAGGAGATGGGCGACGACCGCCTCGTTTTCCTCCGGTGAGATCGTGCAGACGCAGTAGACCAGGCGGCCCCCCGGTTTCACGTAATTTGCGGCGCTTTCGCAGAGGCGCTTCTGGAGCGAGCCGCTCGCTTCGACGTCCGCCGGGGTGATCCGCCAACGGATCTCGGGGTTGCGGCGGAGGGTTCCCAAACCGGAGCAGGGGGCGTCGAGGAGGACACGGTCGAAGGCGCCGCGGAAGCTTTCGGGCAATGCGGCGGCGTTTCCCGCATGGGTGGCTGCGATTGTCGCGCCGAGGCGTTTGGCCTCTGCTTCCATCAGTCGAAGCTTGTCCGTATGGAGATCGACGGCCACGATCTTACCCCTGTTTTCCATGAGGGCTGCCAGATGAAGCGTTTTCCCGCCTGCGCCGGCGCACAGGTCCAGGACCCGTTCGCCGGGTGCGGGGGCCACGAGGCGGGAGACGAACTGGGAGGCCTCGTCCTGAACCCGGATCAGGCCGCTTCGGAAGGCGGCCGTCTCCCGGAGCCCGGCGGCGCTGCCGGTCAGATAGAGGCCGTCTTCGGACCAGCGGGTCTTTTCGGTGGCGATCCCCTCGGCAGCAAGGGCGTCGATGGCCTCATCCCGGGTTGCCTTCAGGCGGTTCACCCGGACGGCCGGCCGCGGGACGGTGTTGTTCTCCTTGCAGATGGCGATGGTCTCGTCGAAGCCGTACCGATCGAGCCAGCGCTCCACGAGCCAGCGGGGGTGCGAGTGTATGACGGCAATCGCCTTGCCCTGGTCCTTGGCCATCTCCGGCCAGGTGATGTTGTCCTTCTCCCGGAGGGCGTTCCGGAGGATGGCGTTCACCAGGCCCGAGGCGGCCGGGCACTCCTTTTTCGCAATGGCCACGGCTTCGTTCACCGCGGCGAAGGCGGGAATCCGGTCGGTGTAGAGAAGCTGGTAGAGCCCGGTCCGGAGGATGTTGGGAACTGGGAGCTGCAGGGAAGCAGCGTCTCCCTTGTAGAGGCGGGCGATGATCCAGTCGAGGCGCCCCCGCATCCGGAGCGTCCCGTAGACGAGCTCGGTGAGGAGCGCCCGGTCGTGGGGATTCGGGGTCGACCCGTCGGAAAGAGCCGCGTCGAGGAGGGGTTCGGCGTACTCTCCCTTCTCGTCGATCCGGTCGAGGATTGCGACAGCGGTCTCCCGGGAAGATTTCGGCTTTTTATGTTTGTCCGCCATGATGACCCGATATTTTCAGTTCTGGATTCCGGCTTTGTCCGGAATGACGGTTTGCTAGCCCAGGCGCTGTCCCGGCGCGATGCGGTATCCCCGCAGGAAATCGCGGACCGCCATCCTTTTCTTCCCCTCGGCCTGCACCTCTTTCAGAAGAACGCAGCCGCCTCCCGCGGCGACGCGCAGGGTTCCGGATGCCTCGCCGGCGATCGTGCCGGGCCCTTCGGCGACCGCCCCCGGTTCCGCCGTGGCTGCATAGATCCGGAGCTGCTTGCCGCCGAGCGACGTGAATGCGCCCGGAACGGGCGAAAGCCCCCGGATGAGCCAGACGATTCGGCGGCAATCCCAGCTCCAGTCGATCCGGCACTCCTCGCGGCTGATCCGCGGCGCGGCGGTGGCCAGGCTGTGGTCCTGGGGCCGGGGCAGGAGCGTCCCGGAGATCCACATCGCCATCGCCATGCGCAGCATCTCCGCCCCCATGAGGGCCAGGCGGTCGTGGAGCTCTCCGAAATTCTCCTCCGGCCCGATAGGGGTCTCCTCCTGGAGGAGGATCGGGCCCGAGTCCACCCCTTCGTCCATCTGCATGATCGTGACGCCCGTCTTCTCCTCGCCCGCCATGATGGCCCGGTTGATCGGCGCCGCGCCGCGGTATTTCGGAAGGAGCGAAGGGTGGATGTTGATGCAGCCGTAACGGGGGCCATGGATGATCTCACCGGGGAGGATCTGGCCGAAGGCCGCAACGACGACCATATTCGGCGCCAGCTCCCGGAAGGTTTGGAGAAATTCGGGGTGGCGGACCTTCTCCGGCTGGAGCACGGTCAGGCCGAGCTTCTCCGCAGCCACCTTGACCGGAGGCGGCGCCAGCGTCCGGCCCCGTCCCTGCGGCCGGTCCGGCTGAGTGACGACCACTTTGACGGGCCAGCCGCCTTTGACGAGCCCTTCCAGAGCGGGTACGGCAAAATCGGGCGTTCCCATGAACAAAATCGATGGTTTGAACATTGTGTGATCTCCCCTACATGAAATGGACCGGGTCCACGTCGGCCTGGATCTCCAGGCCGTGCCCCTTCTCCTCCAGGAGTCTTTCCGCCAGGAGGTGGAGGGGGCCGCTCTGCGCCCCCCTTAGGAGCATCTGCCAGCGGTAGCGCCCCCGCAAGCGTGCGAGAGGGGATTCGGCGGGACCGATGACGTCCGCCTTGCCGCCGGCCACGGTCTTGGCCCACTCCCGCGCCTTGCGTCCCAGTTCGGCCACGGCCTTCTTCCCCTCCGCCTTTTTCAGGCTGGAAAAGTGGAGGCCGATCAGGCGGGAGAAAGGGGGATAGCCGAGCTCCCGGCGGAGCGGCAGCTCCTCTGCGTAGAAGCCTTCGTAGTCGTGCTCCCGGGCATGGCGGATGGCGGAGGTGCCGGGGTTGAAGGTCTGGACAACGACGCGGCCCGCCTGATCCCCCCGTCCGCCCCGGCCCGACACCTGGGTGATGATCTGGAAGGTCCGCTCGGAGGCGCGGAAGTCCGGCAGGTTCAGGGAGGCGTCGGCGGCGAGCACCCCGACCAGCGTGATGTCCGGGAAATCGTGCCCCTTGGTGATCATCTGGGTGCCGATCAGGATGTCGATCTCGCCCCTTTCGAGCCGTCCGAGGATCTTCCCGGTCTCCCCCTTGCGCGCCGTGGAGTCGCTGTCCATCCGGACGATCCGCGCCGCGGGAAAGAGAACTCCCGCCTCCTCCTCGATCCGCTCCGTTCCCGCCCCCTGGCTGCGGAGGTGCTCCCCCTTGCAGGCGGGGCAGACGCCCGAGGGATTCGTCGTGAAGTCGCAGTGATGGCACTTCAACCGCGCCTCGGCGGCATGGTGGGTGAGCGGCAGGTCACAGGCGGGGCAGGCCATGACGTGGCCGCAGTCCGGGCAGAAGAGGAAGGTGTGGAAGCCGCGCCGGTTGATGAAGAGGAGGGCCTGCTTTCCCTGCGCCAGGGTCTCTTTGAGCGCTTCGGACAGCGTGCGGGAGATGAGCGGCGTCCGCCCCTTCTCATCCCGCTCCACCCTCATGTCCACCACTTCGACCGCAGGCAGCGGGCGGTCGTCCACGCGGGCGGGCAGCGTGAGGAGGCGGTACCGGCCGCTTTTGGCCTGGTGATAGCTCTGGATACCGGGCGTGGCCGAGCCGAGGATCACGGCGGCCCGCGCGGATTTTCCGCGGACCAGGGCCAGGTCCCGGGCGTTGTAGCGTAGCCGGTCGTCCTGCTTGAAGGAGGGGTCGTGCTCCTCGTCCACGACGATCAATCTCAGGTTCCGCACCGGAGCGAAGATGGCCGACCGGGCGCCGACGACGAGGTTCAGCTCGCCGTTCCGGATCCTCTTCCACTGGTCATACCGGGCGCCCAGCGTGATGCCGCTGTGGAGGACTGCGATCTCCCGGTCGGGGAAGCGCGCGGAGATGCGCGAGAGGAGCTGGGTCGTGAGTGCGATCTCCGGGACGAGGTAGATCGCGCCGCCGCCTGCCTGAAGCACCCCGGCGATGGCGCGGAGGTAGACTTCCGTC
>JAJFTY010000227.1 GCA_021372695.1 Deltaproteobacteria bacterium
AGATAGCCAAACCCGACTGACAGCGATTCGTACATTCGGGTGATTCCCGTCGTTCGGCCGAACGGATGGCAATAAAAAACCCGCTGTTTCCAGCGGGTTTTTTACGTCCTCGGACTTCCTCGGATCATCCCTTGGTGGAGATGAGGGGGATCGAACCCCTGGCCTCGGCGTTGCGAACGCCGCGCTCTCCCAGCTGAGCTACATCCCCATCTTTTTTGAAGGTGGTGTGGTCACCTGCTCCCTTCGCAGTTTCGCGCGGAGCATATATGATTCGCGCGAAATCTGTCAAGCAATAGTTGGAACCGGTGAACCCACCGCTCCGGGCGGTTTCCGTCATGCCCTGGGCCGGAGCCGCTCGGGCAGAACGGCCTCGGGCGCCCAATCCCTGGGGATCAATTGCCCCGGCTCCTCTCCGGCCTTCTGGATGAGCTTGACCAGCCCCGGCCGGGCGAATTCGCGGTGGCCTTCGCGGGCCGTCCGTCCGTTGAGGATGGCCTCAGAGCGGAGGCGCCGGCCGATGGTTTTCTCCATCTGGCGGCCGAGCCAGAGGACCCGGTCCACATTGTACCCGTGTTCGATGCCCATCTCGTCGATCATTACCAGGAGATCCTCCATGGTGACGAGGCCCACGTAGCGGGGATCCCGGTAGTAGTACTCCCCGGTCCCGCGAACCGGGCAGTCGTCGAGAAAGTTGGCCGGCTGCCCCCCCAGGCCGCCCAGGGTGGCCTCGAAGCGGCAGATGCCTGCCTGGAGGGCGGCCAGGACCGACGCCGGGGCGATGCGCTTCGTCTCATGGAAATGGGCCAGATGGACCTCCGGGCAGGGGATGGCGTCGAGAATCATCGAATAGTACCGGTAGACCTGGGCCGGCGAGGCGGAGCCGTCGTGGTCGGCGTGCTCGATGTCGTGGGCGCCGAGTTCCAGGAAGCGCTTCGTGAATTCCACGGCGTCCTCCAGGCGCGTGGCGCCCGTAATCGGGCTTCCCCAGATGGTGCTCACCGTGCCGTTCAGCTTGATCCCGACATCGCCCGCCTTTTTGATGCACCGCTCCACCTCTTTCCAGTACTGGGAGAGGGTCGTGCCGGAATTGGCGTAGTGATGCTCGGGGTCCGTGGAAACCATCATCAGGATCCGGTCCGGGCCGATGCCGCGCTTGCGGAGCTCGATCGCCGTGTCCACGGCCTTCTCCCGGATGGTCACGGCGGTGAAGGTGAGCGCCGCGGGGTCGATCCCCCGGCGCTCGCAGTTCTTCCTGAAGCGTTCGCCGCGGAAGTACCCCAGAACCTGCTCGGCATCACGGAACTGGGGAATCCCCTCGGGATTGCCCAGGTTCGTCAGCTCGATCTCCCTGCACCCCGCGAGGATCATCTCCTCGGCGTAGAAGATCTTGGCCGCGGTAGAGATGGTCTTCTCCTCGTGCTGGAACCCGTCCCGGATGGTGATGTCGCCGATGGTCACCTTCTTGGGCATGCGTGGGAATATCTTCCAGTAGTCGTATTCGGTCATCCCTTTCCCTCCTTTTTGATGGTTCCATACTCCCCGAACCCGTCCGGGGGCATTCAGATTGATGAAGAAGAAAGTTACGGGCGATCGCCTGTGCAAAGAGATGGAGACTGGTGGTGCCGATGTCGTCCAATAATCCGGCTCCGATTCCGTTGTCAAGGAAAATCGCTGTTCTCCGGAAACCGGAGTACCTGCTTCGGCGGACGGGGAGAAGGCAGGAAAGGCCGCCTCGGATTCCGCTTGAACCGTCTGTCCGATCATGCTAGGGAGGCGCCATGAAGTGGGACTTTTCGACACTCTGGGTCCGGCTGACCGCGGGGCATTTACTGCACCGGATCCTCTGCGTGATCCTGGGCGTGATCATCATCTTCGGGGCCGCGGTCTTCGATCCGAAATCGACCTCCGATCCCGCCGCCTCGCCGGAGGATCGTGCCAAGGAGGACCTCAGCCGGTACGAATATCCCAGCATGGAGGCGATCCGCTGGAGGTCGCATTTCGTCCGGCCGCAGGACAGCCTGGAGCGTCTCTTCGGCCCGGATTGGGTTGCCGTGGCCCGCTTCAACCGGATCGACCGCCGCCACACCTACCCGGGAATGACGATCAAGGTGCCGGAAAACATCGCGGATATCCGGGATTACACCCCGATGGCCGCGACCTATGAAAAGGCGCGTAACCATCCCCGCTACATCCTTCTGGACATCACGGAGCAGTGGCTCGGGGCTTACGAATTCGGCAGACTCGCGTTCTCGATGCCGGCCGCGACCGGCATCGAGGGGCACCTCACTCCGACCGGGCTCTTCAAGGCGGAGGCGTACCACCGGAAGCACACCTCATCCCTCTACAAGACGCACAAAGGGGATGCCCAGTACCCGATGGACTATGCCATCCGCTTCCTGATCGACAAGGAGCACGTCTCCTACTGGTTTCATGCACGCGACCTTCCGGGGCGCCCCGCGTCCCATGGCTGCGTCGGCCTCTTCGACGAGGTGATGCAGAAGCGGGTCTATCGCGTGCCGGACCGGCCGGTCCTGGAAGACGCAAAAAAGCTCTACGCCTGGACGATCGGCGCGGCGCTCTTCGCGGAGGACGACGGGACCCAGAAACTCCTGGCGGAAGGTCCGCCCGTCGAGATCGTGGGCGAACTCCCCAAGCGGCTTTCGCATCCGCCGCGTTAGAAGCGGCCGCGAGCGCGATCCGCGGGGTCATGACCCGTCATGGATTTCGTCCGCAGGCTGTGGTAGTAAAAAGACCCAGATTCTCGAAGAGGAACGCCATGCCCGCCCGCCTGAATGCCGTCGACGGAACCGCACTCCGGGAGATCCGGAAAGGTCGTCTCTGGATCGCTTCGGCCATCTTTGTGCTCCTGTCGTTGTGCTTCATCCCGGGATCGGTCGGGACGGCCGCAGCGGACTGGAGCCCGCTCGTCGAGCGTCTGGTGGCCGACGGTTTCAGCCGGCCGGAGGTCGAGGCGCTCTTTGTCCGGCCGGAAGTCCGTTTCGAGCCCGATGCCATGGCCGATAAGATCCGGGTCCTCATCGGCAACCGGTCGCTGCCGGAATCCGTCGCCGCCCGGTTGAAAAACAGCGTCCGCAAGGATTATCTCGCAAAGAGGGCCATCGCCCGCGCCCGCGCCTATATACTGGAAAATCGGGCTGTTTTGGAGGAGACCGAATCCCTCTACGGCGTTCCGAAGGAGGTGATCGTCTCCATTCTCCTCCTGGAAACCCATCTCGGCAGGAATACCGGACACCGCAGCGTGTTCAACCGTCTCGCCAGCATGGCCCTCAGCGCCGACTTCGACAGGATACGCCCCCATCTGGGCGGCGACCTGCTCACGGCCGAGAACGAAGAGTTTTCCCGCCGCCGCTGCCGGGAAAAGGGCGACTGGGCCTACGACGAGCTCAGGGCGCTTCTCCGCCTGGCGGCGCGGGACGGACTCGACCCGCTGGGGATCAAGGGCTCGATCTACGGGGCAATCGGCCTTTGCCAGTTCATGCCCTCGAACGTCTTTCTCTACGGGGTGGATGCCGATCGGGACGGCCGGGTCGATCCCTTCGCAACGAGCGATGCCCTCCACAGCATCGCCAACTACCTGCGCGGGCATGGCTGGCGGCCGGGGATGGACCGGGGCGGCCAGCACCGCGTCATCTTCGAATATAACCACAGCACCGTCTATGCAAACACCATTCTCGCCGTGGCCGAAAGGCTCGGGCGGCGAACCCGGCCGTGACCGTACCCCCGTTGACAGGCGTCCGGCCATGGCTTATATTACGACCGCATCCGCATCAACGGGCGAAAAATATGACAGGCGGCAAAGCGGGGAAGAACGGATGGCCATGACACCGGAGAGGCCGGGCGACCTGGCAGCACCGGATGTGGGCACCGACCAGGAGATCCGGGAACCGAAGATGTACCGGGTGATCCTGCACAACGACGATTATACGACCATGGAGTTCGTGGTCGAGATCCTCGTGAAGGTCTTCCATAAGCCGGTGCTGGATGCGACCAGGATCATGCTCGACGTCCACAGGAAGGGAAAAGGGATCTGTGGGGTCTACACCTACGATATCGCGGCGACCCGGGTGGCAAGGGTCCATCAACTGGCGAAAAAGCGGGAATTCCCGCTGAAATGCTCCCTGGAAGAGGCCTGAAGAGCCCGCAGGGGAAAAGGAATCATGAAAATAAGTGAGAATCTCAACCGGATCATCATGGCGGCCTATGCGGAGGCCAACGTCCGGCGGCACGAATTCATCACGCCGGAGCACCTTCTCTACGCCTGCCTTTTTTTCGACGAGGGAAGGAATATCATCCTCAACTGCGGCGGAGATCCCTCGCGCCTGAAGAAGGCTCTCGAAAAACACCTCAATGAGGCCGATACGTCGAGCGCGACGATGACCCGCGCCGTCCAGTCCCTCGGTTTCCAGAGCGTCCTGGAAAGGGCGGCCTGGCACACCTCCTCGGCGCAGAAGGAGATTCTGGAGCTGGGGGATCTTCTCGTCTCCCTTCTCGAGGAACGGGAATCCCACGCCTCCTTCTACCTGCAGCGTGAGGGAATCACGAAGCTCATCCTCCTCAACTATATCTCCCACGGCATTTCGGTCCTCGGCAGCAACCGGACCGAGCAGCCGGAAAGCCCGGGGACGCGGGAGGAAGAGACGGTCCGGGAGGAGAGGGAGGAGCCGAACAAGTTCCTTCGCGCCTACACGACCGAGCTTACCGAGCGTGCCAGGAGCGGCGAGATGGATCCGCTCATCGGCCGGGAGGAGATTCTCGAACGGACGATCCAGGTGCTCTGCCGCCGCTTCAAGAACAACCCCGTTCATGTCGGGGAACCGGGGGTGGGAAAGACGGCGATCACCGAGGGGCTTGCCCAGCGCGTGGCCGCCGGCCAGGTCCCCGAACGGCTCCGGGACGTGAAAATCTTCTCCCTGGATATGGGGGCGGTCCTCGCGGGCACACGCTTCCGGGGCGACTTCGAGGAGCGCCTGAAGCGGGTCATCACCGAACTCCAGAAACAGGAAAAGGCGATCCTCTTCATCGACGAGATTCACAACATCATCGGCGCCGGGGC
>JAJFTY010000228.1 GCA_021372695.1 Deltaproteobacteria bacterium
GTATGCCCCGAGGGTCTGTCGCCCTCCGCCGCTTTTTTTGCAGAGAAGAGGCGGCTCGTCCGGGAGGACCGGATGCCGCCGGCAATTCGCAAGACCCTGGAGAACGCCCGCCGCTTTGCCCGGACGGGACATCGACTCCCATTTTCTTTTTACCCCGGGACGGAGACGGTCTTCTGGCCGGGATGCGGTCTGGCCGCAAACCGGCCGGATGTGGTCCGCAGGGTCCGGGAGATTCTGAGCCGCCGGTTGCAGAGGTCAGTCGGCGTCGTGCTCGACTGCTGCTTCGATCCGGTCTATGGGCTGGGCGATACGGAAACGGCCTATCCCGCGTTGCGGAAAATCGGCGTGCGTCTCCGGGATCACGGCGTCCGGCAAGTGATCACCGGCTGCCTCAACTGCCACAAGCTCCTCTCGGAGCATCTCGAAGGCATCGAGGTTGTCTTCGTCCTGGAGGTGCTGCCGCCCGAGAGCTTCGAGAAGCAGCCCGCGGGGTCGGTTTACCTCCATCACCCCTGTCCGTCATCCCGCTGGGAGACGATCCGGAGGAGGGCCGCAGAATCGGCCGGCTCCTTGCAGCCGCTTACGGCAGCGCCTGCCCTCTGCTGTGGCAACGGCGGAGGCCTCCGCGCCCTTCGTCGGGACCTCGCGGACCGTTTCCTGGACCGGATCGCGACAGAGGCGGAGAACCGGACGATCGTCACCTACTGCACTGGGTGCCAGAGCCGGTTCATCGAACGGGGAAGGAAAGCGGTTCATCTACTGGAGTGTCTTCCCGGGATGGAGCCGCGCCGGAAGAACCCCTCTCCGCTTGCGCAATGGCTCAACCGCCTCTCCCTCTCACTGACAGCCAGAGCATCGGCGATGAAGCTTCTGGCGGGAATAGCGATTGCTTTTTTGATCGCAGGGGGCTTCTACCTGAATCAGCAGCATCTTTTCTCCTCGGCCGCGCTGCTGAACCTGCTCGGCCGCCATCCCGTGCTGGCCCCGCTGATCTTCATGGCCGTCTATGCGGTCGCGCCCACACTTTTCCTCCCCAGCATTCCGATCACCGTGGCAGCAGGCTTCTTCTGGGGACCCGCCTGGGGGGTGGTCTTCGCGATGGCCGGGGCGACGCTCGGCTCCTGCCTGCCGTTCTTCCTGGCCCGATACCTGTTTCAGGAGGCGATCCGTTCGAAGGTGCCCCCGGACCGCTGGGAATGGCTCCAGGAAAGGGTCGCCCGGCACGGCTGGAAGGCGGTCGCCTTCACGCGCCTCGTCCCCGTCTTTCCCTTCAACCTGCTCAATTACCTCTTCGGCCTGACGCCCATCCCCTTCGCGCACTACCTGTGGAGCACCTTCGTCTTCATGCTTCCGGGATGCATCGCCTTCGTGGCTTTCGGCAGCTCGCTGGGGGAGTGGCTTCTCCACGGAAGCCTCCGGGGGGTCTGGATCGGTATCGCCGTCGCCGCTCTTGCCTTTTCACTCCCCTGGGTGCTGCGGCGCTTTTTCCGTCAGATCGGGGAGAACAGGCCGGGAGAGCCCGAGCCCTCTTCCCGGAAACCAAGCAGAGAAAAGGAGATTTGAGCATGGCCGATTATTACGAGTCCAAGGATCTGGCGGATTTTGCCAACATCGGGGAATACGCTCCGGAGCTGGGGGAAAGGTACTTCGCCTATTATGGTGAAGCCATGAAAGAGGGCGCCCTGCCGGCCAGAGAAAAGGCCCTGATCGCCCTGGCGGTCGCGACGACGCAGAAATGTCCCTACTGCATCGACGCCTATACCAACCAGTGTCTCTCCCTGGGCGTCTCGAAGGAGGAGATGATGGAGGCGATCCACGTCGGCGCCGCCATGGTCGCCGGGGTCGTCCTGGCCCACTCCACCCAGATGCGGAAGATCATCAAGAAGAAGGAAATGTAGCCATGGATGCATCTGCCATTCATCCCCCCTTCGAACAGAGGGCGGCCGGCCCGGTCTGGGCGACGGGCATCGAGATCTTTCAGATCAACCTCGGCTACCGGTGCAACCTGCAATGCCGGCACTGCCATGTCGAAGCAGGACCCAACCGGCCGGAACTCATGGGCCGGGAGGTGGTGGAGGCCTGCCTTGCGGTTCTGCGGCGACACCCCATTCCCGTAATCGACATCACGGGCGGCGCCCCGGAGATGCATCCCGGATTCCCCTGGCTCCTCGAGGCGTGCGCGGCGCTCGGCCGTCGTCTGATGGTGCGAACCAACGGCGTCATTCTCCTCGAAGCCCCGTACGCGGCCCTCCTGGATCTCTATGTCCGGCGCGGCGTGGAACTTGTGGTCTCTTTCCCCCATATGGATCCGAAGGTCACGAACCGGCAGCGGGGAGAAGGCGTGTACCCGCGGCTGATCGAGGTGCTCCGGAAGCTCAATGAGGCGGGATACGGCCAAAGCGGCAGCGGACTGGTCCTCAACCTCACGCATAATCCCGGCGGGGCCTACCTTCCGGGCCTGCAGGCGAGCCTGGAAAACCATTATCGGCAGACGCTTGGGAACAGACACGGCATCCTGTTCAACCATTTGTTCTGCATCACGAACATGCCTATCGGCCGGTACCGGGCCTATCTGAAGAATACGGGCAACGACGCCGACTACATGACGGCACTCGTGAATGCCTTCAACCCCGCGACCCTGGAAAGTGTCATGTGCAAAACGACCCTCTCGGTCGCCTGGGACGGAGGACTCTACGACTGCGATTTCAATCAGATGCTGGGGCTGGGCGTGAACCACGGCGTTCCGGAGCACATTGCGGAATTCGACTGGGACCGGCTCGCCCGCCGCAGGGTCGTCACCGGGGATCACTGCTACGGCTGTACGGCAGGCGCGGGCAGCTCCTGCGGGGGTGAAATTGCCTGATCCGGATAAAGGGAGATCCGTCTCCACCATGAGCGGACAACCCCCTGCCAGAATCGTCCGAAGGGTTTGCCTTTTCATCCTCTGTCTCTGGATGACGATCCTGATCCCCCCTTTCGGGCGCATCGCCGCGGCGGCGGACCCGGCGGTCCTCTTCCGGGATGAGTTCGACACCCTGGATCGTTGGGAGCCCCTGACCTTTCCGAAGATCAAGGAGCACTCCACGTATACCGTGGTCCGGGAGGGGAACCGCTCCCTGCTCAGGGCCGAAAGCCACGATTCCGCCTCGGGCCTCGTCTGCCGCAGGAGCTTCAACGTCTATGAGATGCCCCGGCTTCGCTGGCGCTGGAAGGTGGAACAGCTCACCGACGGGGGAGACCCGAGGGAAAAGGCGGGGGACGACTATCCGATCCGGGTCTATGTCGTCTTTGCCTACGACCCTGAACGGGCTTCCGTTGGAGAGCGCCTGACCTACGGCGCCGCCAAGGCGATCTACGGAAAATACCCACCCCACAGCAGCCTCAATTACGTCTGGACGGGCCACGATGTCGCCGAACGGATCATCGTGAGCCCCTACACGGAGAAGGCCGTCATGGTGGTTCTGGAAAAAGGAAGGGAACGGATCGGCCAGTGGGTGGAGGAGTCGGTCGATATCCTGGCGGACTACCGGAAGGCCTTCGGCCAGGATCCTCCGGCCGCGGCCGGCCTTGCCATCATGAGCGACACGGACAACGCCGGCGGAAGTGCCGTGGCGTACCTGGATTTTATCGAAGTGGCTAAAGAGTAACGTGCACCCCCCGTGGACCGAAGAGTGGATTCCGGGGAACAAGAGGAAACGGCGACCGTCCGCGACGGTAACAGAATATGAAATGGGAGGCGTCATGAAATCGATTCAATGTCATCTTTTACGAAACACCGCTGTAACCGTTTTAATTCTCCTTTGCCTGCTTGCCGTTCAGCCGGCATTTGCGGAAAAAAGTTTCCCGACGATCGACACGGATCAGTTGAAATCCATGATCGACCAGAAGCAGGGGTTCACCCTGATCGATGCGAGAACCCCGCCGGAGTACAAGGAGGCCCACATCGGCCAGGCCGTCAACATTCCCGACAAGAAATTGAAAGAAAATCTCAGCCTCCTGCCCGCCGACAAGGATGCTCTGCTGGTCATCTACTGCAACGGCGTGAAGTGCGGAAAGAGCGGACGACTGGCTAAGCAACTCGATCCGCTGGGATACGCGAACATCCGGATCTACGCCGAAGGGATTCCCGTGTGGGAAGAACGGAACCTGCCTCTCGTCGTCGGGCCGGACTACAACAAGAAGATCGAAACCCAGAAACTCAAGCCCGCCGATATCGACCGGATGATGCGGGAGAAGAAAGGGGACTTCGTCCTGGTGGACGTCCGGGACCCCTCGGAATTCAAGGAGGGTCACATTCCGGGTGCGGTCAACATCCCCTCGGAAACCTTCGCTTCCGGTTCCGGTGTTCTGCCCAAGGAGAAGAAGATCATCGTCTACTGCAACACCGGAAGCCGCAGCCATCTGGCATACAAGAAGTTAACCTCCCTTTCCTATCCCGATATCTACCAGACCCTTCTGGCCGACTGGAAGGACGCTGGGATGAAATTGGAAAAGTGAATTGAACATGATCGATCGGATCGTCGCCGAGTTTGAAGAGCGCACCGTGCAGGCGCGCGTGGATTTCAAGGAGCTGAAGGATCGGGGCCGCAGGGTCGTGGGCCTCTATTGCAGCTTTGTGCCGGGCGAACTTGTCCGGGCCGCCGGGGCCATTCCGGTCTCCCTGTGCGGCAGCCGCGAGCAGGCCTTCGATGTGGCCGAACGTGACCTGCCGCGAAGCTTCTGCCCGCTGATCAAGGCGAGCTACGGAATGGCCGTTTCCGGGACATGCCCCTTCTTCCATTTTTCCGATTGCATCATCGGCGAGACCACCTGCGACGGGAAGAAGAAAGTTTTCGAGCTGATGGCCGGTATGAAACCGGTCCATGTCATGCAGCTTCCTTTCCGTCCGGACCGGCCGGAATCGCGGGAGTTCTGGTTGAGCGAGGTGCACCGTGTCGCCCGATTCATCGAAGCCCGGACCGGGGGCAGCATTACGGCTGAGAGCCTGGACGCCGCCATCCGTGAGGAAAATGCCGTGAGACGGATGTTGAGGGAGGCGACAGTTGTTTTCGAGCAGGACGATCCCCCCATCACCTGGAGCCGCATGATGTACGTCTATCAAGCCAGGAACTTCATGCCGGACCGGGCCGAATATCTGATGCTGCTCCATCGCCTGATCTCGGCCCTGAAGGATGTGCCCCCGCCGCCCATCCGGCGCCGCAAACCCCGCATCCTGGTGACGGGCACGCCCATCTCGCCGGTCTCCGACAAGGTGATGCATACCGTGGAAGAGGCGGGTGGACGCGTGGTCTGCCATGACGGGTGCAGCGGCGTCAAGGCCTTCGATCGACTCGTGTCGGAAGAAGGCGATCCCTACGCAGCCCTGGCCGAGCGCACCCTCTCCATCCCCTGCGCCTGCATGAGCCCAAACAACGGCCGCTTTGATCTGATGCGGAGGGTGGTCGAGCGGTACCGTATCGATGCCGTCATCGATACGGTGCTTCAGGCCTGTCACACTTTCAATGTGGAGTCCGCCCTGGTCAAACGGTTCGCCACGGAAGAGCTCGGCATCCCTTACATGAAGCTGGAGACGGACTTCTCGGAGAGCGACGCGGCCCAGATCCGGACCAGGATCGAGGCCTTCCTGGAAATGATATCCAAAGGATAGTTCCGATGCCGCCAACGAAAAACATCATTTTAGGCACCGCCGGCCATGTGGATCACGGCAAGACAGCCTTTGTCAAGGCATTGACGGGAACGGACTGCGATCGCCTCCGGGAGGAGAAAGAGCGGGGCATCACGATCGTGCTGGGATATGCCCGTATGATGCTGCCGTCGGGGATCAAAGTCGGTATCGTCGATGTTCCGGGCCACGAGCGTTTCGTCAGCAGAATGGTGGCCGGTGCCGCCGGCATCGACGTGGTGGCCCTTTTAATTGCGGCCGATGAGGGGATCAAACCCCAGACGATCGAACATCTGCACATCTGCGACGTCCTCGGAATCACGCGGGGCATCGTGGTCCTGAACAAAAAGGACCTTATCGACGATGACCTGCTCTTCCTTCAGAAGGAGGAAATCGCGGATCTGCTCGAGGGGACATCTCTCGCCGGGTCTCCCATCATTCCCGTCTCCTCCGTCACCGGCGAGGGGCTGGGGGACTTCATCCGTACGCTGGATCGAATCGCCGGCGAAGTGACCGTCAAGCCTATCGACAAACCTTTTCGTCTACCTGTGGATGCGACGCTGACCATCACCGGCTTCGGCACCGTCGTCCGGGGGACCGCGATTTCCGGAAGGATGTCCGTCGGGGAGGAGGTCATTCTCCTGCCGGAAGGGCGCAGGGCGAGGGTCCGCGGCATGGAAAATCACGGCAGCGGCGTCGACGAGGGACGGGCCGGCGAAAGACTGGCTTTGAATCTCCCCGATGTAAGTCGGGATGAGGTCGATCCGGGCGTCGTCGTTGCCCGGGAGGGATACTATCGTCCATCCGACAACATTCTCGTTCACTTCAGGCATCTGCCCTACAACAAGAAGCCCATCTCCGGGAATCTTCACTGCCAATTTCATGTCCTGACGTCGCGGATCAAGGCGGAGCTTCATCTACTGAACCGGGATAAACTCCTTCCCGGCGAAGAAGGTTTCGCCGTGGTGAAGACGGCACGTCCCCTGATCGTTGCCTGCGGCGACCCTTTCGTGATTCGCGGCTATGGGCTTTTCACGACCATCGGTGGAGGCTGCGTCCTCCATCCCTCCCTCCCCTCCGGGAGCGGCATATCGATTTCCGAAGGCTATCTTCAGACCTTGAGACGGGGATCGTCGGCGGACAAAACGGTGCTTTTCGTCCGGGAAAACGCTGACAAGGGGATCACCCCACGGGAATTGACCGGTATCCTGAACCTGTCCGATACCGAGGTGAAGCGTCTGGTCGAAGATCTGAAGCAAGGAAAGATCCTGTTTCAGGACGATGAAGCCCGTCTCTACCATCGCGGCCCTCTGGAATTCCTGCAGAAAAAAATGTTGGAAATCGTTTGCGGGTATCATCGACAGAATCCGCTGCGGGCCGGGATCAACACAGAGGAACTCTTCATCCGAACGGAAACCGGGCATGGTGTTTTTCATCTGGCCCTTCACCTGATGATTCAAGGGGGCGTTTTATGCAATGACAGGGATCTGATCCGCGATGGGCTTTTCAATCCCGGGGTTGCCCTCGCGGACCCGATCCTCCTGAAAGTGGAGAATCTGTTCCTGGCTTATGGCTTGCAGCCGGCCACGCCCGCTGAAACGGCCAGAGAGCTGAACGTGGACTTGAAGGCCCTCCGCGAAGTGCTCAACGTCCTGATCCGCGCGAAAAGGATCATCAGAATCCAGGAGGATTTTTATCTCCACCAGAAGAACTGGGGCCTTCTCCGGGAATCGCTCGCCCAATATTTCGCAAAAAATGATATCCTGACACCGCAGGATCTCCGCGGATTGTTTGGACTCTCCAGAAAGTTCAGCATCCCGCTGCTCGAATTTCTGGATTCCCGGAAGCTGACCATCAGGACGGAGGAAGGAAGAAAATTGTGGAAAGAAGGGGCCTTGTAATGGTTCTGTGCCCCATAGACCCGTGAGGAGGTTCAGAAAATGAAAGAAACCGTTGATGCCAGGGGGCTCGCCTGTCCGCAGCCCGTTCTGCTGGCGAAAAAAGCGATCGAGAACAGCGAGGAGGTAACCGTTCTGGTGGACAATGACACGGCCGTGGAAAATATCCGCCGTCTGGCCGTCAAAAATGGCTGCGGCTACTCCGTGACCGAAAAGGGGGGCGGGGTCCTGGAGATCACGCTGATTCGGACGGGCGCCCCGGGCACCCTTGCTCAGAGGACAGGGGCGGAGGAGGAGATCTCTTGCGACGCGGTGCCGGACCGGAAGATCGGACCCGTCGTGGTGGCCCTCTCGGACAACCACATGGGGCGGGGCGACGACACCCTGGGCGACATCCTGATCCGCGCCTTCGTCCATACCGTGCTGGAGTTGAAACCCCTGCCGCGGACCATCATCTGCTACAACGGCGGGGTCAAGCTGGCGGCGAAGGACTCGGCGGTCCTCGACGACCTGAAGGAACTGGAGAAGGCCGGCGTGGACATCATCGTCTGTGGGACCTGCGTGAATTATTTCAACTTGGGCGGCCAAATCGCCGCGGGCCGCATCTCCAACATGTACGAGATCGCCGAAACCATGGCCGGCGCCACCCGGCTGCTGCGCCCGTAAAGAGATATTGAAGAGCGTGGGCATGGCGCGATGGTCATTCGACGCCGTCAGCGGAGACGTTTGCCTGACATCGTGCGTGCCCAAGAACGGGATCGGAACAACTTCGGCTCTGCATCAGCCTCTTACCGAAAATCGCGTCTTGCTTTGACCCATTCCCCAGGATAGCTCGGACAAAATTGCCTTGACAAGACCACCGGCCCTCACTATATTCCGATCCGGAAATATACTAGGAGATCACATGAAGGCATTCGTCAAGGTCATGAAGGCGCTGTCCGATCCGAACCGGGTCAAGCTTCTGAAGCTGCTCCAGGAGCGGGAGATGTGCGTCTGCGAGATCCGGGCCGCTCTCGGGATTGCTCAGCCCACCGCCTCGAAGCATCTGAAGATCCTGGAGGGCGCGGGGCTCGTGGGACGGAAGAAAGAGGGGCTCTGGGTGAACTATTCCCTGACCGACGGCAGCGAGAGCCCCTATGCGGCGACGCTGCTCGGCAACCTGAGGCACTGGCTTACGGGAGACCCGGAGATCCTCGACCTGATTGAAAAGAGCCAGGGTCTCAGGCGGGAGGAGCTCTGCGGCCCCCGCGGTTGATCGATCATATCGCCGAACTGCTATATATTGCTTGCGCAACCGCTGCCGGGCCGCAGGGCACGGCGCGGTAACCGTCGATGGACCGGGGAAGATCGGACCGCGGACGTCGATGGCGCCCGGAGGTCGATTCCCCGGGAGGGAAAGCTGGAAAGGAAAACGTATGTCTGAATGCTGCACAAAAGGTAACACGACCGGGCTCGTGACGATACAAACGAAGACCGAACCGAACAGGGCGCGGGTCTGGCTTCCCCTGCTTCTCGTTCCGGTATTCGTCCTGCTCTACCTCAACCTGGAGAGGGGAACGAATTATCTCGTCTATTCGTTTTTTTCGATGGACCGGACCTCCCCCTTCACGGAGGCGGTGCGGTTCTTCGTCTTTGACGTTCCCAAGGTGCTTCTGCTTCTGACGGTCATCGTCTTTGTCGTCGGGATCATCCGCACCTACTTTTCGCCCCAGAAGACGAGAAAGGCACTGGAGGGGAAACCGCTCTTCCTGGGCAACATCATGGCGAGTACGCTCGGCATCGTGACCCCCTTCTGCTCCTGCTCCGCGATCCCGCTCTTCATCGGTTTCGTGGAAAGCGGCATCCCGCTTGGCGTAACCTTCTCATTCCTCATCGCCGCGCCGATGATCAACGAGGTGGCGCTCGTGCTCCTCTTCGGACTCTTCGGATGGCAGACGGCACTCCTGTACGCCTCCACCGGTCTTCTGATCGCCATCGCCGCGGGCTGGGTCATCGGCAAGCTCAGGGTGGAGCGGTTTGTCGAGTCGTGGGTGTATGAGATCAAGGCCGCCGATTTGACCCTCGAAGAGGAGCATATGCCCTTCGCCAGGCGGATGGAGGCCGGCTATGCGGCGGTGGTCGATATCGTCTCGAAGGTCTGGATCTATATCGTGATCGGAATTGCCGTGGGAGCGGGCGTCCACGGCTATGTGCCGGAAAATTTCATGGCCTCGTTGATGGGGAAATCCGCCTGGTGGTCCGTGCCCGTGGCCGTGCTGATCGGCGTGCCGCTCTACTCGAACGCCGCCGGGATGATTCCGATCGTCCAGGCCCTTCTGGAAAAGGGGGCGTCGCTCGGCACGTCCCTAGCCTTCATGATGGCGGTGATCGGGCTCTCGCTGCCGGAGATGATCATCCTGAAGAAGGTGATCAAGCTCCCGCTGATCCTGGTCTTTATCGGAGTGGTCGCTAGCGGGATCATGGTCGTCGGGTATCTGTTCAATATGATCTATTGATTCGGCCACACGGCCGCTTTGAAAGGAGTTGCGAACATGAACATCAAGATCCTGGGAATCGGATGTGCCAAATGCCAGCAGGCGGAGAAGCTCGCGAAAGAAGCTGTGGCCGAGGCCGGCGTCGAGGCGGTCGTGGAGCATGTGACCGATTTCAAAAAGATCGCCGGATACGGCGTTTTCAGCACGCCCGCATTGGTCGTGGACGGCAAGGTGAGATGTGTGGGCCGGGTCCCGAAGAAGGAGGAGATCCGGGCGTGGCTCGGCGGGGAAGCATGAGGTCGGGCAGTCGTCAGACGACTTCAGAGAATGGGGGGATCGAATCATGACGGACGGAATTGCCAAACGGCTCTCGTTTCTGGACCGCTACCTGACGCTCTGGATCTTTCTGGCCATGGCGGCGGGTGTCCTGCTGGGATATTTCGCGCCGGGCATCGGCGACTGGATCGGGTCGCTGCGCCCCGAAGGCACGCAGACCAGCATTCCGATCGCCATCGGCCTCATCCTGATGATGTACCCGCCTTTGGCCAAGGTGAAGTACGAAGAGTTGGGCGACGTCTTCAGGAACTTCAAGGTGCTGGGGCTGAGCCTCCTCCAGAACTGGATCATCGGACCGATCCTGATGTTTCTGCTCGCGGTCGCGTTTCTCTCCAACCAGCCCGAGTTCATGATCGGGCTCATCATGATCGGGCTCGCCCGCTGCATCGCCATGGTGATCGTCTGGAACGACCTGGCCCTGGGCGATTGCGAATACTGCGCGGGGCTGGTCGCCTTCAACGCGATCTTCCAGGTCCTCTTCTACAGCGTCTATGCGTGGCTGTTCATCACGATCCTGCCGCCGATGCTGGGCCTCTCAGGCGCCGTCGTGAACATCACGATCGGTCAGATCGCCCAGAGCGTCTTCATCTACCTGGGCATTCCCTTCCTGGCCGGGATGATCACCCGCTTCATCCTCGTCAAGCTGCGGGGCAAGGAGTGGTACCACGGGGTCTTCATCCCGCGGATCTCTCCTATCACGCTCGTTTCGCTTCTCTTCACGATCGTGGTCATGTTCTCGATGCAGGGCAAAAAGATCATCGAACAGCCGGGCGACGTCGCCCTGATTGCGGTGCCGCTTCTGATCTACTTCATCGTCATGTTCCTGCTCAGTTTCTGGATGAGCATGAAGGCGGGGGCAGACTACGGCAAATCGGCGACCCTCTCCTTCACGGCCGCGAGCAACAATTTCGAGCTCGCCATCGCGGTTGCGGTCGGCGTGTTCGGGATCAACCACGGGGCTGCCTTCGCCGCGGTGATCGGCCCGCTGGTCGAGGTTCCCGTATTGATCAGCCTGGTCAATGTCGCGCTCCGCTTCAAGAGGAAGTACTTTCCGGAAGCGGCTTGAAATCCGGAACGGCATGGCCGGACAGGAACAAAAAGGGACGGGTTTCGCTCCATGGATGAATGCGAATGGATGAATTGAACAAGATTTACGTGGAGCTGACCAGCCGCTGCAACCTGACCTGCGTGACCTGCATCCGCCACTCCTGGGAAGAGCCTTTCGGCGACATGGCATGGCCCACATACCGGGCGCTGATCGATGGCCTGAAGGAATTCCCCGGACCGAAGACCATCGCCTTTGCCGGTTTTGGAGAACCACTGCTCCATCCCCGTTTTCCGGAAATGGTCTCACTGGCCCATGAACGGGGTCTGCGGACGGAGATGACCAGCAACGCGATGCTCCTCGACTCGTCACTGGCCGAGAAACTCATCGATGCCGGTCTCGACCAGTTCACGGTCTCCATCGACGGAACCTCCGAAGAGGCGCACGGGGCTGTCCGTCCGGGAGCTTCTTTGGAGGAGATCATATCGAACGTGAGGAAGCTCTACTGGTGGAGCGAAAAGAGATACACGACCCGGCTCGACATCGAAAGTGAACTCAATTTGGCCCCTTTGCCGCCGCTGAAAATCGGGATCGAGTTCGTCGCGATGAAGCGCAACATCCATCAATTGCCCGCACTCCGGGAAATCGCCTCCAGGATCCGGGCATCCTATATCCTCGTATCGAACGTTCTTCCCTATACGGCTGAAATGCAGGATGAGATCCTCTACAACCTGGAGCCGACCAGCTACGAGGGCCCGGGATGGTACGGCAACCCGCTCTGGATCCTTCCCAAGATGGACTGGAGCCGGGAGGCGCAGGGACCGATCTCGACGGTCATCCGCCAGCAGGCGAACCTGAGTTATCTCGACATCAACCTGAACCAGCGGAACAACTACTGTCCCTTCGTCCGGACCGGGAGCCTGGCGGTGGCCTGGCACGGCGGCGTCAGCCCCTGCCCGCCTCTCCTCCACTCCTACACCTGCTACCTCAGAGGCTGGAAGAAGTTCTTCCGCCGCTGCGAGTACGGGCGCCTGCCCGGAGCGTCCCTCCGGGAGATCTGGCTGAACCCGGAGTACGCGGCCTTTCGGGAGCGGGTCCGCAGATTCGAATTTTCCCCCTGCACCGATTGCGGCGGCTGCGCCGACGCGGAGAGGAACGAGGTCGATTGCTTCGGCAACCCCTTCCCGGTCTGCGGAGACTGCCTCTGGGCGCGCGGCGTGTTACGCTGTGCGTGACGATGGAGAGATTTGGAAAGGACCGCGGGTGGTCATCGCAACATGAGGTACATGAAAATGAGAATGCGTTTTTCCATGTTCGTGGCGGGCGTTTTTTGCCTTACGCTCTGGCTCTCGTTCGCACCGCGGGGGGCTTTCTGCGCTGCTGCGCCGGAGCTCCCCGTCAAAGGGATGGTCACGATGATCGATCTGGGCGCCAAAAAGTGCATCCCCTGCAAAATGATGGTGCCGATCCTGGCAAAGCTTGAGAAGGAGTACGCCGGCAGAGCCGCCATCGTCTTTCTCGACGTCTGGGAGGATCCGAAACCGGCCCGCCGTTTCGCCATCCAGGGAATCCCCACGCAGATCTTCTTCGACCGGGACGGAAAGGAGCTCTTCCGGCACCTTGGATTCCTGAGCGAAGAGGAGATCGTCCGCCGGCTTAAAGAGATGGGCGTGAAATAGACGGGAGAGATGCTGACACCATTTTTTCTCACCATCAACGAGTGGATGACCGGCGCGACCTGGCTGGCGGCCCTGGGCTGCTTTCTGTGGGGGATGGTCAGCGTCCTTTTCAGCCCCTGCCATCTGGCCTCCATCCCGTTGGTCGTGGCCTACGTGGCCGGACAGGAGAAGGCTCTCCATCCGAGGCAGGCCGCCCATTACGCCATTCTTTTCACCGTGGGGCTCTTCATCACGATCACCGTGATTGGCATCATCTGCGCGCTCTTGGGACGAATGCTCGGTGATGTCGGAAGCTACTGGCAGGTCGTTGTCGGTCTCCTCCTGATCTGGGTCGCCCTGGGAATGCTCGGCGTGGAAAAGTGCAACCTCTCCGGCAGCCGGCTGCACCGACTGAACGTCAAGGGCCTCCGAGGGGCCTTCCTCCTGGGACTCGCCTATGGAGTCCTCTCCGGCTCCTGCACCTTCGGCTTCATTGCCCCGATTCTGGCGATCATCACGGTCCAGCAGAAGGTCCTGACCGGGATCGTATTGATCCTCCTCTTCGCCCTGGGACACTGCCTGCCCATCATGATCGCCGGCAGTTCGACCGCAGCGGTCCGGCGGTTGACCGAGAGCGAAACCTGGGTCGGATCGAGCGGCTTCTTCAGGAAGATCGCTGGGATCGTGATTGGCCTGCTGGGGATCTATTTTATCGGCAGCCCGTTCCTGATCGGGTGAATTCGATAGCGCGCGAGACTGGACATCCAATGAAACCTTATCTCGTCAAGCGTAAATGTCCTGCCATCCCGGATATGTGCAAAGCCATCGCGGCCTGCCCCGAGGGCGCGGTCATGCATGTCGAAGACAAGACTGAGCCGCTGGGCGGCCGGATCGATTTCGATCATGGCAAATGCGACGGGTGCGGCCTCTGCGTAAAGGCCTGCTGCGGTGCCGCCGTTGAGATGCGTTAAGCCGGGGCCGCCCCTTCCCTTCCCGCGATCCGAGCCGGATCGCGCCATTCCGAGGCGCAGACGGCAGTCGAGCCTCTCCCCCAATTTCCTTTCGGCCCCGGCGGCCCGCCGCGCTCATCGTTACTCGAACGTTCTTGAATTTTCCCTTGACGAACGGCTTCCGTTTCTATATGTGAGCATACGTTCATATATAAGGGGTGATGCGAATGAAAGAAAAAGAGGCGGATAAGAGCATGGTTTGCGAGGTTTCGTGCATCCATGAGGGGAAGGTGGCCGCGGCCAGACGGGCGATGAAACCTGAGGCGACCCTCTTCAGGCTGGCGGCCATCTTCAAGGTTCTCGGCGATCCGACGAGGACCAAAGTCATCTCCGCCTTGCTCAAGGAGGAGCTCTGCGTGTGCGACCTGGCGGCTCTGATCGGCATCTCCCAGTCGGCCATCTCCCATCAGCTGCGGGTCCTCCGGGACATGAACCTGGTGAAATACCGCAAGGAGGGCCGGATCGCCTTCTACAGCCTGGACGACGACCATATCAGCGCGATCCTCACGGCCGGGCTGAAGCATGCGGAGGAGTGATTTTTTTTGACGCTGCGTTTGCATGTGTGCTCCTATGTGGAGACCATGGGAAACTGGGATCCCTCCGCGCGCTGGACATTTTACGACCCTGTAGCTGCTCGCTGCGCTGCCGGGGAAAAACTCGCGCTCCGCGCTCAGACAATTTTCCCGGCGGCCGCTTCGCTGTGCGCACAGGGTACCCCGGAGAATCTCCAATGCGCGGAGGGATCCGATTCCCAGGTGCCGCCGGGGCTTCTGTGCAGATTTACGGCGGTATGAGTACTGGCTGGAAGGAATAGGAAAGGTATGGATGAAAGAGTTTTCAAAGTGACGGGCATGGATTGCGCCGATGAGATGAACCTGCTGCGGGCGGCCCTCGGCGAACTGCCGGGGATCAGCGGCGTCAGGTTCAACCTCCTCGAAGGAACGATGAGCGTGACGGCGGAGGAATCCGCCGTGGAGGACCGGGCCATCGTGGCGGCGGTCAGGAGCACGGGGATGGAAGCTCAGCCGGCCGGCGCCGCCTGTGCGGTCCCCGACGCGGGCTTCTGGGCGATGCACGGCCGCACCCTCCTCTGTGCGGCGAGCGGCATCGCCCTCGGTGCCGGCTTTCTCTCCCACTGGTTCCTGCACGGAAGCCTCGTCGACGCCCTGTCGGAAAGCGGCACAAGTGTCCCCCATACATTCCCAGCGCTCTCGATCGGGTTCTATCTCGCCGCGGCAGTCACAGGCGGCTGGTTCGTCTTTCCCAAAGCCATCTCCGCGATCCGCAGCCTCCGGCCGGACATGAATCTGCTGATGACGATCGCCGTGGCAGGGGCCATCGGCATCGGCGAGTGGTTCGAGGCGGGAACGGTGTCCTTTCTCTTCTCTCTCTCCCTCCTGCTCGAAACCTGGAGCATCGGCCGCGCCCGGAGCGCGATCAAGGCGCTCTTCCGCCTGACCCCTCCGGTGGCGCGCTACCTGCCGCCCCTGGGTGGGGAGATGCTGGAGAAACCTGTGGAGGAGGTGCCCGTCGGTGCAACGGTGCTGGTCCGCCCCGGAGAGCGGATCCCCCTCGACGGCCGGATCACGAAAGGCAGGGCCTCGGTCAACCAGGCGCCCATCACGGGCGAGTCGGTTCCCGTGGAGAAGATCGAAGGGGACGAGGTTTTTGCCGGGACCATCGACGAGGACGGTGCGATCGAATTCCGTGTGACCCGGCCGGCGTCGGACACGACCATCGCCCGGATCATCCGGATGGTCGAAGAGGCGCAGTCGCGGCGGGCTCCGGCGGAACAGTGGGTGGAAAAATTCGCCCTGTACTACACCCCGGCCATGATCCTGCTGGCCATCGCCATCGCGGTCGCCCCTCCCCTATTGGCCGGCGGCGGCTGGACACGGTGGTTCTACCAGTCCCTGGTGATCCTGGTGATCGCCTGTCCCTGCGCGCTCGTGATCTCGACGCCGGTGAGCATCGTCGCGGCCCTGGCGGCGGCGGCCCGCTCGGGGGTTCTGATCAAGGGCGGTGCATTTCTCGAAGAGGCGGGGAGGCTCAAGGCCGTCGCGATGGACAAGACGGGAACGGTGACCCACGGC
>JAJFTY010000003.1 GCA_021372695.1 Deltaproteobacteria bacterium
GCTTCCGGGGCGACTTCGAGGAGCGCCTGAAGCGTGTCATCACCGAACTCCAGAAACAGGAGAAGGCGATCCTTTTCATCGACGAGATCCACAACATTATCGGCGCCGGGGCCGTCTCCGGCGGCTCGATGGATGCCTCCAACATTCTCAAGCCCGCCCTGGTGTCGGGAAAACTCCGCTGCATCGGGTCGACGACCTACGATGAGTACCGGAAGTATTTCGAGAAGGACGGGGCCCTTTCCCGCCGTTTCCAGAAGGTCGAGGTCCCCGAGCCCTCGGTCGAGGACACCGTCCGGATCCTCGACGGGCTCCGCGAGCGGTATGAGAGCTTCCACGGCGTCGCCTACACGGAGGAGGGGCTCCGCGCGGCTGCAGAGCTCTCCAGCCGATACATCAGCGACCGCCATCTTCCGGACAAGGCGATCGACGTGATCGACGAGGCGGGCGCCTCCATCTCCATGAACCGCTGCCAGGCCGATACCGTTGCCGATGCGGCGGCTGTCGGAACGCGGGAGATCGAGCGCGTCATCGCGCGGATCGCCCGGATCCCGGAGAAGAGCGTCTCCTCCACGGATGTCGAGAAACTCCGGGAGCTTGAGCACGAGCTGAAGGCCCGGATTTTCGGCCAGGACGAGGCCGTGGAGCGGGTGGTGGAGGCGGTGAAGAGGTCGCGCGCCGGCTTCCGGGAGCCGGACAAGCCCATTGCTTCGCTTCTGTTCGTGGGGCCGACCGGCGTGGGAAAGACCGAACTCGCCCGTCAGCTCGCCGCGACCCTCGGGGTCCCGCTGCTTCGGTACGACATGAGCGAGTACCAGGAGAAGCACGCGGTGGCGAAATTTGTCGGCGCGCCTCCGGGCTACGTCGGCTACGAGGAGGGCGGCCTCCTGACCGAGGCGGTGCGGAAGAACCCGCACGCTGTCCTGCTCCTGGACGAGATCGAGAAGGCCCATGCCGACATCTTCAACTCGCTCCTCCAGGTGATGGACTACGCGACGCTGACCGACAACAACGGCAAGAAGGCCGACTTCCGCAACGTGGTTCTCCTGATGACCTCCAACGCCGGCACCCGGGAGATCGGCCGGCCGTCGATCGGCTTCGAGGGAAAGCCGATCCAGCGGGATGCCGTCTACAAGGCCCTGGAGCGCACCTTCTCCCCCGAATTCCGCAACCGCCTGGACGGCGTCATCAACTTCCAGGGGCTCTCGGACACGGTGGTCCTGCGGATCGTGAAGAAGGCCGTTGCCGACTTTTCGGCACAGCTTATCGGCAAGCGAGTGCTCTTGTCGGTCACCGACCGCTGCTACGAGTGGCTGGCCCGGAAGGGCTACTCCCCGGAGTTCGGGGCGCGGGAGATCGCCCGGCTCGTCCAGGACAAGATCAAACGGTTCTTCGTGGACGAGGTCCTCTTCGGAAGCCTCCGGGAGGGTGGCGACGCCTTGGCCGACATCGAAAACGACGACGTCACCGTCAGGGTCACCCATGCCGGTTTATCGACTCCCTGAAGCCGTTCTCTTCCCGCCGCCGGACCATGCCGCGAAAAGCGGGCTCCTGGCCGTCGGCGGCGACCTCTCGCCGGAGCGGCTTCTGGCTGCCTACCGGGAAGGGATCTTCCCCTGGTACAGCGAGGGCGACCCCATCCTCTGGTGGTCGCCCGACCCCCGCTTCATCCTCCTGCCTGATGAGCTTTGCGTTTCGCGAAGCATGCGGCAGTTCGTGAAGAAGGGAACTCTGCGGGTCACCTTCGACCGGGCCTTCCCGGCAGTGATCTCCGCCTGCCGGAGGCCCCGTCCCGGCCAGGACGGCACCTGGATCACGGCCGAAATCCGGGACGCCTATATCGCCCTCCACGACCTCGGCTTTGCCCATTCCGTCGAGGCATGGCGGGAAGAGGAACTGGTCGGGGGGCTCTACGGCGTCTCTCTCGGGCACACCTTTTTCGGAGAATCGATGTTCTCAGCGGTTCCGAACGCATCGAAGACCGCTTTGATCTCGCTGGTTTCCCGACTCAAGGCGGGAGGATTCGACCTCGTCGACTGCCAGGTCGAAACGGCCCACCTGGCCGGCCTCGGGGCCCGTCTCATCCCCCGCCGGGAGTTCAGCGCCCGTCTGAAGGAATCCCTCTGCCACGAGACGCGCCGGGGAAACTGGGGGGAATGGCTTGCCGAGCCGTCGGAAGGCATCGGCTGAAACCGTCCGTCCGAACGCGGGAGCGACGGCGGTCTGGAACGGAACGGCTGAAATCCGCGGAAGTCTTCAAATTATCCGGGAAGATCCGGGCAACGGGGGTTGACTCGCGTCGCCCGGAGGGATAGAGGGAAAATGATGATCGACGGTATTCGGGGTTTGCGGGACCTCATCCTGCCTTTAGCCTTCCTGGTCGGCGGTTTTCTCATCGCCTTCGTGATCGAGAAATTCGTCCGGCCGGTCCTGAACCGCGTCGCGGAGCGGACGAAGTGGGAAGGCAACGCGCTCCTCATCAACGCCTTCCACGGCATGGCTTACTGGTGGTTCGGAACCGCAGGGATTTACGCCGCCCTCAAAGGCCTTTCGATTCCTCAGCTGTACGAACCCCTCATCGACAAGGGGACCCTGATCATCTATGTCCTCTCCGTGACAGTCGTCCTCTCCCGGATCCTTTCCGGCCTGGTGACCCTCTACGGTAGAAAGGTCGGCGGGATCCTGGTGTCGACCTCCATCTTCACCCATCTCACCCAGGTCCTGGTCTACATCATCGGCATCCTCGTTCTCCTGCAATCCCTGGGAATCTCGATCGCCCCCATCCTGACCGCTCTGGGCGTGGGCGGGCTGGCCGTGGCGCTGGCGCTCCAGGACACCCTCTCCAACCTCTTCGCCGGGATCCACATGATCGCCTCGCGCAAGATCCGGCCCGGAGATTACGTGGCGCTGGACAACGACCAGGAAGGCTATGTCGAGGACATCACCTGGCGCTATACGACGATCCGGACGCTTTCCAGCAGCATGGTCATCATCCCGAATGCCAAGCTCGCCTCCTCCGTGGCGACGAACTTCGCGCTGCCGGACCGGGAGATCGCCATCTCGGTTGACGTCGCGGTCGCCTGTGAAAACGATCTGGAAAAGGTGGAGTCGGTGACGCTGGAGGTGGCCCGTGCGGTGATGCAGGAGGTCACCGGAGGTGCGCCCGGATCTGAACCTTCCGTCCGCTACAAGAAGTTCGGCGATTCGACCATCGTCTTTTCCGTGAATCTTCGCGTGCTGGAATTTACCGGCCAGTATCTGGTGCGCCACGAATTGATCAAACGGCTTCACAAGCGGTACCGGGCCGAAGGCATCGGCCTCCCGTTCCCCGTCCGGATCATCCGGATGGAAGGGCAAGATCGCTGACAAGGGGTCGGGGCGGCAAATATCCGCATTCTCCTGGAGCCGCACTTGAGATATTCTGGAACATATGCGACTTCGATACGGCAGTGCAGAATCATGGACGGTCCGGCAGGCGGATCGTTCCGGTTGAACTTTCTGGAGATGGCTCATGGCTGAATCCCTTCGTTTCCTCATTCTGGAAGATAGCCCGGCTGATGCGGAGTTGATGCAGTTCGAACTGCATGAGGCAGGATTCCTCTTCGACTCGAAAGTGGTCGAGACGGAGCGGGATTTCGTTCGCGAGCTTCAGGAATTCTCCGCCAGCCTGATCCTTTCCGATTATGATCTTCCCAAATACAGCGGGGCGCTGGCCTTGGCCGAGGCGAAAAAGAGATGCCCCGACACCCCTTTCATCCTGGTCACCGGCGCCGTGACCGAGGACCGCGCCATCGACATCCTGACCCAGGGGGCTAAGGATTACGTCCTGAAGAGCCGGCTCCAGCAGCGGCTGGCGCCCGCCGTCCAGAGGGCCCTGGCAGAGGCCAAGGAGCAGAGGGCGCGGAAGAAGGCAGAGGAGGAACTCCGCGAGGCGCACAGGAACCTGGAGGACCAGGTTGCGGAGAGAACCGCGGATCTGCGGCGGGAGGTCGAGCATCGCCGCCAGATCGAACAATCCCTGCTCCGGTACACCGAGCGTCTCGAACTCCTCTCCTACACGGCCAGCCGCCTGCTGGCAAGCGACAAGCCTCAGCAGATCGTCGAGGAGCTCTGCCTGAAAGTGATGGAATTCCTCGACTGCGATGCCTTCTTCAACTTCCTGGTGGACGAGGCGGCCGGGCGTCTGCACCTGAACGCCTGCGCGGGGATCCCTAAGGAGACGGCGCGGACGATCGAGTGGCTCGACTACGGCATTGCCATCTGTGGCTGTGCGGCGCGGGACGCGTGCAGGCTGGTTGCCGAAAACATTCCGGAAACGCCCGATGTGCGGACCGAGCTCGTCAAATCCTTCGGAATCAAGGCCTATGCCTGCCACCCGCTCATGGAGCAGAACCGCGTGCTGGGGACCCTCTCCTTCGGCACCCGTTCCCGGACGACTTTCAGCACGGACGATCTGGCCATGATGAAGGCCGTAGCCGATCAGGTGGCCATCGCCATGGGCCGCGTCAGGACGGAAAATGCCCTGCGGGAAAGCGAGTCCCTCCTGCGGGCCTTTTTCGACAGCCCCGGGCTGCCGAGGGGAATCGTCGAAGTGGTGGATGGCAACATACGCTTCGTATCGGGCAACAAGGTCGCTGCGGCTGCCTACGGACTGACACCGGAGACGATGCACGGCAAGTTCGTCAGCGAGCTGGATATACCGACAGAACTCATGCAAGTCTATCTGGAAGGTTGTAAGGAGGCCTTGCAGAAGAGTCTCGTCTCATTCGAGGTGTTTCACCAACTTCCCGATACCGGCAGATGGTTTCTCGTGACCGGAAGCTACCTGGGGGTCCATCCGACCGGTTTCCCCCGTTTCGCCTTTGTCATGCTCGACATCACCGAACGCAGGAAGGCGGAGGAGTCGCTGCAAAAAGCCCTGGCGGAGTCGGAGCGGGATCGTGCATTTCTCGAAGCCATCATCTCAGCACAGAGCGATATCGTGATCATGTATGACACGCAGAGAAACGTACAACGCGTGAATCCGGCCTTTATGGAGGTCCATGGATTTGATCCGATGGGTCTTCACGTCACCGAGGTCATGCGGCGGGTTGCCTGCAGATCATTGGATGGCCGGCCATTGGCATTGGAAGAGCAACCTACGCCGCGGGCTCTGGCGGGGAAGAAAGTGACCGGTCTGACCTTCGCGGTCACGCGTGCCGACGGCAGTGACGGTATGGTCGAGGTCTCCTCCGGACCGATCCGGCAGGGAAATCTGATCATTGGCGCAGTGACCGTTTGGCATGACATCACCGAACAGAAGAAAAACGAGGGAATGCTGCGCGAGAGTGAAGAGAGATTCCGGGTTGCCTTCGACAAGAAGAGCTGATCGGTTGGGACTGTCAGGGAGTTCAGCGGCCGATCGCCTCATCGCCTAATCCGAGACGTAAAGGCCATCACGTCTTCCGTAAGACGTGATGGCCCTTGTGTTGTTCAAAACCGAGAACCATACCCGTTAGCCGGAAACCGCCTTCACCCGGACCTCATCTCCTTTCAAAAATTTCTGCATCGCGATCACGATCACGAGGCAAACCACACCCACCGCATCCCCGAAGCCTGAGGGAAAAACAAATCCCAGCGCACCGATGATCATGATGGTCCGCTCCAGTACGTTCGACCTTCTCAGGAAGTAGCCGGAAGCGCCGGAAGCGAGCATCCCGATGCCGAGGAACGAGGTCAAAAGGATCGAGACACCATTGATTACGCTGACCCCCTCCCAGTGGAGGAGCAAGACGCGCCCTTCCGGAATGACCGTAAAGATGAAAGGCATGAGAAAAGCTGGAATACAATATTTCCATGCCATGAGGGTCGTCTTGAAGGGATCACCCCCCGTGATGGCCGCTGCCGCGAACGGCGAGAGTGCGGTCGGGGGGGAAACCTCGGAGAGCAGGGCGTAGTAGAAGATGAACATGTGGGCGGCGTACTCCGGGACACCCAGCTGCACGAGCGCCGGCGCGGCGATGACGGCGGCGATGATGTACGTGGCCGTGATCGGTACGGCCAGTCCGATGATCCACAGGAGGACGCCGGTGTAGAGCGTGGTCAAAAAAATGCTCCCGCCGGCATACTGAATGATGATGGTCGAGAGTTTCAGCCCGAGACCCGTCAGGCTGACGACGCCGACGATGATGCCTGCGGATGCGCATATGGCTGCCACATTCAGGACGGTCAGGGACCCCTGCTTGAGTGCCTCAATCAACCTCGACAGGTTAAAGCGTGTGTCTTTCCGAATGAAGCAGGTCAAGAAACAGGTGATGATGGCTGCGAGAACCGAGACCGCGGGCGTATACCCTTTCACCAGAAAACCGATGATGGCCACGAGGGGCAGAAAATGGAAGCCATACATCTTCGTCAGTTGCCAGAGGGTGTACTTCTTCTCGATCGCCACCGCTTTCAGACCGAACTTCTTGGCATCGAACTCGACCATGAGGAGAAGTCCCCAGTAGTAAAGGGCAGCCGGTATGACGGCAAGCTTGATCACGTCGATATAACTGATCCTCAGAAATTCGGCGATCAGAAAGGCAGCCGCACCCATCACTGGCGGCGTGGTGATGGCCCCCATGCCGCCTGCCGCAAGAAACCCCCCTGCATTTGATTTGTCATACCCGGCTTTCTTAAGCATCGGGTAGGCGACCGAGCCGATGGCGACGGTGTTGGCGACCCCCGAACCGGAAGCCATGGCCAGCAGATAGGATGTGGCCACCACGGAGCGGCCTGCGGCCGTCGGTTTCCTCCCCATGGCGGTAAAGGCGAAATCCACATAAAATTTCCCCGCCCCGGATACGGTGAGGAATGCTCCAAAGATGGTGAACATGATGATGATCGACGAGGACACCTCGATGGGAACTCCGAAAATCCCTTCCAGCGTCATGTACATATGGCCTACGATGCGCTCGATATCATAGCCCCTGTGAGTCCATGGTGCCGGGAGCCACGGCCCCACATAGGCATACAGGAGAAACAGGATGCACGAGACAGGCATGATCAACCCTGCGCTTCGTCGGGTGGCTTCCAGAATGAGCAGCATGAAAGCAACTCCAAGAATGATGTCCCACAGCTCGGGGGTCACGGCCCGGTAGATGAATTCTTCGAAATCGAAGTACATGTAAGAGATGCATGCGACCCCGGCGAGTGCCAGCAGGATGTCGATCAGGGTGACCTTCCCTTTGTATTTTTTCGCCATGGGGTAGTAGAGAAAAGAGAGGACAAGCATGAAAGCCACATGCCCTCCCCTGAGCATCTGGGTCGTAACGGGAAATATGGTGGCGTAAATGGCGAAGAGCGACATCGCCACGGCAATCACGGTCGTGGTGACATTCCAGAAGCCAGTAATTCTTCTGGTGACCCCCTCTTCTTCCTCCATGACTTTTTCGAGTTTCTTCTTCTGCTCCTCCGTCAATTGCTCCGCAGCTTCATCGAGAATTGACTTTTTCTTCTCGTCCATGTTTACCTCCAGATGCCATAGACCCAATAGAGCAGGATGGGTACCCTCTCCAAGCCTATCGTCACCTCTTCCTGCTCACCCGGCAGCTCTCGCAACACAATCCGCCTCTCCCTCACCGTGAGCGTTTGACCGCCGACGCTGCCCCGGGGGATATTGAACCGGTCGACCACGCGCCTCGCGTTGCCCTCGCCCCTGCGTTCAATCCCGTAATACTCGAGGGCGGCGTCACTCGTCACCATATGGAAGAGCACCAGACGGCGGCCCTCCACGCGGAGCCTCTCCTCCACCGGCACGCCATACATGGAATGGGTGTACCGCAGGGAAATGACATCGCCCTCGGACACCGGCACGCACGGTCCCCCGCTCCCGATCCTGAGAACGGGAATCCGCAACAAAAATACGACGCCGAGAACGCCTGCTGCAACCAAACAGGGGTACAGGAGCTTTCCGCTCCTGTACCCTGAAATCCAGCTCACACCGGTACCTCGAACTTTCTCTCCTTGAAGAACTTCTGGGCGCCCTTATGATAGGGGATCGCCTTGTTGGCCGAGCCATCCTTCAGGGTGATGTTGAGCGCCTCTTTGTGGATTGCGGCCAACTCCTTCAAATGATCGAACATGGAGACCAGGACGTTGTAGACGATCTTTTCATCCAAATCCTGATGGCACATGAGCAGATTCGCCACGGCTGCCACCTGCGTGTCCTGTTCGACGCCGGTATAGACCTTCTTGGGTATGATCGACGGGTAGTACACGGGGCCGTATTTCTCGACCATCTTCGGGATCAGCTCATCATGCCCGATGAGCATCATCTTCACCCCCGGCGACGCAGCCAGGTCGAGAACCGACGAGGTAGGCACGCCGCCATCCCAGAAATAGGCGTCGATTTTGCCATCCTTCATCGCCCCTCCCGACTCGCCGGCCCCGAGCCTGTCCCGTTTGACATCCTTGTCGACATTGATGCCGGCCGCCTCGAGCACTCTCAATGCTTTCACTTCGGTGCCGCTCCCGGGGGCGCCGGTGGAGATTCTCTTCCCCTTCAGGTCCGACACCTTTTTTATCCCCTTTCCCTCAACGGTGACCACATGCATCAGGTTGGGATAAAGGACCGAAACCGTCCTCACCGGCAGCGGCTTGCCCTTGAAGTGCCCCATCCCCTTGAATGCGTCATAGCCGGTGTCGCCCATAATGAGGCCGAAGTCAGATTTCTTCGCGGCCAGAAGCTTGCAGTTGTCCACCGACGCGGCAGTCACCTCCGCGGCCGCCTCGACACCCGCGTACTTTGTAGCGAGGCTCGCAATGCCCCCGCCGATGACGAAATAGACGCCTCCCATGCCCCCGGTCGCGATGGAAATCCTCTTGTTGGCCTGGGCAAAAAGGTCTCCGGGATTGCCCAATGCCAGGACACCGCCCGCTGCGAGACTCAGCTTGAGAAAATCCCGCCTCTTCATCTCCCCGTTTCCTCCCCATAAAGCGACTTTGCCTTCCTTCATGATGAGCCCTCCTTTTTCATCCCATTTATCCCATGGCTTCCCGGTCGGTATCCGGGGAGCCCCCTTGTTCCGCCTGGCTCCTCGTCCGATGACGGCCGTCCGCAGTCGCGTACGGTCGTCGTCATGCAATACCCCGGCTACAGAATGAGCCGTTGGGGATCGCATTTCTCCCTCAGGATCTTCAGCTCCTCCGGGGTCGGCGGCATCACCTCCGTCGCTCTGGAGACGTCCACCGCGAACTCCATGTTCTCAAGGATCTGCTGTGTGGTGATGCCGGGATAGGACCCCGACAGGTACATTCGTTTGGTTGGCCCGTCAAAGCGGAAGACCGCCATGTTCGTGATCACGACCGTCGGCCCGCCTTCGCGCAGCCCGGCCTTGGCGCGTCCGTCGGGGCCGTCCATGTGCCCCGGACTGGTCAGGTAATCCAGTTTCCTTACAAACCGCTTCTTCTCCTGCTGCATGAAGATGATGCAACGCGGAACGAAGGAGGCGACGTCGCAACCGCCGCCGCTTCCCGAGAAGCGCGCCTTCGGTTTGACGTAATCGCCGATCACCGTGGTATTGAGGTTGCCGTAGAGATCGATCTGCGCAGCCCCCAGAATCCCGATGACGTGCTGGCCCGTGATCGGATTCTGCATGGTGGTGAAGGCGTCGAAAAGCCCGCCGTTCGTTGCCGCCCAGTACATCACCCGAGAATCCGCCACGGCCAGGGGGATCTCATCCAGTTTGGAGTCGATCGCCCCGGTCTCAAAGAACATCACGCTGTCGGGGGCGTTGATGTTTTTGGCAGCCATGGCCGCGAGCATCGAGATCCCCGTGCCGCAGAACACGATATCCCCGTTTTTGATCTCCCTGGCGGCCACAATCGTCATCATCTCTCGCAACGTGTATTTTCCCATCGTCTGCTCCTTCAGCCCCTCGCCAGATTGACCGCGTACCCTGTTTCGGGGTCGGCCTTGATCTTTTCCATCCGCTCCCGGCCGCCGTTCAGCGCGATGAATTCCGCGTGATCCTTCACGCCATGGATGAATTTCTGGAGGTATTCACGATAGAGGTCGTCGTCTTTGGCACATCTGACATAGTGCAGCAGACAGGCCGGGTCGTAATCGTAATAGCCGTAGCAGGCCGTCGGATGGGCGCCGTAAGGGACGGGGACCACCGCATCCACGTGGATGAAGGGGATATTGTTCCGATCAGGATTCTTTCTCATCACGGCGCTGTCGACCAACTCCTCGCAGGTCAGGATGAGATGCTTTGCCGATTTCGCCTGTTCCACGTCGGCGAAGGTCAGCCCTTCGATCCGTCCCGTTCCCTGTCGGTCCGCTTTCTGGACATGCACGATCGTGACGTCCGGCTGTATCGCGGGCACCAGGACGACCTTCGGGGTTTCCATCCATTGGCCGAAAGGGTTGTCCATGACGATGAGCTTTTGATTGGCCATTTTGGGGTCCTGCGACCGCTCTTCTTCGGAAAAACCCCAGACCTTCACGAGGTCCGTCCCCAGTGACGATACGGTGGGGAGAAAAGGCATCCCCATGGCACCGGCCATGAAGCGAAGGCACATCTGGAAGTTCGTGTAGTCCTCGATCCGGATCGTTCCATCCTGAACGGCTTTGCGGAATCGGATGCAGGTGGCCGCGTACTTTCCGTTCCCTCCGTAGGCGATGTCGAGTCTCGAAACGCATCCCCCACCGATCAACTCATCGGCCCCCTGGCCGTTGGAATGGGCGTAAAGATACAGGTTTCTGATTCCCTGGCGGATGATCTCATGGACTGCGGCCATGGGATTCCGGTTGATGGTGAAACCGCCGATGGAAATGTGGCTGCCGTTCTTGACATATTCTTGGATGGCATCGCTCAGGGTCATGACTTTGTCAACCCGTGTATTCATGCGCCTTATTCCCTCCTGCATGGATCTTTCCCGCTCAACGCGTCTAAAATATGAACGTTTTTTGTCACCATCGCCGAAACGGCGTCGCATCACTTCTTCGAGAGAAGCAACACCCGTGATGATCAAGTTGTTCAGGACTGTGTCTTGATACTGATGAGAATTATCCGTCTTTCAGGGAACCACTCAACTGTTCTGCAAACCACCTGCTCATCGCTTGCTGCGTTTACGCGAGAATGGTCTTCCATCCCTTCTGCATCTCGGCGGGAGCATAGCCGAGCGCAGAAGAGATCCGGGCAGCAGTTCTGACGACCGCAGGAACGATTACTTTCTTGAGATGGTTGATGGTGACCATGGTTGAAGAGCCCGAGACGTTGATTGCGGCAATGGCCTTTTGCTCATGATTGTAAATGGGAGCGCCGGCGGCCCGCAATCCGACGGCAAGCTCGCCGTCACAGATCGCATAACCTTTTTTCCTTACTTTCAGGAGCTCGCGGAGCAATGCATCCCGGTCGCTGATCGTGCGGGAGGTACAGCGGGCAAGGTCCGCGCCGCTGAAATAACGATCGAGTTCGTCGGGCGTAAGGTCAGCCAGAAGAACCTTGCCCACGGTCGCGCAGTGGGCGGGAATCCGGGACCCAACCTTCAGCAACACACCGACGATCGACTTGTTCCGCACCCTATCCACATAAACCACGTGGCTGCCATCCAGGACGCAGAGGCTGACGGTTTCTTCAAGTTCCCGGGAGAGGCTTTCAAGATAAGGCCTCGCCACCTGGCGAACCTCCAGGCTGTTGATGACCGTATAGCCGAGCTGAAGGATCTTGATGGAGGGACGATAACGACGCGTCCCGGGGTCGCGGTCGAGGTAACCCATGGTCTCCAATGTGGAGAGAAGTCTGAAGACGGTGCTTTTGCTCAGCTTCAGCAGAGAAACCACTTCGATCAGACTGAGGGATGGGTTCTGGGGAGAGAAGAGTCCAAGGATATCCAGGCCGCGCGCCAATGCTTCAACATTGTAGCGCGATGGTCTTTCCCTGATGTCGGTTTTAAAAGAGTTCATCTAATAAAACCTCATTTTGCATTGTGAGACCTTGAGTATCACAGGCCCCAATTCAGTGTCAAGAATATTAAAAATGATCGCGGAACGGCTCGGCGGGGCCGCGCCGGAAACAGAGAAGGCGGGGCCAACTCTCTGAAGCCTCCCCGAAAGATGCAATTGACGGATTTGAACAATGGGCTTATCGTGGCCGCAGCTGAAAGGACGTCGAAAGGCGGTGTCTCAATTTGAGGTGCCGATGCCTCACTGGCGCTCACAAATCTTTTTCGCCCGAAAACCTTTCAATCGCGCTGCGTGAGGCTTCTCTGCACCAGACTGATACAAACTGATACGCTGCCGACGTCGAGGGAAGATTTTCGGGCGCGGATAGGGTGGTCCATGTCGAATCGCAGCAGGAAAAAGGAGGCAAGCGCAAATGATTCCGAAAATAGAGAACGTTCTGTACGCAACCGACCTGACCAAGAACTCGGCCTACGCTTTCCGTTACGCCGTGAACACCGCGCGGCAACATGATGCAAAGATCCACATCCTCTACGTCAGCGAGTCCCTTCCGTTCAAAACGGAAGAACTCCTGCGCCCGCACATCGGTCATGACAACGTCGATCGGATCCGGGAAGAGTCGAAGGAAAATCTGCGCCGGAGGATCGAAGAACGCCTGCAGCAGTTTGCCGAGAGGGAACTCAAGGACGATCCGAAAACCCTGAAGCGGATCGCCGGAATCCATGTCGTCTTCGGGGACCCCGCCGCCGAGATCCTGAACAAGACCGATGAACTGGGCTGCGACACGGTGATCATGGGAAGTCACGGAAAAGGAGCGGTCAAGCATACCTTTCTCGGCAGCGTCTCCGAAAAGGTGCTCCACCGGATCCGCAAACCGGTCTACATCATTCCCCTCCCGAAGGAGGACACGGACATTACGCTGGGAGAGATCTGATCGATCGGGATCCCGTTCGCAACCCCGGAGGCAAGGCGGGAAAGCGGGCCATGCGGAGAAGACCGGGCAATGAAGAGGGAGAAGGTTGCATGAAAGAGGGAGGAGGTTTCATTGGCCTCGGCGCCATGGGAAAATGGATGGCGCTGAACATGCTGAAAGCCGGCTTTGCGATGCGGGTGTACGACATCGATCCGGCGCCCGTCCAGTTTCTGGTCAGCCAAGGTGCTGTGGCTGCGACATCACCGGCGGACGTGGCCGGTCAGGTCGATTGGATTTTCCTGAGTCTGCCCGACACGGACGTGGTGGAAGCGGTGATTTTCGGGGAAGCCGGCATCGTGGAGGGAGCCCGACCCGGACTCATCTTGATCGACCTGAGCACCATCAGCTACCTGCCCACCCTGGAAATCAACCGCAGGCTCCAGGAAAAGGGACTCCGCTTCGCTGATGCCCCAGTGTCCGGAATGGAGGCGCGCGCGAAGGAAGCCCAGATCACGGTGATGTTCGGCGGCGACGAAGGTCTCTTTCGAACCATGAAACCGGCGCTCGCCGCCATCGGCGACCAGATCGTCCATATGGGGCCGGTGGGCAGCGGGCAACTGGCGAAATTGGTCAATAATCTGCTCTTCAACATCAGCTGCGCGGGGCTGGCCGAGGTGTTGCCCATGGCCGCCAGACTCGGGCTCGATCCGGAGAAGGTGGCCCAAGTCGTCACCACCGGGACCGGGCGCAGTTTCGCTGCCGATTTCTTCATTCCCCGGACCCTGGAAAACGATTTTGCCGAAGGGTACCCGATCAGGAAAGCTTACAAGGATCTGATCAGCGCGGCCGAGATTGCCTCGCACCGGGCCATTCCCCTGCCCGTGGTGAATGCCGCAACCGTGACTTTTCAGATGGCCCTGGCCGGGGGGTTCGGCGATCTCGGCAAGGGCGGATTGATCCGCGTCTTCGAAAAAATGTGCGGAACGGAATTCCGGAAGAAGCGCAAGACAGAATGAAGCCGGGCGACGCACGAGCCGAAACGGCCGGGACGGTCGAGTTCAAACTTCGGTGAGACGGGAATCCCCAGGAAATCAAGGAGAGAATCCGATGGGAGACAAAGTGATCATCACCGCATCGATCACGGGCAGCCGAATGATGCGGGATATCGCGCCCTACATTCCTCTGACGCCCGAGGAAATCACCCAATCGGCCGTCGAGTGCTGGCAGGCCGGGGCCGCGATCGTCCATATCCATGTCCGGGATCCGAAAACGGGGCTGGGCAGTCAGGATATCGGGCTTTTCCGCCGGGTGGTCGATCCTTTGAGGGAGAAAACCAACCTCATCCTCTGCCTCACCACGAGCGGCATTCCCGGCCGGAATCTTTCCATCGATGAACGCCTTGCGCCGCTCGCCCTGAAGCCTGAAATGGCGTCATTCGATGCCGGTTCCATCAACCTGGGGGGCAGCGTTTTCATCAATGACCCGCAGTTCCTCGATCAGGCGGCGCTCCAGATGAAAGAGGCCGGGGTCAAGCCTGAAATCGAAATCTTCGACCTGGGGATGATGATGACCGCTCTGCGGATGCGCAAGGAAGGCAAGCTGACCGACCCCTGCCATTTCCAGTTCGTCCTGGGCACCCCCTGGGGCGCTCCGGCCACGCCGAAGGCTTTTCTCCACATCCATGATTACCTGCCGCCGGACGCCACATGGTCCAACATCGGCATCGGGCCGGGCCAGATGCCGATGGCCATGATGGCGCTCATCATGGGAGGTCATATCCGTGTCGGCATGGAGGACAGCATCTACCTGCGTCGCGGCGAGCTCGCCACGAGCAATGCCCAACTTGTCGAGAGGGTGGCCCGATTGGCCCGTGAATATGAGCGGCCGCCCGCCTCTCCCGATGAGGCGAGGCGTATATTGGGTTTGAAGGATATGGCCTGAACCGTGGAGCGGCTGCCCGGTATCATCCGGCCTCAGGGGTGCATTCCATGACGTCCAGCCTCCGGAGCAGCCGCCCGTGCTCTTCGGGCGTGATCCAGGAGACGCGGAGATAGTTGGCGATCTCCGCGTCGTCCAATCCGATCCGGCGGGCCTCCCGTACGGTCACCGCGTAAGCTTCGATTTCGGTTTCCCGGTCCACGTACGCCTTGCTCCGATCGTAAAGATTCCGACCCTGCAGGTGCTGCTTGACATGGCAAAGCTCATGGATGATGTCCAGGAACAAAAACTCGTCCGAGGCTTGGCGCAGATGCTTCAGGCCGACGGTGATGGAGGCGTCTTTGTTATCCACGAACATCTCATGGGGCATATCCGCCACAAACAATCGGGTTTCGGTAACGACCCGGTCGATCTCTTCCGCATCGGCAAAGATGGAGGAGAGGACATCACAGGAACGGATATCCGCGAAGATCTCTTCGAGACCGTATTGCCCAGGCTCAACCATGCGGTTGATGTAAAATTCATTTTTCATTCTTATCGCCCTGCCTCTGCCGCTCATATCCTCTTCTCCTTCGGACGCAGCCGGATGGCGATTTCGCGGATGATGATGTCCGACGTCGACTCGGGCGGCTGGATCAGAATATGCGAAAAATTGTTGGAGAAGCTCTCGGTGTAGGAGAACTCCACGTCTTCGAGATCCAGCCTTCTCCTGCTGATCTCGAACTCCTTCTCCTCTCTCAGGACTTCCCAGAACGTCCTCCCTCCGGAGTGCAGGGCGGATATCGTCAGGCCCGTGATAAAAGAGATGCCCGGAAGGACGGAGACGATGACACCGCTGCCGAACGCGCCTGCATCCTTCATCTGCCGATCGGACTCCCTGGCAGCCACTTTTTCGCGGGACTCTTCCAGCGTGAGTTCGATCTCGATCTCCTGGTCGCCCTCCTTGATATACTTGCGGTAGTCCGTCGCGATCTCCTGCAGGATCGGCAGCGCTTTCTGGATCGCCTCCACCAGGGCGCCGACGTAATAGCGGCGCGGCAGGGCAAATTCGCCCCGGTCTCGCTGGGCCCGGGCGCTGTTGAAAAAATTCGGCTGCTCTTTCTCCAGGCGGAGCATGATGTGATAGAGAACCCAGCTCTCCAGGACGACCGTGTCGTCCGCGTACGTCTCGAAATCGGCCAGAAGCTCGATGCCCCGGCAGTGCTTGAAGTTCGTCTCCAGGTTGCAGAGCGGCACCCCCGGCTGCACCGGCAGGTAAAGCTGGGGGTAAGCCCTGACAAAGAGCTTCATCAGCCCGGAGACGTCGAACTCCCTCAAGTCGGGGTTTCGGGTCTTCTCTCGCCGCAGATATTCGGCCAGGCTCCCCTGGCCGTTCAGCTGAAAGCGAAGGTGGTATGTTCCCGGCTTGGCCAAGCCGCTCTCTTTATAAATCCGGGCGGGCTGCGTCGTCGTTGCAGCACAACCCAAGATGAAGCATGGCAGCAAGATCGAAAGTAAGAGCTGACCCCTTCTGACCACCCGCAAACTCCTTGAAAAAAACGGCGGCTTCTGAATTCCCGGTCTGCTTTTTTGCTTGCTGCTTGTATCATATTTTCTTGAACTGTTCCGTGTTTTTTATGCCGCGGCAGTTCCACAGTCCGGGGACAATTCCCGCCGCAGGGTCCGGAGGATCGAGCGCGGGCGCGGACTGCCGGCCTCTTCCAGAAGAGTTCATCCCCGTTGGCTTCCCCGAAGGATCGTCCTGCCCGGCGGTAAACATTTTTTATGGCAATCCCGGAGGAAGCTTGGTATATTCCCGCTGAAGTTTATAATCCGGCCGGATCTCCGATCCGGGGCGGGTCCGATGAACCAGACAGACGACAGGAGGAACGGCAGATGATCTCGACGAGTCAATTGAAGGAATTTGCGTTTTTCAAAGGGTTCAGCGATCCGGAACTGGAAAAGTTGGCCACGGTGGCCAAAGATGAAACCTATGACGCCGGAACCCAGATGTACAAGAACGGGGACCCGGCGAGAGGTCTCTTCCTGATTCAGGAAGGGAAGGTGGTCCTGGTCATGGACAGCTACCTCGGGCCTCACAAGCCCCCGATGCAGGTCACGGTGGACGTGGTGACGAAGGGCGAATCATCGGGATGGTCGGCCGTCGTGGAGCCCTACGTCTACACCCTCGGGGCGCTCTGCATCGACCGGGTGAAGGCGATCGTTCTCGAAGCGCCGGGGCTCAGAAGGCTCATGGATGACGATGCATGTCTGGGGTACAAGGTCATGAAGGCCACGGCCAAGGTCATCGCCAATCGTCTCAACCACACGCGGATCATTCTGGTGGGCGAGCGGGGGCTTTCGACGTTGACCGAATACTGAAACGGAAAAGCGCAGACGATTGCGGCCGACGCCGCATAGCAAACCGGCCATGAAACAAAGGCCGGCAGGATAGTAGCCGCGCGGTTTCTTGAGGCGCGGGAATGCAGACTTGGGAGGTTTCGTCAATGAGTGAAGCGTGCGAGATGAAAAATAAGGATTCGGAATCCATTATCGAAAGAGCGATTCAAAACGAGCAGGAGGCCTATGACTTTTACATGGACCTCTCCTGCAAGATCGCGGACAGGGAAGCGAAGGACACGCTCGTGTTTCTGGCCCAGGAAGAGAAGAAGCACAAGGCATACCTGCTGCAATACCGTCAGGCAGGGTTTACCGGTCCCAGCCGGCCGGTCATCGACTACAAGGTCGCGGAGAACCTTGTGAAGCCGGACGTCAAGAAGGATATGGACAGCAAGGACGTCTATCTCATCGCTGCCAACCGTGAACTCAACGCCCATAATTTCTACAAGGGGCTGGCCGAGCTTCATCCGGCGGGCGACGTCCGGGAGATGCTCCTGCGTATGGCCGATGAGGAGCTCAAGCACAAGGAGAAGTTCGAATACCTCTACGCCAACACCGCTTTCACCCAGACGGCCGGGGGATAGAGAGGGAGAGAGGACCGATGGAGGGTCTCGTTCCGAGGAAGATTTTTTTTACCAAAGGCGTCGGCACGCACAAGGATGAGCTTCACTCGTTCGAGCGGGCGTTGCGCGACGCGGGGATCGAACGGTGCAACCTGGTGCAGGTCTCCAGCATCTTTCCCCCCGACTGCAAGATGATATCCAAGACGCAGGGGCTCAAGGAGTTGGTCTCCGGGGCGATCACCTTCTGTGTGCTCAGCCGCTGCTGCAGCAACGAACCGAAGCGGCTCCTGGCCGCTTCGGTCGGCTGCGCCATTCCCGCCGACCAGCGATCCTACGGCTATATCAGCGAGCACCACTCCTACGGCCAGACGGAGAAGCAGGCGGGAGATTATGCCGAAGACATGGCCGCGGCCATGCTGGCCTCCACACTGGGGATCGATTTCAACGTCGATGAAAGCTGGGACGAGAAGAAGGAGATTTTCAAGATCAGCGGGAAGATCGTGCGCACCCGGAATGTCACTCAGTCGACCATCGTGAAGGGGAGCGGGTACACCACAGTCCTTGCGGCAGCGGTCTTCATTTTCTGAGAGATTCAAAAGACAAAAATGAAACGATCCCCTCCGGGGACTCATTCCGGAGGAGAGGAGGGCGATGGAGATCTTTCAGGCCGTCACGACGAGAAGGAGCATCCGGCGGTTCAAACCGGATGCCATTCCGGAACCGCTGATCCGGGAGATCCTGGATGCGGCCCGCTGGTCCTGCTCCTGGGGGAATACCCAACCCTGGGGGATTACGGTCGTCGCAGGCGAATCCCTGGAGCGTCTCCGGGAGGCCGGCCGGCAGCGCTTCCAGGATGGCTCCCTCCCCGATCCGGACACCCCCATGCCCGGTGCATGGCCGGAGCCGCTCAAGCAGCGGTATCAGGCAGTGGGCAAACAGGTCCTGGGCGCGCTCTCGATCCCCCGCGGGGATGAAGCGGCCCGGCTCCGCTATTACGCCGAGATGTTCGCCTTCTTCGGCGCCCCCTGCCTCCTCCTCTTCAGCGTGGATAGAAGCCTCGCCCGGGAGTATGCCATGCTGGATACGGGGGCCATCGTGCAGTCGGTCTGCCTGCTTGCCCACGCCCGGGGGGTGGGGTCCTGCGTCCTGGCCGCCTCGGTCAACTACCCGGCGCTGGTCCGGCAGATACTACAGATTCCGGAAACCCGGGCGATCCTGATCGGCGTCGCGCTGGGCTATCCCGATGCGGAAGCGCCGATCAACCGGTTTGCCCGGGAAAGGGCGAACCTCGACGAATTGACCCATTGGTGCAGATGAACGTGAAGGCGGCCAACGTCCATACGCCACAGACCCGTACGCAGAAAATCGGAGATGCGGAAATCTCCTATCTCTTCTATGAGGGGGAGGGCCCGCCCCTGATCCTCCTCCATGCCACCGGCTTCATGCCCTGGCTCTGGCATCCCCTTGCCCGGGAGCTCGCCGAAGGCTACCGCGTTTTCGCGCCTTACTTCTGCGACCACCGGGAAACCGATCCCGAAGACGGGGGGCTCGAATGGATGACCCTTGCCGAAGACCTCTCCCGTTTCTGTGAAAGCCTGCATCTGGAGAGGCCCTTTCTGGCCGGCCATTCCATGGGGGCAACGGTATCCATGATGGCCAATGCCGCAGCCGGGCTCCCTGCGGCGGGCATGGTCCTCATCGAGCCCATTCTTCTCCCGCCGGAACTCTACAGCCTTCGCATCAGCGTGGAGCAGCATCCGCTTGCCTCCAAGGCCATCAAACGGACGAACTTCTGGCAGGACCTCGACGACGCCCGGCGTTATCTCCACTCACGCTCCCTCTTTCAGGACTGGGATGAGGAGATGCTGGAGCTCTACCTTCGCCACGGCATATCGCAGGATGACGGCGGATTTCGCCTGACGTGCAGCCCGCGGCGCGAGGCGGCCCTCTTCATGGGGGCGATGCAGTACGACCCCTGGCCGCTCCTTCCCCGGATTACTGCCCCGGTGCTCGTCCTGGAAGGGGAGAAGAGCCTCAACAGGGAGTACGTGGATCAGAGCCGGATCTGTTCCCTCATCCCGGATTGCACGCACCGCAGCGTCGCGGGGGCGGGGCATTTGATACCCATGGAAAAACCGCAGGAGGTGACCCGTTTCATCCGGGAATTTTTCCATTCCCTGCGGCCGGGCCAATGAATGAAGAGATGTCATGGAAAGCGAAACCCTTTACGGAACGGATCATGATGGAGGACCATCCTCAGTGAGTCACGCGTTTCCGCACGCAGGAGGGCACGGTCGGGCCGCGGCCCGGCGATGCGGAGCCGTATTTTTGAAAGGGAGGAGACGCAAATGGCAACTGTGAAGAAGGATGCGAAAAAGGCCGAGGTGAAGAAGGTCGCAGCAAAACCTGCCAAGGCAGCGGCAAAGGCCCCGGCGAAAGCCAAAGCCCCGGCCAAGGCAAAACCGGCCAAGGCGGCCGCAAAGGTCCCGGCCAAAGCGGCGGCGAAAGCGAAGGCTCCTGCAAAAAAGGCCCCGGCGAAAGCAGCGGCAAAGGCACCGGCAAAGGCACCGGCAAAAGCAAAGGCGAAGCCGGCCGCCAAGAAACCGGCCGCGAAGAAGTAGTTTCCGCCCCTCTCCCAAAAGCGTGCGCCGGAATCCCGACTCCTCAGAACGGGTTTCCGGCGCCGCCCGGGGGGGAAAAGTCTATCGGATCGTCCGGCCGACGATCCGGTAGTTGAATTCGTAGCTCAGGGCACCGCTCCAGTCCCTCTGGAAGAGCTGTTTGTATCGAGTGCCGTGCACGGGACCGACGGGCTTGCCGTAGGTGTAGAACCAGTTGACGATGGGGCTTCCGGAGAAACCGAGCGCGATCCAGTAGGCGCCGGGCATCAGCACGGTGTTCTCCCGGCCGAAATCGAAATCGACCCATCGGTAACCCGGCCGCGGGGAGATCTCCTCGACATTGATGAGGCTGCTTGCGGTGAGAGGCGGACCCGGCTTTCCGTCCCGGTCCGCAAAAATGTCGATCCAGAGCGCCCCTTCCCCCCCGAAGTTGTGCAAGGCGAGGCCCACCGTTTCCAGGCGGACGGGCTTCTGCAGGATCACCACCTGGGCATACTGGGTCACGTTCGTCGTCACGTATTCGGCGGTCTCGACGAGAAAATTGCGGCGCATCTCGAAGGCGTCCCCTCCGGCGGAGCGGGTCACCCTCGGGAAGGCGAAATCGACCCCCTCGGGAAACGCGAGGTTTCCGTAGACCAGAGGCACATCGAAACGGAAGGCCTGCTTCTCGGCGTCGGTGTAGACCGGCGGCGGCGGAAGCGGCTGGATCGCCAGCGGCTGGAACGATGCCCGGACCTGGGGGCTCAGGAGCAGATTCCGGGGGCCGTAATTCTCCCGTTCTCCCCGGATCCGCACCTCATCCTTCCGAAAATCCGCGTTCACGGCCTCCTGGAGCCGGGGCTTCCGGGCGGTGTTGCGGGCCTGGGTCCAGGTGAGCAGGCCGTCGTTCTTGGTCTCGTTGTTGTCGACGCCCACCTCGACACGGACAAAGCGGTTCGACACGAAAAGGACGGAGTTCTGGGGGTCGAATGGAACCCAGCCCAGATCCGGAAACCAGACCTCGATCCAGGAGTGGCGGCCCTGGCCCATCTTGAAGGTCATCACCCCCTTCTCCCATGCGACGTCGAAAGGCCGTCCCATGGTGATGCCGTTGACGATCCGGGCGGGGATGCCGGCCGCCCGGAGGAGGGCGGCGCTCAGGTGGGAGAAATTCTGGCAGTTTCCCTTTCCCGACTCGAGCGCGAAGACGGCGTCATACTGGGGCGGCGGATTGACGTAGGAGACGTGGTCAACCACCCAGGAGATCAGACGCTGGACCGCATCGAATTCGGTGCTGACCCCGCGCGTCAGCCTCCCCGACAATTCACGGATACGGGCATGGTCGGACTGGACCTGTTCCGTGGCCCCGAGATAATCCTTGAACTCCGGAGGCACCGCCGAAAGCGGGAAGGGGGCCTTCGTCTCGATGGTGTCGAGGCCGGTCGTGTTGACCGCCGTGACGGCGAGGCGGACATCGATCGTTCCGGGGGGGCTGTTCCAGATCGCGGTCAGGATACGGTTCCCCCGGCCGTCCTCGCGCGTCGTCCGCTCATCGGGCCGGGGACAGAACGCAACATCGGCGTTCTGGATCTCCTGGCGGAAGGTAGGTGACTCGAAGCTCCGGGGCATGACAAAGCTGAGCGTCGTCCTGTGGACCTCACCGCCGGCCGTGATCGTCTCCCGCAGCTCGTAACGGATCTCCGTCTCCATTCCGCCGCGGACCGTGTAATTCTCCGCCCGGACCGGGACCGCCGCAAGCAGGACCAGACCCAAAATCGCGCCGAGCCTCGTATCCATCTCCCGCCTCCCCGCGAATTCTCTCAGGGGTTTGCCGGTCTGCAGATCACCTCTCCGACCCGCAGGTCGAAGAACCGGGAGCTGATCGCCGGCTTGAGCACGATGGCCGTATCGGCCCCTTTTCCCGTGCCGCCGACGGAGATCGCGTCCTCACCCGCCCGGACGAGGCCGGCGTCGGCAGCCATCAGGGCGATCTCGACGGCCACCTTCATCCCCTGGCCGAAGATCCGGAGGGTGTGGGCCATGACCTCGTCGACCTGATAGGATCCCAACTTGTTCCGCACGGCGCGTCCTACGCCGCCGAAGGCGTGGGCGCAGGTGAGAACGGCCACCCCCCGGGCCTGGAGCGCCTGGCGGTTCTCCTCGCTCATTTCCTGCACATTGGACTCCGTGTATCCCGTCACATGGGTGACGGCGACGATCTTCAGCTCCGGGTCGAGGCGGTCGAGCGCCTCGAAGACCGTCCGGCCGCTGCTGGTCGCGATGATGACCCGGCCGATGGCGAGCTCCTTCGCCCGCCTGCCGACCGCTTCGAAGACCGCTGCCGTGTTGGCCGGACCCGGCTTCGAAAAATAGCGACAGGGAATGTCACATTGGGAAGCTGCTTTCACTCGAGGGCCTCTTGACCGGGTACCGTTCAAAGATTCGGGAGCGGACCGCTCCCGGCGAATTGCCGCGCAATGTCGACAGCATGATAAGAAACCCGGGAATCCATGTCAACGATTATCGAATCCGGATTCAGAAACTCGGCCGCTCCTTTTTCCGGTAGGCCATCCCTTCGAAGAGGGCGATGAGTTCGCCCGAGGATTCCTTGACCCGGATGGTGTAAGAGGCGAGCTTCGGCCCGCAGGAAACCTCCTCCGCCTCCGCAATAAGGGCTTCCCCCTGCGCCGCTTTCAGGAACGAGATCGATGCGTGGATGGCCACGGCCACCCTTCCCCGGGAATTCACGGCCGCGGCGAAGGCCAGATCGGCCAGGGTGAAGATCGCACCGCCCTGAACCGTCCCGAGACCGTTTCTGTGATGCTCGCGAAGTTTCAGGCGCGCCACGGCTCTGCCGTTTCCCGCCTCCAGAAGCTCGATCCCGACGTAGACTGCAAAAAGATCCCTGGAAAAAAAGGTCCTCAGCTCTTCCGGTGTCAACTCCTCCATGATGGTCAATCCTCCTCGAATGCTCTCTGATGGTGTCCGTTATGCGATTTTGGAGGGTAGGCCGTTTCCCGGGCTGTGTCAAGGATTGCGGGTTTCGGGCCGGGGCTCGGAGGAAATAGTGTTTGACAAAAAGGAAATAATCGTTAATTTACGGCTAAATTCTGCAGGACCCTTAGGCCGGTCCTCAAAAAAGGAGATTGACATGTTTTCCGTATCCGAAAAGGCGAGCGAGAAGATCAAGGAGTTTCTCAAGACTCGAACCGAGGCTCCCTCCATCCGCGTGCTCATGCAGGAGGGCGGCTGATCGGGGCCCTCTCTGGGCATGGCTCTGGATGAGTCAAAACAGAACGACGAGGTATTCGAGGACCGGGGTGTGACCTATCTGATCGAAAAGGAGCTTTTCGAAAAGGTCAAACCGATCGCAGTGGAATTCATCATCACCCCGCGGGGAGGCGGCTTCAAGCTGACCTCCAGCCTGAGCCAGCAGGAAAGCGCCTGCGGCTCCTGCACCAGCTGTTGAGGAATCTCACCCCGGGGACGCCGTAGCGCCCCCGGGGCTTTTTTTCGGCTTTTCCCCTTCGGGAAAGGCGCCTCTCCCATTCCATGATGATTGACGATCCGATCGCAACGGAGCGGAACCGTGCCGACGACCTCATGAAATCCGGGCGCTTCGCCGAGGCGGCGGAGATCTACCGCAGGTTGGCGCTCGAACGGCCGGACGAGGATTCGCATCTCCTCGCGCTCGCCTGGGCGCTTCATGACAGCGGCGAACCGCAAGAGGCCGCCGCCTGCTTCGAACGGCTCTTCCGGAAGGAGCTCGGCTCCAGACTCTTCACAGGGTTTGCCTACGACGAACTGGTCCGGATCTACCGGGCGGAGAAGAACTGGAAGGCGCTCATTTCGGTCTGCGAGCGGGCCGCGCAGGCGCAGCCCGGAGAGATCGGGCTCATGCAGACGCTCGGAGAGGCTTATCTCTCGGCGGGAAGAGGCGCCGATGCGGCGCAGCTGTTCGAGAGGCTGACCCGGATCGAGCCGGATGCCCCTGAGCACTGGTGTTCACTCGGCGAGGCGTGGCTCGCGGCCGGGGATCCCGATCGGGCTGAAGCGACATACGGCAAGGCCGCAGCGATCGACCCCGCGGCCCGGGGTCGATTCGTGAGCCGCCTCGCGGAGGGACTGCTCAGGGCCGGCCATCCCGGAAGGGCAAAGGCCGCCTGGGAGGAATCCCTGGGGATGGCAGCTGCCGATTCTCTCTGCCTCACGATCTGCTGGATGGGGATCGGCGATTGCGAAGTCCGCCTGGGGAAACCGGACGCCGCTGAAGCAGCGTACGGCCGGGCAGCCGATCTGGACCGGGCATCGGCGGGGAGCTGCTGGTGCCGGCTGGGGAACCGCCTGGCCGCAGAGGGCCTCCACGCCCATGCGGCAGAGGCCTTCGCCAGAGCCGTTTCATCGGAACCGGAAAATCCCCTCTATCCCCTGCGTCTGGCAACCGCTTACGCCGCCCAGGGGCAAAACGACCTTGCAGCGGAGACTCTCCGCCGGGCCGAGGCGCGGCGGAACTCCCCGGCAAAAACGCCGGTTCGCGAGGCGTAGCCCCTTCAGCACTTCCCGGTCTTCTGCAATGTCTCCTGAAAGACGTGGTAGAAGGCCTGGTTGTCGGAAACGCCCAGTTTGATGATCTTTCCCACGTCCTCGATGCTCTTGAGATTGATGACCATGTTGACGCTCCGGCTGAAGGCGGCCATGTTGTCCATCGTCCGGTATTGGTCGCTGATCAGGGCCACGAAGATCCGCCGGCGGGTGGACATGTTCAGGTCTTCCAGATACCGGAGAAGGTCGTTCGTCTCGGGGTCGGCCGCGTCGAAATGTTCATTCAGAACGATGAGATCGAAGACGTGAAACCGCATCGCCTTGAGGGCTTCCTTGGCGGAAGCCGGCGTCGTGATCTGGTAGTTCAGCTCCTGCAGGTCGGCTGAGATCTTTTCCCGCACAGCCGGATCGGGTTCGCAGACCAGAGCCGTCAAGGTCCCTTCCATGATGAAGTCGAAAGGCCTGTCCGCGGCGTCGTAACTTTCGAACAACGCGTCATCCAAAGGGTTCTTCTGTTCTTCCATGGCCGGCCCCCTCCTAGAATTTTCTCACCGGTTTCCCGTAACTCTTGTCCACTTCGAGCTTGCCGATGTCGGTCGTGGCCTGCCCGCGTGAGCTCTTCACCGCGTCGATGCCGCGGCCGACGACGCCCCGATTGGAGGCGAAGGCCTTGGCGGTCTCTTCGCTGATCTGCCCGCTGCTGAAGAGTTCGACGATGAAGTCGTCGAACGTGAACATCCCGAAGGCCCTTCCCGCCTGGATGATCTCGTAGTAGGTTTTGCCCTCCGCTTCGCCGTGGAGGATCGTATCCTTCACACGGAGGTTGGAGCCCATGATTTCGAAGGCCGCGACGCGTCCCCCCCCCTCCTTGGGAAGGAGGCGCTGGCAGACGATCCAGCGCATCGTATCGGCGAGCCGGATCCGGACCTGATTCTCCTCCTCGGTGGAAAACATGCCGAGGATGCGGTTGATGGTCTGTCCGGCGTCGACGGTATGGAGGGTGCTCATGACCAGATGCCCCGTCTCCGCTGCGGAGAGCGCGATCTCGACCGTTTCGCGATCCCGCATTTCACCGACGAGGATCACCTTCGGCGCCTGGCGGAGCGCGGCCCGCAGCCCATTCGCAAAGGTGTCGAAATCGTTTCCCATCTCGCGCTGGTTGAAGGTGGCCATCTTGTGGGTGTGCGAGAACTCGACCGGGTCTTCGAGGGTGACGATGTGGATCGACTTGTGCTCGTTGATCTCGTCGAGGAGCGCCGCGAGCGATGTCGATTTCCCGCTGCCGGTGGCGCCCGTCACCAGGATGATCCCGTTCTTTTCCTCGGCCATCCTCTTGAAGGCCGCGGGGAGGTTCATGTCCTCCAGAGTCGGGATCCGGGTCTCCAGCTTCCGCAGGACGACCGAGAAGTTCCCCCGCTGCGAGAAGGTGTTCACACGAAAGCGGGCCCTGCCCGTGAGTTCATAGGAAGAGTCGCACGAACCCTGGGAGAGGAGATTCTCCGTCAGCCGCCGGTCCTTGTTGATCAGATTCAGGGCGAGGATCTCCGTCTGAAACGGGGTCAGCTTCGGGAAGGGCGGGTCTATCTTCACATTCATGAGCTGGCCCGAGCTCTCCACCTGAAAGGATTTCCCCACCGTGATATTCAGGTCCGACACGTTCTGGTCGGCGTCGAGCATTTTCCCCAGGATAAAATCGATTTCGGGTTTTCTCATGGCGTTATCCTCCAGAATCGGCTGTCCGGCTACGCTTCGGTGAAGTCCGTGGGCGGATTTCTCAGGAAGGACCGGAACCGCGACTTATCGTTCGCCTTCAGGTACGCCTCGTCTCCACTGATCCACCCCTTGTTCAGGAGTTCCATGATCGCATCGTCGAGCAGTTGCATCCCGTATTTCTTCCCCGTCTGGATCATGGAGGGGATCTGGAAGGTCTTCGATTCGCGGATCAGGTTGCGCACGGCGGAATTGGCGATGAGGATCTCGAGGGCGGCGCAGCGCCCCTTCCTGTCCACCCGTTTGAAGAGGACCTGGGCGAGGACGGCCCGGATGCCGTCCGCGAGCGTGGAGCGGATCTGCGCCTGCTCGCTTGCGGGGAAGACCTCGATGATCCGGTCGACGGTCTTGGCGGCGCTCGTGGTGTGGAGGGTGCCGAAGACGAGATGGCCCGTGGAGGCTGCTTCGACGGCGAGGGTGATCGTCTCCAGGTCGCGGAGTTCGCCCACGAGGATGATGTCCGGGTCTTCACGTAGCGCGCCGCGCAGGGCCGCCGTGAAGGATTTCGTGTGCCGACCGACCTCCCGGTGGTTCACGATGCAGCTCTGGCTCTCGTGGACGAATTCGACCGGGTCCTCGATCGTGATGATGTGGTCCTTCCTCGTGATGTTGGCCTCGTTGATGATCGCCGCGAGCGTGGTCGATTTACCGCTGCCCGTGGGGCCCGTGACCAGGACCAGCCCCCGCGGGAGAGAGGCGAGCTTCGAGACGACCGCGGGCAGCCCCAGCTCCTGGCAGGAGACGATCTTGCTCGGGATCTCGCGGAAGACCGCGGCGCAGCCGTAAAGCTGCTGGAAGAAGTTCGCACGGTAGCGGGCGAGCCCGGGAATTTCGTAGGCGAAATCGATGTCCCCCGTCTCCTCGAACTGCTTGACCTTGTGTTCGGGAGCGATCTCGTAGAGCATCGCCTTGAGCCCGTCATTGGTCAGGACATCGAACTTGATCCGTTCCACCTCGCCCCGGATGCGGAGGGCCGGCTGCTGGCCGGTCACCAGATGAAGATCCGATGCGCCCTGATCGTGCATCAACTGGAAAAAGGCGTCGATCTTTGCCATGTAGAGCCTCCTTGGGAATCAAATCAGCAGGATTTCGATCCGACCCGAGCACCGTTCTTCTCCGGTCTCCGGAGATGCGTTTCGATCACGACGTACCGCAATCCGCGTTCCGATGAATCCCGGGGCCGTTCGCAAGCGGCCTGAATATAGGGGAAAGCCCGCACTCTTGTCAAGACGAAAGGGGGGGTGCGGAAAAGGCAAAGGCAGCACGGAGCAGCCGAAGTGCGGCGCGCCCGGTCGCGGTCGGCCGCCGAAAAAATCGTTGACGCGGCATCGATTTCCCCATATGACTCCTCCTGAAATCGATGTTTGTATGGGAGCCTTTGCCTTGTCCGGTTACCGAGTCGCCTTCCATCGAAAGATCGCCGCACTGCTTTTTTGCGTGGTGCTGCTCGGCTTTGTCGTGTTTTCCGGGGCCGGAACCGATCCGGGCGTCCGCGCCGAAGAGAAGCCGTCGATCTCGGATCACTATGACGGCAGACTGTTCTTCAATCCGGACCAACGGCCCGGGCCGTCAGCCGGCAGCGAGCAGAAGCGCCGGTCCGGATGGATCTGGCGGTGGATCTTCGGAAACGACCGGCCGGAGTGGCCGGAGCTGATCGACCGCGTGCCGCCGGGCGGGGCTCCCCCCGTTCGCGTTCCGAAAGGGTCACTCCTCATCACCCCCGTCGGCCACGCCACGTTTCTGATCCAGATGGACCGGCTCAATCTCCTCACCGATCCGATCTGGTCGGAGCGTTGCAGCCCGGTCTCCTGGGCCGGCCCGAAGCGTTACCGGGAACCCGGCATCCGGTTTGAGGATCTGCCCCCGATCGATGCGGTCCTGGTCTCCCACAACCACTACGACCATCTGGATCTGCCCACGCTGGAGCGCCTTGCCGGAAAGGGGGCACGGCGCTGCCTGACCACGCTCGGCAATCGCGATCTGATCCGCGGGGCGGGCATCCCCGACGCCGAGGAATTCGACTGGTGGCAGCAGGTGAGGCTCTCGGACGAGGTCACGGTGACAGTCGTCCCGGCGCAGCACTTCTCCTCCCGGAGCCTCTGGGACCGGAACGAGACCCTCTGGGGAGGATTCGTCATCTCCGGCCCCTCGGGGAATCTCTTCTTTGCCGGGGATACGGGGTACGGCCCCCATTTGCGGGAGATCGCGCGGCGCTTCTCGCCGATCCGGGCGGCCCTCCTGCCGATTGCGCCTTTCCGGCCGCCGGAACCGGCGGAGCAGCCGCGCTCGACCTTTCTCCAGGTCCACATGGGGCCGGCGGAGGCCGTCCAGGCCCATCTGGATCTGCAAGCCGGGGTGAGCATCGCCGCGCACTTTCAGGTTTTTCAACTCGGGTGGGACGCCTTCGACGATGCGCCGAGGGGACTCCGGAACGCCCTCGTGGAGCGCGGGCTGCCGCCCGATGCCTTCATCGCCCCGCTGCCGGGCCGCTTTGTGGCGCTCGAGCCTTCCGGCGCGGCGGCCGGTTCGGCAAACCTTCTGCAGCCGGGGCGCCAATCGGTAGGGATGCGATGAAGATCCATCTCGCATGGCTTCTGGCATTGCTGCTCCTCTGGGGTGGGGAAGCGGCGGCCCAGCAGGATGTCGGCGAGGCGGCGAAGATCCGCTACCTGATCGAGTCGGTGGAGACCCTCCAGGGGGTGGCATTCCTGAGAAACGGAAGCGAATATGATGCCCGCCAGGCGGCGGAACATTTGCGCCTCAAGCTCAGACGGGCCGGCAGCCGGGTCAGGACGGCCGAGGAGTTCATCCGGTTGTGTGCATCACGATCATCCATCTCCGGCGAGGCCTACCGCTTGAGGTTCCCGGACGGAAGGACCATCGATGCCGAGCAGTTCTTCCATGAAAGGCTGAAAGCGTTCGGCCCCGGGACGCCGCGGTAACGCTGAACGGCCGCAGAAGGCGACCATGCTGAAGAAGCTTGTGAGAGCGTCGCCCTCGCCTGCCCTGTGCGGTTTCAATCGGAGAAACCTTATTTGATCAGCCGCTCTCGCATCTTGTGGAGCGCCAGCGGAAAGGCGACGGCGGCGAAGGCGGCAAGGTACGCGACTCCCGGCCAGAACACGGCCTCGATCCGGCCGTTGGTGAAGGAGCGGGCAAGCTCGGTCAGCCAGGTGAGCGGCAAGGACGCCGCCGTTGTCTGCGCCCAGCCGGGAAGGCCCTCCAACGGGAAGAAGGTGCCGCTGAAGAGAAACATGGGCGTGATGAACAGAAAGACCGGCAGGTTGAAGAGATCGATGTTCGGCACGATCGCCGTGCAGACCATCCCCGCCGAGCCGAAGGCAAATCCCCCCAGGAAGGCGAGCGGCAGGAGGAGCAGCCCCTCCGGGTAGCGGATCAGGCCGAAGAGCGATATCACGGCCGTCATGATGGCTGTCGCGATCAGGGACTTGGTCGCCCCCCAGACGATCTCGCCCGTGATGATCTCCTCCACGGTGAGCGGCGTCGCCATCATCGCGTCAAAGGTCTTCTGGTAATACATCCGGACAAAGGAGCTGTAGGTGTTCTCGAAGAAAGCGCTGTTCATGATGGTGATCGCAATCAGCGCCGGGGCGATGAACCGGACGTAAGAGATCTCGACTCCGCCGTAGCGGATCTCTCCCACGAGGCCGCCCAGACCGACGCCGAAGGCCACCAGGTAGAAGAGGGGCTCGAACAGCGGCGGGATGAAGCTGATCTTCCAGCTCTGTCGGTAGACGGTCAGGTTCCTCTCCCAGACGCGGAGAAAACGGCTGGACAGCGGCGGATAGAGTCTCATTGCCTCACCTCTCCCGTGGAGCTTCATTGATTTCTGCAGGGCGCGTTCCGCAGTTTGGATTCCGGAAGCGCGCATTGGAGATTTTTCCGGGGAACCCCGCCCCCGCAGCGGAGCGCCCGCCGCGAAAACTGTCTGAGCGCCGGAGGCGCGAGTTTTTTCGCGGCAGCGAAGCGAGGAGGAGCAGGGTCGGAAAAAGGTCCGCGCGCGAAGGAATCCATCTTGCGGAAAAGTCGCTGGCAAGAGGTCCGACGATCTCCACGCGGCGCGGGAGCAGTACAGCTCGGGATGTCAGCCGTTTTCACTCGCGAAGCTCCCTTCCGGTGAGACGCAGAAACACATCCTCCAGGGTTGCGGTCCGCATCACGCACCCCCCGTCCTCGCAGAACCGCTTTTCGATCTCCCCATAGAGGACGGCCCCGTCTTCCACGTAGACGATCATCCGGTGGCCGATGCTCTCGAAGACGGCCCCCCGTTCGAGGAGGAATGCCGCCAGCCCGGAGGCCGGCTCCGCGACCTCGATCACGTGGCGGCCGACGTGTTGGCGGATCAGTTCCGCGGGTTTCCCCTCCACGAGCAGGCGCCCCCGGTCCATGATGATCAGGCGGTCGCAGAGGCGGGAAGCCTCATCCATGTTGTGGGTCGTCAGCAGCAGGGAGAGCCCGCCGGCGCGGAGCTCCTCCAGACGCTCCCAGACCTGGTGACGCGATTGGGGGTCGAGTCCGGTCGTCGGCTCGTCGAGGATGAGTAGCTCGGGCCGGTTGAGAAGCGCTCTTGCGATGACCAGGCGCCGGATCATTCCGCCGGAAAGCGCGGTTGCACGGGCGTTTTCCCGGTGCTCCAGGGCCATGAAACGCAGAAGTTCATGGGCGCGCAGCGTCGCCTCGGCCCGGGGGATGTTGAAATAGCGGGCGAAGACCTCGAGGTTCTGGAGAACGCTGAGGTCCGGATCGATGTTGTTCTCCTGCTGGCAGACGCCGACCCGGGACTTCACGGCTCTGGCTTCGCGGGCGATGTCGAGTCCGAAGACCCGGAGCGTCCCTCCGCTCGGTGGGGAGAAGGCGTAGACCATGCGGATCGTCGAGGTCTTCCCCGCACCGTTGGGACCGAGAATCCCGAAGCACTCCCCGGCGTCGGCCGAGAAGGAGAGGTCATCCACTGCGACGATCTCCGCGAAGGTCTTGCGGAGGTGGTCGGCCTCGACGACGGGATTCACCGGCCCTCCGCCTTTCCCGGCGCGAGATAGGGGATCGCATAGGGCCCTTCACGGATGAAGGCGACCGCGGGTTCGATCCCGCGATTCCGGAATCCGGCGACGGCGGCGCAGAGGGCGTTTTCGACCATCTCGCGGACGGCTGCCGCCGCGGGGCGCTCAGGCTCCTCCCGGAGAAAATCGAGGCCGCTCGCTCCCGGGATGATGCAGTAATCCGGGCGCGGGATCGTGTGCGTGCAGTAGATGAAATCCTTCTCCTCGACCTTCCGGAAGACCTTGGCCCACATCTCCGGCTCCCACTGGTCTTTGGTGAAGTTCCAGCCGGGCGCTTCGAGCATCCGGAGGTAGTGTTCCCCACCCTGGATCTTGAGCAGGTGGAGGAGGCTCTTGTATTCCGGTCCGCCGATCGGCTCCGCGTCGCGGTTGTCGGTGGCGACGATCAGGACGCCTCCCCTTCGGATCGCCGGGAGGGCATTGTGGGCGGCCTTCACCGCCTGATAGTGGTTGCGGCCGACATAGCCGCCGTGGGTGAGAATGATGTCGTACTCACGCTCCACCGGGACGGAAACATACTCCCGGACGAGTGCGCCCGCCGTATCATGCGCCGCTTCAAGATCACCGGCAAAGACGCCGGTCAGGTGCAGGTCCCGGTCGAGCGTTGCGTTCACGATGAAGTCGACCCCCACCTTCCGGGCGATCGCCAGGGACTCCTCGTGGCAGGGGTTCCCCGCGAGGATCAGGTTCTGGGCCAGAGGGGATTCGAGGAAGGCGGGGCTGTGGAACTTCTCTATAGTCCGCTTGTCCACAAGTCCCGGGCAGATCGCCTTGCGGCCGCCGGAGAGCCCCGCCATGTAGTGGCTCTCCACAAGGCCCGTGGCGATCCGGAGGTCGGCCCTGTAAAAGGCGCTGTTGACGAAGACGTTGCCACCGGTTTCGCTCTGGCCGATGAAGGTGAGCGAGCCCTCGTCCTCGCAGTCGTGATCGATCATCGGATAGTCCCGGACGATATCGGGCCCGAACATCTCGGCCCGCTCGTCCGCGGTGCTCGGACGGTGCATGCCGTTGCCGATGACGATCCGGATATTTTGCCGGGGGATTCCCGCCGTTTCCAGGCAGTTCAGGAGCGGACGGAGGAGACCTTTCTCGCCGCGGTAGGGAACGGGGCGCGTGATGTCGGAGACGGTCACCGCCGCCGTGAGTTCCGCGGCCGGCTTCCCTTTGCTCCGGACGATCTCCGCAAGCGGCGGGGTGGCGATGGGGTCGGCAAGCGCTGCCATGAACGCGGCTCGCGGGTCGGAGATGACCGGGATCTCCTTCATGCCGATGACCGCGCAGTCGGGTGGGACCCGGATCTTCAGGGTCTCCGCCCCGTATTCGACGGGAATCTCTTTCCACTCCGCCGTGTCGGTTTCCCGGTAGACGCGCTCGATGTCGGGTCGCATATGGCCTCCGGATGGATTATTGGGGTCCGAGCAGGACGCACAGAATCTACCGGAAGGGGTCTATCCTGTCAAGGTCGATATGGTACCGAAGGATAGATCAAAACACGTCCTACCCGATTGAAGAAATTTCCATACATTCTTCAGCCCATAGTGAATGAAAAATCCTGCAAAACCATCATTTCAGACTGTCTGAATATTTCCAAATCCAGCCCGGAATTCCCAATATTGCCTCGTTAGGACCCGTCTGGCACTTCCTATGCTTGCCAGAGAAACGATGAGGATCTGAGCCGGCTGAAGGAGCGATTTGTTCAACGAGGCGACTGTCTATGCTGGATTACGACCAAGTGATGAAGGTTGCTCAGGTTCTGGGATACGACCCCCGAAAGCCAGCCGAATTAGACGAATATATTAGGATAATATCCCGAATGGATTCATGGGACATAACGAGGATTCTTTTCTTCCCCGAAGAAAATGGCGAAATGGAGGAGCAGAAAGAGGAAGTTCAAAAGTACAACCGGTCACAAAGTGGCGAGTACCCAAGTCAGACTCCGAGAAACAAGCTATAAGAATTGTTTTCAACGAATGACCATCTACAGATCCAACGATCCGATCTTACTTTCGGTGAAGGAAAAGAAGGAGGATTGATGATGGCAACAAATCTCGTAAAAGCGGACGCCACCCGTTTTCTGATTGCAGTTACTTTTGCGATTATGGTGAGTGCCGCATTCTCCCTGGCGCTCTGGTTGATGGCCGCGGTGCAGCAGTGAGGTCCTTTCGAAACGACAAGACGGACTTAAGAAGAAGGAATGATGGGGAGGCAGCTATGAATAAACATCTGATTCCGAGAATGATCTCTCGCGTTCCGAAAGCCATTTCAGGTTCCCCGGATGGTCATTTTAACAAGGGGGATGTCTCGACCCTCACGAAGAAGGAAATAGGCCGCAGCTGTCCAACGGTCATGAATCTATGCCTGGGAACTGGGTTTTTGGTGATCGATGGTGAATGGCGGAGATTGAGCGTGTGCACCATTATTAACTCATTACGGTAGATTCCATTACGGTTTTGAACGGTATCAAAAGCGTGTGAGAATCAGGTGAAACACTCTCCGTGTCGGCCCCTCGCGCCGGAGGCCACTCCCTCGAGAGTACCGTATCAATCAAGAGGTTATCATCCGTCGATAACCTCTTTTATTTTTGCGCGGAGCAGAACCGCTCGCCTGCGATCCCGGCCCGCATACAGCGCCCGGGCGGTCGGCAACATTCGGCTCTCGCCGCAGCTGCCGCGATGTGGTAAAAGGCGGTCCATGAAAGCCCGCAGCGTCGGCTCATGCGATCACGTCGCTGCTCGTCGAACGGAGGGATCGAGAAATCATGGAATACAAGAATCTTGGCGAGGCTTATCGAGCGGTCTGCACGCGCCACGCAGACCGGACCCTCTTCCGGAACCAGGGAATCACGTTCCGGGAATGCTGGCAGCGAGCGGAAACCCTGGCCCTGTTCCTTCGTCAGGAGGGGTATGGCCGGGGAGACATCGTTGCCATCCTCGCGGGCAACTCCCCGGAGTGGTGTATCACCTACATGGCCGTCACGGCGATCGGATCGATCGCTCTCCCCCTCGACACGAACCTGCTGCCCGATCAGTACCGGGCCATGCTCCGGGCCGTCAAGGCACGGGCCGTATTCGTCTCCGAACCTTTTCGCGGCCTCTTCGAGGACGTTACCGTTTACAGGATCGACGCCGCGCCGCCCGCCGCGGGAGGCGAACCCCTCCCGGAGGTGCCGTTCGCGGAGAATGAGATCGCTTCTCTCCTGTTCACCTCCGGAACCACGGGAAACTCCAAGATCGTCTCCCTCACCCACGGTAACATTCTCCACATCGCGCTCGCCTGCACGGAGCTCGAGGAGTACACGGAAGAGGATGTCACCCTTGCGATGCTGCCGCTGTACCACATCTACGCTTTCGAATCGACCTTCATGGCCCCGCTCATGACGGGAGGTTCCATCGTTTTCCAGAATTCCCTGAAGGGGCCGGACATCATCCGGGCGCTCGCGGAAAACCCGATCACGATCTTTCCGGCGGCCCCGCAGATGTGGGAGCTCTTCTTCGACGCGATGGTGGGGAAGATCCGGGCGCAGTCCCGGCTGAAATACCGGATTTTTCGCTTCTTCCTGCATGCGGGGCCCGCATTGCGCGCCGTGGGGCTCGGCTTTCTGCCGGAAAAGATTTTCCGGCCGGTCCACGACCTCTTCGGACAGAAGATGCGGTTCTTTATCAGCGGCGGCGCCCCCCTCAAGAAGGAGTATTTCAATGCTTACAGGAATATGGGATTCTACATCATGGAGGGCTACGGCCTGACCGAAACGACCGGACCCATCGCCATCCCCTATTACCGAGAAGCGGTCGCCGGCGCCGTGGGCCCGCCCGTCCCGGGCAACGAGGTCAGGATCAAGGATGTCAACGCCGACGGAATCGGCGAGATCTGGCTCAGGGGCAAGGCCGTGATGGCCGGATACTACAAAAACGATGAGGCCAACAGCCAGGCCTTCGATGGGGAGGGGTTCTTCAATACCCAGGATCTGGGCTTCGTCGACGGGCAAGGCCAGATCCACATCACGGGACGCAAGAAGAACGTCATCGTTCTCGACTCCGGAAAGAACGTCTATCCCGAGGAGTTGGAACTCCATTTCCGGACTTCGCCCCTGATCGCTGAAATCGCGGTCTTCGGCCGGAAGATCGAAGGCCGTGAGACGGTCAGCGCAGTCATCGTTCCGGCCTCAGGCCTGAAGGAGGGCTACCGGGCCATCCGGGAGGAGGTTGCCGCCCTGAACAGGAGCCTCCCCCCCTACAAGGCGCTCCTCCGTTTCGCCCTGTCAGTCGATCCGCTGCCTCGGAACTCCACGCGCAAGGTGCTCATCGACGAGGTGATCCGTCTGCTGGACGAGGGAGTCTTCCAGGAGCAAGAAGGGAGATTGGCGACGCCCCGGAAACGGCTCGCAGCAGCGGATGCCCGCGAGCAGGAGATCATCGCCATCCTCGGCGAGAAGCTGCACGCTACCGAGCTCTATGCGAGCGAAACCTTGACCGACCATGGGATCGACTCCTTAGGCTTAATCGAGTTGATCGCGCATCTGGAAGAGCTCCTCGGCATCTCCGTGGATATGGACAAGGTAAGCCCCTTCCAGAAGATCGAGGAGTTCGTCCGCTGCCTGGCCGGCTGCGAACGCCGCGCCGGCGCGAATCTGGACGAACTGATCCTCCGGAGTGAAGTGACGACCGGACTGACGACCTTTCCGAATCCCTTGGCCGAGGGCATCCTGCTGGCCGTTCGAATGGCTTCGCGGTTCTGCTGGGATCTTCGCGTCGTCCATCCGGAGCGCCTGGTCGCCGATAACGTGATCATCGTTGCCAACCACCAGTCCAACCTCGACGCCCCGTGGCTCATGAACGTCCTCCCTTGCCGCCTGCGGAAACGGACCTTCATCATCGGAAAAAGAGAGCTCTCTTTCCTGCGCTATCCCCTGATCGGCTCCCCCTTGCTGTTTGTCGACCGCACGGGAAATGTCGTTCCGGCCCTCAAGGCCGCGGCCGATGTCCTGCGGAGCGGCGCTTCGTTGATCATCTTCCCGGAGGGGACCAGGACGCGCGACGGGGCATTGGGAAAATTCAAGTCCGGTGCGGCCTACCTGGCCTGGCATCTGGGGAAGAAGATCATTCCGGTCAGGGTCGAGGGTTCATTCGATATCCTGCCCCGCGGCAGGTCGCTCCCCAGGTTCTTCGGCGGACACCGGGGAATCCTGCATGTCGGCCAGGCCGTCGATCCCGGTCGTTTCGAGTCGGTCGACGCGATCAACGACCATCTGCGGAAGGTCATCGAAACCTTGAAAGAGACGGGATGAGACGTGGGTTCGGCCGGCCGAGGCCGGGAAACAGAGGGGCGGGAACCTGCGCCGCCCACCACCTCGAATCGGATGCAAACAATGACCTTGACAAACCTTGAGGCAAAAAGTATGGTCCGCGCAAAGGACCCAAGGGCCCGGTCTCGTGATGTCTGAGGTTCTCTCCTTCACGCGATTGCGGCTTTTGTCTGTTCTCTCATAAAGCATTTCC
>JAJFTY010000008.1 GCA_021372695.1 Deltaproteobacteria bacterium
GAAGTGCGCACGGCCGCCTTCCTCCAGGAGCCGGCAGTCCGACATCTGGATGCCTGCCGCAACGGCCATGCGATGGTAGGCATATTCGATTCGCCCGAAGCCCTGGGGGTCCCCCAACGATTTGTCGTCAACGCCGTCGAATTTGAGAATCCAGGGTTCGAAGCCTTCTGGCGCCGGGACCTGGCCGGAGCGGACTTCGTGCGTGGCGGGGTTCCACGCGATCACCGCCTTGGCCCTGTTGCCGCCTGCCGATGTACTCACCCGGAAGATCGTGTTCAGGGCCGTCGAGCGGGCACCCTTCAGGTTCACGGCCCATTCCGCGCGCTGGCGGAGAATGTCGGATGCAAGTTGCGTGAGTTCCGACACTTCGATTGGGATGGCTTTGCTTGACCGGGGGCCAATGGCCGGTTTGAACTCCATGGCGCCCATGCCGCGGGAGCCCACGTAGCAGAGGCGCTCAAGCGGGGTGAAACCGTCCGGCGTGCGCCCGTGGCGAGCCAGCCATAGATCGATGATGCGATTGCCGAACCGATCGGGCAGGGCGTCAGCCAGCAGACCCGGCAGGCCGCGAAAGGTGTCGCGTTTCAGGGCAGGGAACGAGAAGACGCCTGTCCGCAAGGGGAGAACCAGCGGCGAGACGTTCAATCCCCGGCGGATGAAGGTGGGGTCGTACTCGAAGAATCCCAGGTCGCGATCCCAGGCCAGAGCCCCCACGTTATGGCCCCACAGCATGACGCTCGCAACCTGTACTTTCCGGATGCGTGCTGCCACGGATCATTTCTCCTTCGGCGGATGGCCGCCTCGCCGTCCGGACGCGCGCAGGCGCTCGCGGCCCCGGGTTTTTGCCATTTGCAGAGGGCTGATTGCGGCCTCCGGCAGGAACGCATCCAGTTGGCCCAGCATTCCCAGCGCGCGCAGGATGCGCATGAGGTTCTCCAGGCTGCATCCGCGTCCGCCTTCCAGGCGCTGGACGAGCCGCCGCGCTACCCCGGACGCCACGGCCAGTTCTTCCTGAGTCATGTTCCGGTTCAACCTCCGGCGGCTCAACCGTTCCCCCAGTTCGGCCAGGATGGCCTTGTCGCTCATGGCATCGAAGTTCATGATTCGCTACTCCGACAGAAACTGAATAGTCCTGTTGAGGTGTAAAATAGATTAGTATTGAGAATATGTCAACTATAATGCTTCATAAATAACGCTTATAATAATATAATGCATATACAGAGCCATATATTGCGCTTTATATATATTCATTATTTTTGGGTTATTCGAAGCCAGCGTCAATCTTGTTTGACGTTTCTTTTGCATGCCGCATAGCAGATGTTAAATTGTCAATCAGTTTGGAACGGCGCCTGATCCAATCGGCGAGACATCGAATCTACATGATCCGACAACCTGAAAACTTCCCGGTAACGGTCAAGGAGGTACGGCGGCAACTGGCGTTGACCCAGGAGGAACTGGCCCATGCGCTGGGGGTGAGCTTTGCCACGGTCAACCGCTGGGAGAACGGCAAGACCGTGCCGTCGAAGCTGGCGCAGCGGCAGTTCGAACAGTTCTGTGCACAGAAATGAGAAGAGGGATTGCTCGCTATTGGTCTCGGCCGGTGAGCTAGGCAGGACACTGAATGTGTGGAAGGCAATAAATAGACCTTGAGTGAAACGGGATGTCCTGGAGAGAGAAAATCGTCTCTCCTGGGGATACGATCCGGCGAGATCGCGTTATGCTTTCCCTCTCCAGAATCTTTCCTATGCGCCGGTCAAGACGACCACGGGAAAAAAGAATAAACAGGCTGACGATCCGAGGACCTTCGGATTTGGTCCCCAAAGCAGGAGTCTAACGAGTGTCGATAAGTTCGTCGAATCAGGCGAATGCAGCTTCGAGATCTACACCCGGGGGAGCTATGAAATCGATGCGGCAGCTACTTTGCTTCATGCCTATTTGAAACAATCTCAAAAACCGGAGCTGGCATCCAGATGGCCGAAAAAGAGAATCAAGGGAGCCATTCGAAAAGAACTGAGTGACAAGGGCTACGATAACACCTTTTTGAGTCGTGAGAATTATCTCAAGCTGCAACAGGCTTTTGGACCACCCATGCGTAAACGGCATGAGGAGAATCCTCGCATAAGCATGCGACCTGACAAGATTCAGGAAGTCCGAATGGAGACCATGACCACCCAGTCCTTCAATGAAGGATCCATTAAAACGGACGGGATGGTATTTTATACGGACGGCAGCGAGAATTGGCTGAAAGGCGATCAGAGGGTCGGAGGGGTTTTTTGTTGTTTGGCGTTGGCAGGGGACGAAAAAAGGCGCCCCATTGCCCAGGGAAGAGCACAATGGGGCGAGGGGAGGGGATTCTGTCAACTCATCGCGGCCGAAAGGGTCGCCGGCGGATGTGCGCTTACCGGTATCCGGCCTTTTTCCACGCCTTCACGCCTCCTTCGAGGAATGCCGAACGGCCATACCCTTTTTCCAGGTATTTCGCTGCCTGACCGACAGCGGCGCCGTCATCGGGTCAGGCGCAGTAAAAGACGATTTCCCCATCTTTCGGAACTCCTTCCAGTCTCGACTCGAACTGGGTCAGAGAAATCGACCCTTCCAGCTGAACCTTCCTGCAGGCTTCTTCGTCGCGGTACGCGCAGACCAGAAGGGCTTTCCCCGATGTGACGTCCTGCCGGGTCTCTACAGCGGATATCCCTTTCGGTTTCGTCATGCCGACCTCCTGCCTTCGGCGATGCCGTCTTGCACGATATACTCGAAATACTTGTCCAGGCTCCGGAGGATCCTGTCTTCGTCGGCCCGATTCTGCGGCTGCTTGCAGCTGTCCCCGAAGTAGCGTTTCATGCACGTCAAGATGGACGACTCGAGCCGGGCGTTGCCGGAGGATACGCGGCTCTCGTCCTTTTTCAGAATGATCGAGACCAACCCGTTTTCCCTGTGAATTTCTGCGCGGTCGGAGTCCACCGGGTAGGGCAATGCAAGGAAGTGGCTGAAGGGAATCGGGTTTCGCCGCACGCCGCGCTTCCCGGGAATCGGGACTGCGGGCGCAGGGTACAGCGGCCCGCTAAAGACCAAGCGGTTGCCCGCGATGCGGATCTGCAGGGTGTCGAGATCGATCCCAGGAAACAGGGCATTGATGAAGAGGACTTTCGGACCCGCCCACAGCGTGATGCCCGGCTCCTCCGTGCCGATGGACCCATCCGCCAGCGGAAGGGAGATCGGTTCGGTCCGGATGAAACCTCTTCTTTCGGCCCGGCTGCCCCGAGGGTCGAATGCGGGGACTTTGCGGTTCATTCGGAAGCCTCCTTTCTGAAACCCGGATATTCCATACTCCTTCATTTTCCTTGTTTTCGAGATTCTGGCTATCGGGCGCAGACGCCATCGGTCCGTCGAAATACCTTATGCGTCCCTCAGCGAAAGCCTGACTGGGCCGCAGGGGACGGGTCGCCGGCCGGTATGGTGCCGTGCCTCATCCGATCCATGAGCCGATGGTAAGGGATTGGAGGCTCGTCATTCATGATGTGACCGATTGTCATACCTCGCCTGTCGAGGTTAAATGACGGCAGATGTATCCATCCCATTCCGGGAGCGCCAGCGATGACCTACACGTTCAGGTGCCCACCCCCCTGCAATCGAATGATCCGTATCGATGCCAGCAGCGACGACGATGCAGTCCGCAACCTGATCCGGGCCGGCGCCGTGGAATGCCGCACGGCCGCGGGGCAGAGCGCCTGCAAGAAGGCTACTATCCGATTGTCCCCGCTGACGGTCCGGCAGTTGCGTGAGGTCGTACGACTGAGTATGACGGCGGAAGAGTACGTGAACTCCGGATGACAGGCTGATCTGGGTTCGTGCATCGGGGCCGCCGGCTCCGAAACCGGCAATCATGGAAAGGGGCTTGATGATGACATCCATGGGGATCGTGAAGTGGTTCAACGGGACGATCGGCGCCGGGTTCATCCGGACCGATGACGGCGAGAACGTGATGTTTCTCAAGAGCGCTGTTCGGGATGTCGACACGAAATCCATTCGGGAGGGACTTCGCGTAACCGTGGATGTCCTGGAGAGTGCCGATGGTTTTTCGGCTGCCGCCGTGAGAGTTGTTGACACGCAATGCTGAGCCCGGGATTATTACGAGTGCACGACTGCGGTGAGCCTTCCCATTGTATCGCTCAGCCGGGCCTGTTTCCAGGGCCCGTCTAGACCCCCTTGACAGGTGTGTAAATTATCAGAATAGGAACGTCACTGAATGGGGGTGCTTGAAATGAAAACGAAACAGGAACGAAAAACCCTGAAAAGGGAGCGGCAGTCGCAGATGAAGCACACCCTGACGAAAGGGAGGTCCCGAAAGGAGACGAGGCGTGGTAGCGAAGATTTCTTCAGCTATTACGGTTTCCTCTGCGACAGGGAACTGTGCTTTGGCGTCTGAACTGACAAATTGACGGATTGGCGGTTGAAACGAGGCGGAGTCGATTGGCTCCGCCTTTCTTTTCGGGGACCCGCGCCAAGGGCCCGGCGCGGTGCCGCCTTTCTGCTTCGGGGATGCCGCGTGGCCCAGGCTCCATTTTGATCCAGAGCGCGGGGCGGTTTGCGTCCGATTCTTGCAAAGAACCATATATCCCTTCGTTCGGGTATGCGGCATGCAAGAAGGACCCGGGCGATTCACGATGCGGGACGGACGACGGCAACTGCCCGAAACGCGAGGAGGAGACTCATGTTCAAGCGCGCGGTTTCATTCTTTTTCATTATGGCTCTTCTGGCGGGTCTGTTTGCGGGCGGCGCCGGCGCCACCATGTATCTGTACAACATTCCCGACGTGAGGAATCTGCCGAAAGCCGAATGCGAAAAGGCCCTGAAGGCCAAGAAATACATCACCGGGATCATCTGGGTCGAGGTCGAGGCTCCGATGTATACCCAGATCGGAAAATGCCAGGGAACGGAACCCTCCGGCTC
>JAJFTY010000020.1 GCA_021372695.1 Deltaproteobacteria bacterium
CCGGCTTGCCATGTCATGGATATGCCGGGCCGCCTGCTCGACGGGGCGCTCCCGGTAACGGGCGGTGCCGCACTCGGTGAGGCCGTAATGGCAGAAGGCGCATTTGCCCCAGTAGCACCCGCGGGTCGGGTCATAGGGCAGGACCGGCGCGGGAGAGAAGTATTGATCGAGCGGCAGACCGTCGAAGTCGGGGGCCGGAAGGGTACCCAGATCCGTCACCCTCGTCCCTTCGACGATCCCCGACGGCCTCTTACCCCGCTCCACGGCCCGGACCAGCTCCAGGAGGGCCGCTTCCCCTTCGTACAGGACGGCCGAATGGAACGGCGTGAGCGCCCGGGCCCGGAACTCTCCCCGGAGGCGAAGGAGGATCTGCGTCATGGCGGGGCCGCCGACCGTGACATGGACGCCGGGCAGAAGGCGGCGGATCATGAAGGCCAGGCTGTAGGCGGGCTGGACCTGGCCGGGAAAGGCGACGGAAAGGCCGACGATGCCCGCCCCCTCCGCTGCGATCCGCCCGCAGAGCTCCTGGAAGTAGTCGTGGAAAGGGTCCCGTTCGGGGCGGGCGTCGTTTTCGATCTCGCGGATCGTCAGGAGCGAAAAGGGGGTGCGGTAGGCGGCGAAATCGCACGATAGCGGCGTATGGGCCGCGCTCACCAGACGGAGGGCGCTTTCCACCGCGGCGACCGCCCCCTCGTACTGCGCAGGATCGAAGAAGCGCTCCCCCGACCGGTCCCGGAGGACGGAGATGGCGTCATCGATGGCGCCGGGAGCCGTCCGGGCATCTGCCCTCGCCTCCCAGAGCGCGGCAGCCGCGAGCTGCTCGCCGTGGGTCCAGGCGGATTTGCGCTTCAGCTTCGCCCACCGCTCTGCGACGCGGCCGGCCAGGGTCGTCAGGCTTTCCCGACAGAGGAGCCGGCTGTAGGCCTCGACGTTCGCATCGACTGGGAGGACCTCCACCCCGTGAGCCCGAAGGTAGCCCGTCAGCGTCGGAAGGGAGAGATAGGGCGCCGTGGGGTCGCACGTCGGAGGGTAGATCAGCGCAATTTTCATCATGGAATACCGCCATGGCTTTTCACAGCCGCTCATTACCACGGTTCCTGCTTGAAATCCACGATATCGGGGACGTGGTGGTGACTCAGTTTCAACCGCAAAGACCAGCCTCGACTTGCGCTCAGCTATTTTTCGACCGAAAAATCTTTAAATCGCGCTGTGCGAGGCATCTTTGCAGCCAAAGGGAGTCACGACCGGGAAGTCTTCACCGACGACAGGCTGTCGCAGAAGAATCATGCCGTCTCCGTCGGTTGTCTGCCTCGGAACTATAAGAGATCGTGGGGCTATTCCACAGATTAATGTTTCTTTTTGACCTTGACCGCTATTTTCACTATAAGCATCCTCGGGGTTGGATTCCGGCGCCTGTCCCGGACAGCCCCGTACCCGATACGGGGTCCGGGATTCGCCGGAATGACGGTTTTGAGAGGTATCGTTGCCGGAGTAATGGCTGAAATCGAAGGAGTGATGGTGAGATCGTTTGGAGTGAGATTGTTTTTCGTTTTGACGTTGTTTTGTGGTTCGACCCTGTTCATTCCCGGTTCCGCCGTGTTGGCGGCGGGCGGTCCGGACAAAAATGCCCCCCATCCCGAATGGAATAAGGGAGTGGATTACCTGGAGGCCATGCTCGACGGCAAGGAGACTGCCTTCGATGTCCAAAAAGTGGCGGACCTGCTCGATTTCGCGGTCTCAGCCCAGGGCGGCGATGCCAACCTGGACCCGGGCAAGCGTGACAGTGCGACCGGGGCCTATTTTTTTGCCGACGTCAAGGCCCCGCTGTCCAAGGTCATCAAGTACGCCTACAACCCCGGAATCCCGGCTTACGTGACGCTCCCCTCGGTCGTCCGCTTCGGCGGCTGGCAGGTCAAGCCGAACGGACCCTTTGACAATCTGTGGGGAAGAATCGGAAACGTGAGAGAACCGCTGATCATGCGGGGCGTCGAGTACGAGGAGATCACCCCGGACCTGACGACGGGGGCCTACTATCGCTATGATATGGACCGGCTCATGGTCCTGCTGAACCATCGGGGAAAGGATTTCTTCATCTCCGTGACCGGCCAGAAGAAGCCCTCGACCGTGGGCAGGAAGGGCGCGATCATCGGTCCGGATTCCGATTGGAACTATTATTATTCCGGGCAAAAGGGGTTGACCAAAGGCGGCCTGGGATGGGTCAACTCCTACATGTATGACGCCTTTTCGGTCGTGATCCTGTTCGAGCCGGGCACAGCGAAAACCCAGTCCCGTTACGTGACGTTCAAATGGCTCAGGGCCGGCTGGGGCGGGATCAACATGGTCAGCCGCGACAACATCCTCGAAGGCTGCAAGCGCTTTGCCATGGGATTCAAGAAGATCCTGGAATCCCCGCAGCTTCCTGAGGCGGAACAGATGATCGACACCTTCGCCAGGATCAGGGGCCTCTCCGATCAGGAATTGCTCGCGCGGCTCCAACCGGTCGGAAAAGCCTTGAAAATACTCTGCCGGACAGACGCCGCCCTCTCGTCCAGCGATTTTCGGAACCAGATCGAGAGCGGAAAATACCTGGGCGGGATGAGCCGGGAAGAGCGCGAGAACCTGCTGATGTCCGAATCGGTAAAACTCGCCATCGGCAAGAAGTCCTTTCTCGACCGTTTGCCCTGACGCGATGCCCGGGATGGGCTTTGGCTACGCCCGAGGGGACGATCGCGAGGGATCCTTCCCCGGCTCGCGAGAGTCTCCCGGGCCGGCCCTCCGGAGGTGATTCCCGCCCTGCCAGATTCCTGCCGGGGCCATGACGGGACCGTCCCAAAGTCGGCAAAATCTTGACGCACCCGGGAATACCTTCGCAGCAGGCCGTTTCCTTCCATCCGTCTGAAAGCATCTGTCACTACTATTACACCGGCAAGCAAACAGGAAGAGCGTCATGCCGGACGCCCGGCATCCAGTCGTCACGGGTTCCCCACTTTCGCCGGGGTGGCGACGAGCTGCGAGGTCATCTTGCTGGATATCGTTACATTTCAGCGCTGCTTTTGGGGTGGTAAGGACGACTTTGTCATATATTGTTGCCGGAGCAATAATTCCGGGACTACGGGCACAGCGATTGCATCTTCGGCAGCGGTCCGATCCTCTATGGCCGGCGGGGTGTGGTCTGCAAGGGGAGGAAATCAGCACATGCCCAGAAAAGGAGAAACACCCATGAGAAGAGGGTTTCGTTCGGCCTTGGCCGCAGTCTCGCTTTTCCTGCTGCCGGGGATCGCCCCTGCAGCGGATTCACCGGATTACCCCGAATCCCTGCGGCTGGCGATCGAACATGCCGCCGATCCCGCCGGCTGGACGACCCCTTCGCTTGTCGTCATCCCCGACACCGTGGGAGGGACCGAGGGGTTGGTGTATGACGGCGGGAAACTGGTCGTCCGGACCGATGCGAAATCGAAAAATTTCAAAACAAATTACGTCGGTCAGGCCGGCTACAGGATCTACGGGGCCGCGACACAAGAGGCGGCCTGGGTGACGACGGGCAACGACGCCACCCGCTTTCTGCTGGAGAACGGCGTGACGGGGAGCAATGTGACGACCCTCCTGGAACGCGGCCTCGGAATGGACGCCACCGGGACGCATGACGCCATCGTCGAATACGCCGTCGATCCGCAATATCTGCTGCGGCCGACGCGCAACCCCGACATCACCCAGGTCCTTCCGGGGGCATACGGCACGAACCTTCCCTTTGTCCAGCCGGCAGGGATGAGCAACGAGACCTTTGACAACTTCAAGGCCTACTACACCCACTGGATGGCCGGCGCCTACGGTCCCTACAGGTTTCCCTGGACCCAGCTCGGCTACACCTTCTTCTGGGGGAACGGCTACGCGCTGACGCGGATCAACGGGATGAGCGAGTTCATCATCCTGGGACAGAGCCCGGTCGACATCTACGGCATCTACGCCACCCGCTCCTACATCTACACCCGCAACGACGGCGCCGCTTTCAGCACGGCCGCCGGCGCCTCCTACGGCAACGGCTTCGCCAGCTTCAAAATCGACGGGAGCTGCGATACTGTCTGGGCCGGCCACCGCTTCCAGAAGAATGCGAGCCATGATACGGCCGCCGGCAAGCGCAACCTCATCCTCGTCGAAAA
>JAJFTY010000022.1 GCA_021372695.1 Deltaproteobacteria bacterium
CATCGTGATGGAGTCCCCGCCTTGGGTGAACGTGATCGCGCTGACCCCGTCGGAGGAGGTGGTCCTGATCCGCCAGTACCGGCACGGGATCCGCGAGGTCTGCCTGGAGATCCCCGGCGGACTGGTGGAGCCGGCCGATACGCCGCTTTCGGCCGCAAAGCGGGAGCTCCTCGAGGAGACGGGGTACCGGGGGGAGACCTGGATCGATCTCGGGTTCGTCCATCCCAACCCGGCGATCCAGGACAACCGCTGCCACACCTTCCTCGCCCTTTCGGCCACGCAGGCCGGGCCGCAGTCGCTCGACGAAAAGGAGGACATCGAGGTGCTCCTTCGCCCCCTGGCTACGATCCCGCGTCTGATCAGGGAAGGCGAGATCTCGCACGCCCTCGTCGTGGCCGCCTTCTGGCGCTTCTTCATGGAGTACCGTTCATCCGCCCCGTAGGAGGACCCTTCCTGTGAAAACCGAACTTTTCTACTACACCGGCACCGGCAATTCCCTCTGGACAGCCCGGATGCTGGCGAAGGAACTGGGGGACGCCGAGGTGATTCCGATCACACGCCACCGGGAAGACCGGGTGACGAGCCGGGCCGAGGCGGTCGGGATCGTCTTTCCCGTCCACATCTGGGGCGTGCCGCGCCGGGTGCTCGCCTTCGTCGATGCGCTCGAACCGGACCCGTCGCGCTACCACTTCGCCGTGGCCCTGAACGCCGGCCAGGTCGCCGCGACCCTCGTGCAGCTGAAGAAACGGATGGGCGAGAGAGGGATGGCCCTGGGTTCGGGATTCGGGCTGGCCATGCCCTCCAACTACATCCCCTGGGGCGGGCCGGGGCCGGAGGCGAAACGGCTCCGGCTGACCGCGGCCGCGCGGGAAAAGATCGGCCGGGTCGCAGCGCTCGTCGGCACTCGGACGAAACAGCCGGTGGAGAAGGGGCCTCTGTGGCAGAACCTCCTTTTTACAGCCCTAAACCGGCTCTCCTTCCCCCGCGTCCCTGCGATGGACAAGGCGTTCTGGTCCGACACCAAGTGCATCGCCTGCGGCATCTGCCGGGAGGTCTGCCCCTGCGGCAATATCGAGATGAAGGAGGGCAGGCCGGCCTGGCGCCATCATTGCGAACAGTGCCTGGCCTGCATCCAGTGGTGCCCGCAGGAGGCGATCCAGTACGGCAAGAGGACGCCCCGCTACGAGCGTTACCGCCACCCGGAAGTCGCCCTCCCGGAGATGATCGCCGCCGCCCAGGCGCGGGGGAATGGCCGGAAATGAATTGGACGATCCAGCCGTTCGATCTCCCGGCTTATGATGAGGTCATGGCATTATGGCGGCGGTGCGAAGGAATCGGTCTCAGCGACGCCGATTCCAGAGAGGCCATGGCGGCCTATCTCGAACGAAACCACGGCATGAGTTTCGTCGCGATGGCAGACGGGAAGATCGCGGGGGCGATCCTCAGCGGCCATGACGGCCGGCGGGGCTACATTTACCATCTTGCCGTCGATCTCCGCTGGCGAAGGCAGGGAATGGCCCGGCAATTGGTCGACCGCTGCCTTGGAGAATTGAATGCGGCCGGGATCCGGAAGGCGCACATCTTCATCTTCACGGAGAACGAGAGCGGCAAGGCCTTCTGGGAATCGATCGGGTGGGGGTATCGAACCGACATCCGCGTGGTATCGAAGAACCTCTGAGGACTGCGGCGGAGGTGAATTTCGTTTCCACCCTTAAGGCAGGGAAAGCCCGATGAAGACCCGGGACTTCAAAC
>JAJFTY010000041.1 GCA_021372695.1 Deltaproteobacteria bacterium
CGCGGCCGCTTTGGCCTGCTGCTCCCGGTATTTCCGGAACTGGGTCAGCATGCTCCGCTCCTGCCTCTTCCGGGCGATCTCGACCAGGACGTTCTTGGGGACCGTGGGGTCCTGGCGGCACTCGTCCCGGATCTCCCTGGGGAGCCGGTTCAGGGAGAGGGACAGTGAGATGGAAGGCTGCGATTTGCCGATGACGGCCGCAAGCTGCTCCTGCTTGTAGGCGTGGTCGTCCATGAGGCGCTTCAGAGCCTCTGCCTCCTCCACGGGGTTCAGGTCCTGGCGGAGCAGGTTCTCCACCAGGGCGACCTCGGCGTAGTTGGACCCGTCGATGAAGACCGCGGGAACGGTGGGGAGGTTCGCCTTGCGCGCCGCGGCGCAGCGCCTCTCGCCGGCCACGACGTAGACCAGGCTCGTCTCCGGGTCCTGGCGGCAGACGACGGGCTCGATGATCCCCATCTGCGTGACCGAGGCGGTCAGCTCGTCGAGGGCCACGGGGTCCATGTACTTGCGGGGCTGTGTGGGGTCGGGCTGAAGCTCGGCCAGGGGCACCTGATAAAGCTGATTCTTTTCGTAGGTCGCCATGATCGGTTCCTCCTTTCGGGATGAAAGAAAAACCTGTCAAGAACGGGCCGGTGAGCCGCCGGGTTTTGCCCGGAACGGCGTCCGGATGACCTGATCCGCTTCAGCCCCGAAGGGCGCGGCGACGAAGTTCGGAGGAGGAGAGAGTCACCCCCACCCCGCGCTCTCCCGTCGATGGGGAGGGAGAAGAGGTGAGGCGGCACGCAAAACTAAGGATATCGGGTTGGCACGTTGGCGGAGACGATACAAAAAAACCGTTTGGATATCAAGGAGAAAAATGGGGCCGCCTGCCCTCTTTGCGGTTCAGACATCCACCAGCAGCTTCATCACCATGATCAAAATGACTCCGATGAAGATTCGCTTGATCCAGACGTTCCCGATCCTGTCGGAATACCGGGCGCCCAGATATGAACCGATGCAGGAACCTGCAAATATGGCGGGGGCCAAAGGCAGACTGACGGCGCCGTGATAGGCATAGGTGGCTGTAGAGATGGTGAAACTCATTACCGTGCCCACCTTGAGATTGGCGGCGCTTTCCAGAAATGTCTGACGATAGACAAGAATCATGATGTAAGCCAATAACGTCCCCCCGCCGCCCCCATAAAAGCCGTTGTAGATGCTCACCAGGAGGACTAAAAAAGCGCCCAGAATGTATCTTCCCGCGGTCAGAGTGCGATTCGTATCTGCCACCACCCCCAACCGGGGATTGACCGCCACGACAATGAGCAGGATCACTGTCAGTGCGACAATGAACTTATTGAGGAGTTCCGGGCTGATCTGAAGAGCGAGGTTGGCCCCGATGAAGGCTCCGAACAGAGTGGGAATGGCGACGATCAGGGCCAGGCGGTATCGCACCATCCCTTTGCGATGAAAGCTGTAGAGGCCTGCCAGTCCGAGTCCGAGGGCTCCCACGCGGTCCGTGCCGATTGCCGTATGGGGTGGAAGTCCCATCAGGATCATGAGCGGGATGTTGATCAGGCTGCTTCCGCCCACCAGGGTCCCGAAGGAACTGCTGATAGCGCTGGCGACGAAGATGACGACCATCTGCGTAAGATCCATAGGTTGCCGGAAATACCTTTCTGACCGCACCATTGGGTTTCAGTGCGCTTCCCGAAATCCACCCGAACGTCACCCCGGCGAAAGCCTGGAACCAGAAATACAAGTAGTTACAAACACTAAACCCCGGCTTTCGCTGGGGCGATGACTTCTTGCGAAGTCGTCATTCTTGAAACGCACTAAAACATTTCTTCGACAAGAATGCCAGATTCTCCCTGAATATTTCACGTTCGCCACGGAGCCATCCTTAACTATCATCTTGACAAAATTTGTCTTTTTGATGATAGAAAACACCAACGGGGAGACGAACGATGGCAAGAGTCGTGATGGAGAATATTTCGAAGTGCTTTGGAACAGTCCAGGCGGTAAGAGATTTCAACCTCACGGTGGAAGACAAGGAGTTCGCCATCCTGGTCGGACCTTCCGGGTGCGGTAAATCCACCGCCCTCCGGATGGTCGCGGGGCTGGAAGAGCCCACGACCGGAACCATTCATATCGGCGATCGGGCTGTCGACGACCTCCCCCCGAAAGACCGGGACATCGCCATGGTCTTTCAGGAATATGCCCTTTATCCCCATATGTCCGTTTACAAGAACATGGCCTTTGGGTTGAATCTGCGCAAGCTCCCGGAAAAAGAAATCGATCAGCGCGTCCGGGAAGCCGCGGAGATCCTCGGTATCCAGGATTTGCTCGATCGCAAGCCGAAGCAACTTTCCGGCGGACAGCGACAGAGAGTCGCCGTGGGAAGGGCCATCGTCCGCAAGCCGGCTGTCTTTCTCTTCGATGAACCTCTTTCCAACCTGGATGCCAAGCTCCGCGTCCAGATGCGCGAGGAACTCTCCAAGCTTCACGACAGTCTTCAAACGACGATCATCTACGTCACGCACGATCAGGTGGAAGCCATGACCATGGGGACGAAGATTGTGGTGATGAAGGATGGTCTGATTCAGCAAATCGGCGCCCCTTTAGGCGTCTACAACTTCCCCGTCAATCTCTTTGTCGCGGGTTTTATCGGAAGCCCGGTGATGAATTTTATTCCCTGTCGTGTTCTTGCAAAGGATGGCCGTCTCATGATCGACGCCGAGGCGTTCCAGCTTTCCATTCCTGAGAAGAAGGCTCCCTACTATCAATCGCTGGCCGGCTCGGAGGCCTTTTTCGGTATCCGGCCCAACGACATCTACGATCGCCTTTACGCGCCGGAACATCTCAGAGGCAACGCCATTCGCGCCGTCGTCAGCGTCATCGAGCCTCTGGGCTCGGAGGTCCATCTCAATGTGACGGCAGGGAAACATCGTCTGGTCGCCTTGGTGGACACGCAGTCCAGCGTCCGGATGCATCAGGAGATCGAGCTGGCCGTCGATCTGGACAAGATGCACCTGTTCGGGAAGGACCCTCCCCACCTCCGGATAAAGACAGAGGTATAATCCGGGGGACGGTTGAGAAGCAGGGTTCTTCCAAAACGCAAATGCCGGGAGCGGCAAAAGGAGGTGGCGGCGGAACTGAACGAAAAGCTTGGATGTCTGAATTCTCCATAACTTTCTTGACTTCTGGGGGTGTGACGATGAAAAAGCTCTGCATTTTTTCCAGTCTGGTACTGTTTTTCGCCGTGATGGTCAGTGTTGCGCGGGCAGAGGTTGAGCTGACCTACTGGACCCACGAGGACCCGAACAGAACAGAAATCGAAAACAAATACATCAAAGAATTCGAAACAGCCAATCCAGGGGTCAAGGTAAACAGGGTCAGCAGTCCGTCGGGGAAAATAGCGGAAAAGGTTCTCACTGCCTTTGCCGCGGACCGGGGCCCGGATATCTTCAACATGGAGATTGAACAGGAGTACGCGTACATCATCAATCGCCGCCTTGCTCCCATCGATTTCAAGGCAGTCGGGTATCCCAGCGTCAAGGCCATTTACGATGCCTATCTTCCCAGGGTTCTGGACCCGGCTACCTTCGAAGGGAAGCTTTACGGGCTCCCGCTGGAATTGACGAACTGGTGCATCTACATCAACGACAGGATATTCAAAGCGGCGGGGCTCAACCCTGCGAAGGATTATCCCAAGACGTGGGAGCAGATGGTCGAGGTGTCCCAGAAGATCGTCATCCGTGACGGACAGATCATCAAGAGAAGGGGTTTTGACTTCCGTTATCCCTACTATCTGGTTTCCATGGTTCCCATGGTCGAACAGCTCGGAGGAAAGCTCGTCAGTGATGATGGCAAGAAGGCGATCGTCAACGACCAGGCCTGGATCAAATTTCTGACCTTCATGAAGGAATGGGGTCCGAACGGGAAAAACCTCGGGTCCCCGACCTATACCCCTGCGAGATCGCTCTTCAACAAGGACAAAAACGATATCGCCATGTGTGAATCCGGGCTCTACCAGCAGGACAGAATCCGGAAGGACAATCCGGAGTTCTACAACAGCAAGGAATGGAGGGTCATCCCCTACCCGGTGTTCAAGAATGCCGTCAAAAATGTCGCGGGCAACTATTATGGACATTACCTCGTGGTCAACGCCTCGAAGCCGAAGGAAAATCAGCAGATGGCCTGGAAGCTCATCGGCTATATGCTCTCCCGTCCCGAAGAGTACCTCTCGAAAGTGGGCCTGATCCAGCCCACGCTGAAGCTCATGAAGTCCGATACATTCAAGGCGATGCCTTACGCGAATGTGTTCAAGGAGGATATGGACAGGGGGCACATCGTCTATTACGGCGAGAACAGCGCAAAGATTCAGGAATGCATCCGGGAGGCTGTCGAGTCCGTCATGCTGGCCGGAGCCTCGCCGGAACAGGCGCTGGAAAAGCTGAAAAGAAGGGCGCAGGAGGCGCTCGAGGAAAAATAGTGATTTCCGCTGGAGACAGGGATGGGACTGCCACTCATCCCTGTCTCCCTTTTTCAGGTGAAAAGGGATATGAAGAAACGGCTATTCAGCAGGGGCATCGAACATAAAAAGGCACGCTGGGGATGGATCTTCATCATTCCTTCACTCGTCTTTTTTTCGCTCTTCAGCTTCTATCCGATCCTCAACGCCCTGTATACGAGCCTGTTCAAGAAGAAGCTGTTATCCCTGGCCTCCCCCCAATTTGTCGGATGGGACAATTACACTTACCTCCTCCGGTCTCCAGATTTCTGGAACTCCATAAGGGCCACCGTTGTGTTTACCCTGGGAACCTTTGTCCCGATACTGGTGTTCAGCCTCCTGTTCGCACTGTTCATCATGTCGAGGAAGCGGTTTCAGAAGTTTTTCCAGATGGCCTATTACTCTCCCGCCGTCTTATCGTCCGTCGTGGTTGCGGCGATTTGGCTCCTCATGCTGGATCCCAGGGGGCTGGCCAATCAATGGGTGAACTTCCTTTTCGATACCCCCGGCATCGATCACAAGTGGCTTGCCGATTCCACGATGGTTCAGATATCCACGATGCTGGTCTACTTCTGGAAATACGTCGGCTACTTCACCATCATCTTTCTCGTCGGACTGGGGTCGATTCCCAACAGCATCCATGAAGCGGCAAGGATAGACGGGGCAAGCGGATGGACCGATTTCTGGTACATCACGCTTCCGCTTTTGAAGCCGACAACGGTGCTGGTCTCCATCATGTCAATGCTCCAGTGCCTGAAAACGTTCAGTACCCAGTACCTCTTCACCCAGGGGGGAGCGCCATTGGAGCCGATCAACGTCATCACCCTGAATCTCTATAACACCACGATCAGGGATCGCAGCATCGGTCTGGCGAGCGCCATGAGCATCATCCTCTTCTGCATGATGCTCTTCTTCACGTGGCTGCAGTTCAAGACGTTCAAATCCGAAGAAGTGGATTATTGAAAAGGGACTTTGCCGTGGAAGCCAACCGGAAGAGAAAAAAGAAGCGGACGTCCCCCCAGTCGTTCATCATCGATCTCCTCATCTGGGCATTCCTCATCATCGCGGCGGCCTATATATTCGCACCCTTTGTATTCATGTTTACCGCGTCATTGATGCCCGCAACCGATATCATGAAAATGCCCTATCGATGGATACCCGATGGTTTTTACTGGCAGAACTACTGGCAAGGCATCAGGGGAAACGACGGGAGCTTCATCTATCTCAGAAATATCCTCAATTCGCTGATCGTCGCTTCGACCGTCACCGCGACCACGGCGTTTCTTTCGGCCTTTACCGGATTCGGCCTGGCAAAGTACAAGTTCAGGGGAAGGCACATCGTCTTCATGATGATCCTGGCGACCATCATGATCCCCTTCGAAGTGATCATGATCCCCCTTTATCTCATCATCATGAAGCTGGGGTTTCAGGATTCCTATCTCGGGTTGATCTCGCCCTTTATCGTCAGCGCATTCGGTATTTTTCTCATGAGGCAATATTACCTCTCCTTTCCTGACGCCATGCTGGATGCCGCACGAATCGACGGCGCAAGCGAGCCGATGATCTTCATGAAGATCGTCCTTCCGAACAGCATCCCGGCCATCGCAACCCTTGCCGTTCTCACCTTCAAGAGCCAGTGGGACAACCTATTGTGGCCGCTGCTCGTGGCCCAGACCGAGGAGATGAAGACCATTCCCCTCTACATCGTCCGGTTCACCGCGGAAAAACATACCGACGAAGGGGCAATGATGGCTGTGGCGGCCATAGCGAGTATCCCCATGCTGATCCTGTTTCTCAAACTGTCGAAATACTTCCTGGGCGGCGCAGTGGTGTTTACGGGGAAAAAGGGATAATGGGCGTGACGCTGTACATCTTCGACATGGGCGGCGTCGTCGCGTCCAATACCGACGTCTTTCCCGAGTTGCTCTCTTACCTCGACATCACCCCGGAAGAATTCCTCACCTTTGCCGGGGGAGACCTGGAAAAGCTCTTCAAGGGGACGGTTTCCACCGCCGATTGCTGGGCCCACTTCTCCAGGTCATACGGAAGTGAAGTGAAGGAAGAGCTGTTCGGCAAGTTTTTTCATCCGACCCTCGACCGGGAGGTCGTCACGCTGATAAGGCAACTGAAGGCACGTTCGCGGGTCGTCTGCGGCACGAACACCTTCGACCCCCATTACGATTACCATTCAAGCCAGGGTCATTACGCCATTTTCGATGCCGTCTATGCTTCGAACAAGATAGGCCTGTCAAAACCGGACCCGGTGTTCTACCTCCATATTCTCGAACATGAGAGGGCTCACCCTGAAA
>JAJFTY010000051.1 GCA_021372695.1 Deltaproteobacteria bacterium
GCGGCTGTCAGGGAACAGTTGGCCAAGGGTCTTTTCAACGCTTTCAGTGATGCCGGAAAAGTGGGGGACAGCGAACGGGCCCGGGTCCTGATCACAGAACTTTTGGACCTAGCAAACCGTTATGCCGAGGAGGCCGTTCAAGAAGCGGCGCAACGGGCGGTCCTCACCTACGGAGCCTCACTACTCGCTTTGATGAGATCCGGCGATACGAACCGGGGCAAAGAGGGAATGCGCCAGATTGAGGCGCAGATGCCCGGCAGTCTGGCGGCATTTGTGCGGCCGTTAAGACTGGCCGTAGATGTCCTCGAAAAAGGGGAGGAACAGGCCCTGGCCCGGGAACCGGAAGAGGTTCGCCGCGTGGTGCGGATGCTGATGGAGGAGACGGGGTAAGGGGTTTTGCGGCAACGGGATTGAAACCGGTCGCTTTCGGCCAGGGCGACACCTCCGAACTTTCCTTACGTCCACAATCCGTTTGACGGAGGTTGACTCCCGCGGTTACCATGCCGACCGCGATTCGCCGAATATCGACCGGTTCCCCTGACAATCAGAATCGTTGTGAAAAGGCAGGGACTGTGGAGAAAAGAGGTTCGTTTTCCTGGGCTCGGCTGAAAAATGTCGATCCTGCCCTGGTCGCTACGTCTGGGCAGGCCATTACCCATTGGTATCGGGGCACCCTGTGCATCCTCCTTCCATCGTGAAAACTGCATCTAAATATTGCGACCCGACAATCGCTTCTGCCGATTAGTATTTGGAAGTTGATAATTCCAACGGCATAACCAGATTCCCCAATTCCTGTCACCATCGTTTGATTTTGGATAAAATTTCTTTATATTGCACATTCCCGGGAGCCATTCCGGTTCACTGCAGGGAATACGCCAGTCAATTCCTTCCATCGTCTCACTGTGCAATGTGTGTGACGCCGCCCCCGGCACCGATCAGTGCCGTTCAGCCGGTCGGTCAGGCTCCGGAACGGCCCCGTTTCAAAGTCATATTCCCAAGGAATATGACGGAGCGTTATGATTTCATTGATTAACTGACGACAGCCTCTATCATTTTCGTGTTGGTTTTTTCCGGTCGTTTGCGGCCCCGGGGGAGCCTCGCCCAGGGTCTCCTTCAGGAATGCCACGGACAGGATGAGCATGGTCCGGTCCTCGGTCGAAAAGTCAGGGAATTCTCTGTCGGCCTATCCCGGGAAGAGAATCTGGGAGTGGGGGAATCGGCGGCCGAGGAGCCGCCGGATCTCGGTTTGCACCTCTTCGCCCGCGATGGACTCGACCTCGCTGATGGGGGCGCCCTCCTCTGTCTGGCGATGTTTCCAGGCGAGGACATAGCCCGGGACGTTCACGAAACGGCAGCCCTGGGTCCCGCAGCAGGTGCTCTCGACGGCGGCGATCCCGACCACGATGAGAAGTTCGCGGCCCTGATGGGCGATCCGTTCTTCGGAAACGATGGTGTAATGGCCGGCGAGGAACCGGACCTCCGTTCCCGGTTCCTGATGGCAGTATTCGGGCATGGTTTCCCTTCTATTTGCCGATGCAGAAGTTGGCGAAGATCCGGTCGAGGAGCTCCTCGGGTGTGGTTCTGCCGATGATCTCGCCAAGGGCGTCCAGGGCCTCGCGCACCTCCAGGGCGACAAACTCAGCGGGAAGACCGCCGATCAGCCCCTCCCGTGCGCTCAGGAGTCCGGTGGCTGCCTTCTCGAGGGCGGTCTTCTGATGGAGATGGGCGATCATCACTGCCGGCGACTCTGCCGCCGGCGTCGTCAGAACCATGTCGCGAAGCGCGGCGATCAGATGCCCGATCCCGTCGCCGTATTTCGCCGAGATTCGGATCGGCGGCGGCCCTTCGGGAAGGCGTTCCCTGAGCGACTCTTCATCGATGCGGCACGGCAGGTCGGATTTATTCAGGACCACGAGGAGCGGCTTTGCAGCCAATTTTGCGAGAAGCGCCTCGTCGTCTGTGGTCAGCTCCGCACTTCCGTCCAGGAGCAGAAGGACGGCGTCAGCCGTCTCCACCCGCTCCCAGACGAGGTCGATCCCTGCCCTTTCGATCTCGTCTGCCGGGGGGCGAAGCCCTGCGGTGTCGGTCAGACGGACAGGGATCCCTCCGAGGTCGACCGCCTCTTCAATGAAGTCGCGGGTCGTTCCCGGGACGGGGGTGACGATCGCCCGCTTTTCGCCGAGAAGGCGGTTCAACAGGGACGATTTGCCGACGTTCGGGCGGCCGGCGATCACGATGCCGATTCCTTCCCGGTAGATCCTCCCCTGGCGGTAGGTCGCCGCCAGGGCTGCGATCCGCTCGACGATGCACCCGGCCTGGAGGGGAAGATCGCCGGCTGCCTCGCCGATCCCCTCCTCTTCGGAAAAATCGATTGACGCCTCGATTGCGGCCAGCAGGTCGATGATCTCGCTTCGGATCTCTTCGATCCGGCCCGAGAGCCTTCCCTTCAGGCGTCCGATAGCCGCTGCAAGCCCGGGCCGCGTCTGCGCCGTGATGATGTCCAGAACCGCCTCTGCCCGGGTCAGGTCGAGCCGGTCGTTGAGGAAGGCACGCTTCGTGAATTCCCCTCGCTCCGCCGGGCGGGCGCCGGCCCGCAGGACCTCCTCCAGAACGGTGCGGAGGATCAGTGGCCCGCCGTGGCAGTTGATCTCCAGGGTGTCTTCGCCGGTGTAGGAGTGGGGCTTCTGCAATAAGGCGATGAGGACCTCGTCGAGGACCTCGCCCGTTGCCGGCGAGACGATCTCGCCGTGGTAGAGGCGGTGAGAGATTAGATCTTCCGGGGGCAGGGGTCTGAAGAGGCGCCGGGCGATCCCCTCCGCGTCCGGTCCGCTGACGCGAATGATGCCCACCCCTCCGATGCCGGGGGGGGTGGCGATGGCTGCGATGGTCTCCCTGAAGATCATGGGATCATAGCCTCACCGCCTCCCTGTAGCCTGCGTCGATCACCGCAAATGATGAAGCTGCGGTCAGGCGTCGGGATGGTCCGGACCGCGCCGGGCCGGCAGAATCACGATTTTCCGGTATTCACCCTCGCCGCGGCTCTTGGTCGTCAGGGTTTCATCGTTCTGCATGGCCATGTGGATGACACGGCGGTCATGGGCGTTCATGTGGCCCACCGTCACCGGCTTCTGCGTCTTCTTGACCTTTTCACCGAGCCGGACTGCGAGGGCGACGAGCGACTCCTCGCGCCGTTTGCGGTAAGCCTCGGTGTCGATGGTGATCATCTTGTGGCCGTTTGCGGTGTGGTGGACCGCCTTGTTCAGGATGTACTGGATCGCGTCGAGGTTCTGGCCCCGCTTCCCGATGAGCAGGCCGCTGCCGTCTCCCTGGATGTTCAGGACGATCGCTTCGTCCGTCTCCTCGACGGTCACCGGGGAGGGGATCGTCATGCGGGTCAAAAGCCCCTCGAGGATCCGCTTGGCCTTCTGGGCAGCGGACTCGCCATCGTCCGCGCCCGCCGGTGAGGCGTCCGGTTTCGCGGCATTCTCCGGTTCAACCGGTTCTCCGGCTTCCAATTTCACCGCTGCGGGGGCGCGGTGCGCTTCCGGCCGTTCCTTCGGGGCCGGCGCAGCCGTCCTCACCCGACGGCGGTCGGCGCTGTTTGCGGCTTCATTGGCTTTCGGGAGCGATGCGGCGGCTCTTTCCATCTGGACCGGAGCCGGCGCCTTGGCCGTTTCAGTGCGGGGGAAAACGTCGTCCAGTGTCATTTCTATGGAGAGGAGACCCGCCCGGATTCGGGCCTTTTTTGACCCGATGCCGAGGAAACCCGGGTTTCCCTCCGAGATGATTTCGATATTGAGCTTTTCCCGGGGAACTTTGAACTCGACGCAAGCCTTTTCGATGGCTTCATCAATGGTCTTCCCTTCGATTTCAATTCCTGCCATGGATCCATTTACCTCTTAGACCGGTTTCTTGTTGATGTAGACCTGCTGCCCTATGCTGATGATGTTGTTGAACAGCCAGTAGATCACCAGTCCCGACGGGAAGTTGAGGAACATGAAGGTGAAGATCACCGGCATGAAGAGCATGATCTTCGCCTGCATGGGGTCGGCCCCCGTGGGGGTCATCTTCTGCTGGATGAACATCGTGGCACCCATGACGAGCGGCGTGATGTAGTAGGGATCTTTCGCCGAGAGGTCCTGAATCCACCAGAAGAGGGGTGAGTGACGCAGTTCGATCGCATAGAGCAGCGCTTTGTAGAGGCCGAAGAAGACGGGGATCTGCACGACCATCGGCAGACATCCGCCCAACGGATTGATCTTGTGCGTCTTGTAGAGGGCCATCGACTCCTGGCTGAGCCGCGCCTTGTCGTTCTTGTACTTTTCTCGCAGGGCGGCCATCAGCGGCTGGAGTTTCTGCATCTCCTTCATCGACTTGTAGCTCTTGTTTCCCAAGGGCCAGAAGATGAGCTTGATCAGGATGGTCAGGATGATGATCGCGATCCCGTAGTTGCCGACGTAGCCGTAGAGGAACTTGAGGGAGACCAGGAGCGGGATGGCGAGCCACTTGAGCCAGTCGCCGAAATCGATGGCGTTTTCCAGACCGAGGTTCTGGGCCTTGAGGATGTCGTAATCCTTCGGCCCTAGGTAGAGAGAATAGCTGAAGAGGCCGGCCTGGCCCGGGGGGATCACGTTCTTCGGACCCTTGAGGCCGACGGAGACCATGTGGCTGGCGTCCTTCGACAGCCGCAGGCTTGTCAGTGAGGGATTCTGCGGGATCAGCGAGGCGATAAAGTACTTGCTCTCGAATCCTCCCCAGGAAACGTTGGGACCCAAGGTCTTGTCCGTCTCCATCTTGGCGACCTCGATCCGGTCGATGCTCTTGGCGACGTAGGTGACCGGGCCGTCGTGGCCGTAGCTGTCCGTCGGCGCCGCAGGATCGACGTACTGGTACCAGCTGAGACCGCCGTTCTCGTTCAGGGGGGCGGACCCTAGGTTATGGACCCGGACCTCGAGTTCGAAGCTGAATTTGTCCGGATGGAAGATGAACGTCTTTTCGATCTTCATTTCGCCCGGGTAGGGTTGGGTGAACGTCAGACGGCGGGGTTCCCCGCCCTTGGTCATGTCGAGCAGGTTGCTGTCCGCGTCGTAGAGCCCGTTCTCGGGGACATTGACGGTCGAATCGGGGAAGGAGACGGAAAGCGGTTTCGGCATCCCCCCGGTGACATGGACCAGTTCGATGGGCTGAGGACCGGCCGTTGGTTTTGGCTTTCCCCGGCCGATCAGGCGCATGAATTTATCGACCACGTCCTCGCTATCGGCAAGGGCAGTCTTGTACTGCTTCAATTGAAACGACTTCAGGGCTGCGCCCCGGGTGGTGAAAACGGCCCGGTAGAGTGGAGTTTCCACGACGACGTCACGCTCGGCTCCGGCTACGGCCGGGGCGGCCGCGATCCGGGCCGCCGCGCCCGTCCGAATCGCCGCGGCGGGGGCTGCGGCGGTTGGCGCAGGAGAGGCCGGCGCGGTCGCGGCCGGTGGCGCAGCCGCCGTTTGCGGGGTGGCAGGGGCTGTCTGCTCGGTCGGGGCAGGGGCCGTCTTGACGGGCGGCTTCGCGAAGAAGTTCTGATAGACCAGCAATACGATGATCGATAGGACAACGGCGAGAAGGGTTCTCTTGTCCATTCATACCTCCAAGGGATGTTTTAAATTTTCATTTCACCGGGTCGTACCCGCCGGTGTGGAACGGGTGGCAGCGGAGGATCCGTGTCAAGCCCAGAAAGGCGCCCCGGAGAGGGCCGTAGCGCCGGACGGCGATGATTGCATACTCGGAGCAGGTCGGATAGTAACGGCAGCAGGGGCCCAGAAAAGGGGAGACGCAAATCTGGTACACGCGGATCAGCGCCACGAAGAGATTTCCCAGTAACCGCAAGAAAAGATTTTCAGACATCGTTTTTTTGGATCAGGCGGCTCCCAAGCTCCGTGCAGACGTCTCTGTACATCAGCGGCAATATTCCTCTTTTGGCGATGATCACGATGTCCTGAGCGGCTGGAAGCCGGGATTTGTTCAACCTGAAAAACTCACGCAAAAGGCGTTTGATCCTGTTTCTCTGTACGGCGTTCCCTGCCTTCTTGCTCACCGTCATCCCCAGCCTGCGGACGCCCACCGGGTTCCCACAGGTGATGATGGTGAAGTGCGCGGAGTAACTCCGCACCCCCTCCTGATAAATCCGCAAATAGTCCTGGCGTTTCCGAATGCGTTCGTCCTTGCCAAAGGTTTGGGATTCCATGTCGTACCGCCCCCCTTCCCGGGGCCTCCCCGACCTCCCCTTGGCCCGCACCCGGATTACACGGCCAGTCTTTTCCGGCCCTTGGCGCGCCTTCGGCTGAGGACATCCCTCCCTCCCCGGGTGGACATCCGGATGAGGAAACCATGGGTGCGCTTTCGTTTGGTGTTGCTGAACACGGTCAATGTCTTTTTCATCGTCTCAATCCCCGGTTGAAATTAATAAGTTTTCCCATAAACCATACCGGGAATCGTTTGTCAAGGCAAAACTGGCTGGCCTCATGCAGGTCAATCGCAGCCCGCCGTCACGATCTGCCGGAAGCGATCCCGGAGCCCTTCCGTAATCTCTCCCGGCTGGCCGTCGCCGATGGTTCTGCCGTCGATCCGGATGACGGGCATGATCTCAGCGCCTGTTCCGGTCATGAAACATTCGTCGGCGGTGTAGAGATCGTAAGGCGTCAGGGCTGTCCTGCGCACCGTAAAATCCAACTCGCCGGCGATCTGGGCCACGGTCTGCATCGTGATCCCGTCCAACGCGCCGTGGTGCGGTGCCGGAGCCAACAGGGCTTTCTCCCGGACGATGAAGATGTTGTCCGCGGTGCACTCGGCGACGAAGCCTGCGGAGTTCAGCATCACGGCCTCCAGACACCCCGCCCGGGTGGCCTCCATCTTGGCCAGAACATTGTTAAGATAATTCAGGGACTTGATCCGAACATCGAAGCAGTCCGCCGGGATGCGTCGCGACGAGGCGGTGATGATCTCTATTCCCGTCTCATAGAACTTCCTCGGATAGAGCTGGATATCGCCGACGATGATGATCACCGTTGCCTTGCCGCAGGAGGTCGGATCGATGCCCAGCAGACCCTCTCCGCGTGTGACGATCAGGCGGATATAGCCCTCCTGTTTGGAATTCACGCGGACCGTCTCCAGGACGGCCTCCTCCATCTGCACCGGGCTCAGGGGAATGGTCAGCAGGATCGCCTTTGCGCTCCTGTAAAGCCGTTCAAGATGCGCCTCGAGACGGAAAACGCGCCTGCCGTAAATCCGCAATCCTTCGAAGATGCCGTCGCCATAAAGCAGACCGTGATCGAACACGGACACCGCCGCCCGAGCCTTGCTGAGATACCTGCCGTTGATGTAAATCTTCATGGCCTCACCCTTCCCGATAGATGTCCCGGAGCTGTTCGTAACGCTCTCCGTATTGCTCCTTGAGTGGCTTTTCGAACTGTCCGACGATCTTCATGATGTAGACGTCGTGCTTGATGTAGTCTTCGGCCATCATGACAAAGCCGCCGTTTCTGCTCCAGGCTCCTTCGACCCGGTGATCTTCGGAGATGGTTCCCATCAGAACCTCTCTGGAATCAGTGACGACGGTCATTCCCCGTCCCCCTTTTTCCTGATAGAGGGTGTCTTCGATGGGGTGCTGGTGCATCCGACCCAGGGTCAGCTCCGGAGGGCCGAAATGGACGATGACGACCTTGACCTTTCGCTCCAGGGCATCCGTGATGACGTCCTCCAGGAGTGCCAGTTCCTCCTTCCATACGGACAGGAGGACCGAAACGCAGGCGCTTTCGATCATGCGCCGGGTCTTGTCGATCAGGTATTCGTATTCGCGGATGTTCCATATCTGCGAAAGTCTTCTTTCCCCCCGTGCGGCCGTCAGAGAGAGCCGCAGATCATCCAGGATCTTCACCGTCCTGCTTCGGTAGCGGTCGAGAAACTCTTCGGGTTCGGCAGGCACATACCGCTTCGTCTTTCCGTCGTCGATCACGGTGATGATCCCCTTGCTGGCGAGTTTCTTCAGGACTTCGTAGATCTTGGAGGTCGGAACCCCGGAGGCTTTTCCAATTTCATACGCTGAAGCGGGGTTTTCTCTGAGAAGCGAAAGGTAAACCTTGCCTTCATATTCCGTAAATCCCAGCCCCAGAAGTCCCGACAGTTCTTTTTCCATGGCAGGTCTCCCTTGTCCGACTATTAACTACCTTGGTAGTTACTATGATGGGAGGGAAGGGATTCTGTCAAGGATTATTTTGCAGCGAGGGGCTTAACGTCGCAGACCTGTGGATGTCAAATGCCGTATGGAAGGTGTAAGCGTTGGGTTCCTGGGGTGCCCGGATACAGGGCAAATTCGCGGGCTAAGGGGGTGTAAGCGCCGGGTCACCGGTTCAAACTCCTCTGAACGATATCTGCGATCCATCGCTTCAGCGTTTCATAATGCGATCCCTGCCAGTACACCTTTCGGCACCCCTGACATTGCCAGAAAAGCTTCATGAATCGCCCGCTGCGAGGCGGAACCAGGGTTATGATGGCGTCTTTTTCGACGGGAATGAGTTCGCCGTTACACGTGATGCATCTGGAAAACGGTCTGATCTTCTCCCGCAAGACGAATACGGCGAGCACTTCTCGGACCTGCTCATCCGAAAATATGGAATCCGGCCGATAACTCCGAACCGCTCTGTGACCGAGGATTTCACCATCCCTCGTCAAGATGATCCGCTGATCTTCGGTGGCGATTCGGATGATCTCATCGTCTTCCAGATCATTCCGGTAGACCGTATCAAACCCCAGCAGGCGGAGCCGTCTGGCAAGTATTCCCAGGTGAACGTCGCAGATGAATCGCGGCGCTGCCTCTGCCGGAAGTCTGGCATCATCCATGGCTCATCCGCACTCTTTTCGGACCGTTCTCATGAAAGTGACAGCCGCGATTCGCATCCGGGCCTGTCTTCAGTTCATCCGTGTTTCCCGGGCTCCATCATGACCGGAATCTGCTTCATGGCTTTCTCAGGATGATCTGCCGGTTTTGATGATCGATCGTCACATTGAATCCTTCAAGAAAACTCAATCCCAGCAACCCGTCAAAGCCATCGAAGGCCGCTTTCTGATGACTGACGGCGGCTCGGACATTTTCCCTCACCGCATCGCCCAACTCGACCTTGTCGATCGAGATGGACCGTCCCTCGACATCGCCCCCGGCTGTTTTCAACCGGATCTTTCCTTCCGCAGAGGACGATGTCATCCGATCCATTCTTCCGGCCAGCTCATCGGAAATGAGCACGAGACTCGCCCCGGTATCCAAAACCATCCTGGCACGGATCGAATCGTTCAAGAACACCTGCACCAGGATGATGCCGGATGCCCCTTTCTCAAAGGGGACGAAGTATTCTTCGGCGGTTTCACCCCTTCCTGCCGTGGCGGAAATTACCTCGGCATTGCCGCGATACGGGGCGGGGATCTTCTGAAGATCGCTGGATGCATGGGTAATGCCGTCCTGATCGGTCCATTGGTAAACTTCCGCATGGAGATTGGGCGATGCCAGCCAGAGGATCAATAAAAACAAAAATATTGGTTTCAGCCGTCCCATGCTGCCATGATCTCCCTTCCTGAAAGGCTTCTTCCGGGTCCATTCCTGCCTCTCGTCTGGATGGAAAGATACAGGATGGCCGGAAATTTTTCAATCGGTGAATCTCGCGGTGGTGACTCGGTTTCAGTCGCGACGACCAGCCTCGATTTGCGCTCAGCTATTTTTCGACCCTGCAACGTCTCGCTCAGCTGCAACGGCAAAATTAGCTGCGCTTCGCCGGCAGAGGTACCCGGAAAAATCTTTAAATCTCGCTTCGCGAGGCGTCTTTGCAACCAAAATGAGTCACTACCAATCTTGCCGAAATTTTGACAGTGAGGCAGGTTCCCTGTATGATGCGACCGTGCAG
>JAJFTY010000053.1 GCA_021372695.1 Deltaproteobacteria bacterium
CGGGCAGCATGTCGCTCACCCTCACCTTCGAACCCGGCACCGATCCGGACATGGCCCAGGTCAATGTGCAGAACCGGGTGAATCAGGCCCTGCCGCTCCTGCCGGAAGTGGTCAGCCGGCAGGGGGTCTCGGTTCAGAAGCGCTCGGGGTCGTTCATGATGGTGATCAGCGTCTACTCGCCCGATGACCGCTACGACCCCGTCTATCTGGGGAACTACACGAACCTCAACATTCTGGATCAGATCAAGCGGATTCCCGGGGCGAACCTCTCCGGCATGTTCCCCAGACCCGACGTGGCCATGCGCATCTGGCTGAAGCCGGACCGCCTGACCGAGCTCGGCCTCACCGTCCAGGACGTCTCTGCGGCCATCTCGCAGCAGAACAAAGCCTTCGGCATCGGCTCCATCGGCCAGTCCCCCGCTCCACCGGGGACCCAGCAGTCCTTCGTGGTCACCACCAAGGGGATGCTGACCACCCCCGCCGAGTTCGACGAGATCATCGTCCGCGCCGCGAACGCGGGCTCGGCCACGGTCAAGCTCAAGGACGTGGCCCGCGCGGAGCTCGGGGCCATGGACTACTCCATCGCCACCAAGGTGAACGGCAAGAAAGCGGTCGCGATCGTGGTCTACGAGCAGCCCGGCGCCAACGCCCTCGAAACCTCCCGCAAGGTTCATGCGCTCCTCTCCGGCCTGAAAAAGAGCTTCCCGGACGGCCTGGACTACAAGGTGGTGCTCGACACGAGCAAATTCACCGAGGCCTCGATCGAAAAGGTCGTCCACACCTTCTTCGAGGCGGTGGCGCTGGTGGTGCTCGTGGTATTCCTGTTCCTCCAGAGTTTCCGGGCCACCCTGATTCCGATCCTGGCGGTGCCGATCACCATCATCGGCACCTACATCGGCATCCGGGCGCTGGGGTTCACCACCAACATGCTGACCCTGTTCGGCATGATCCTGGCGATCGGCCTGGTGGTCGACGACGCCATCATCGTGGTCGAAAACGTCTCGCACAACATCGCGGCCTACGGCATGACTGCGAAGGCGGCCGCCAAGAAGGCGATGGGAGAACTGACCGGGGCGCTGATCGCGATCGTGCTCGTGCTGGGGGCGGTCTTCCTGCCGACCGCCTTTCTCGGGGGGATGACCGGCACACTCTACAAACAGTTCGCCGTGACGATCGCCATCTCCATGGTCCTCTCCGGCATCGTGGCCCTGACCCTCTCGCCCGCCCTGGCGGCCCGGATCCTGAAACCGGAGCTGGGCCCGAAGCGGGGTTTCTTCAAGTGGTTCGAAGCGGGTCTCGGCCGCCTGACCGATGGTTACATCGGCGGCGTGGCCTGGCTGATCCGCCACAGGATCACGGGGCTATGCCTCTTTGCCGGGGTCATCGTTGCGGTGGTGCTGCTCTTCAAAGTCGTGCCCGGGAGCTTCGTGCCGCAGGAAGATCAGGGCTACCTCTTCCTGGACAGCACCCTACCCGACGCGGCGAGCATGGAGAGGACCATCGCCGTCAGCGACCGGGCCGTGGAGCTCGCCCGGAGCAACCCGGCGGTCGGCGACGTGGCCCAGATCGACGGCGTCGGCGCGAGCAACGCGGCCCAGCTCTTTGCCGCGCTCAAGCCGTACGACGAGCGCAAAGGCCAGGGGAGCGACTCCTTCAGCGTGGTCCGGGACCTGGAACGCAAACTCTCCGGCATCAAGGAGGGGACGGTCTATCCGATGAACCCGCCCTCCATCCAGGGTCTGGGCACCAGCGGCGGTTTCGAGTTCTACATCCAGAACAAGGGGAGCGGCTCGCCGCAGGAGCTCGACAAGATCGCGGGGAGGTTCGTTGCCGAGGCCCGCAAGCGCCGGGAGCTCTCCTCGGTCTACACCACCTTTTCCGCGAGCCAGCAGCAGCTCTACCTGAATGTGGACCGGACCAGGGCCGAGTTGCTGGGAATCCACGTTTCCACGGTCTACGACACCCTGCAGGCCTACTTCGGCTCGTCCTACGTCGGCCAGTTTCTCCAGTACGGCCGGATATGGCAGGTGATCATGCAGTCGCAGCCGGACTACCGGAACGAACCGCATGACATCACCCAGGCCTATGTCCGCTCCGCGA